>NZ_JBICSQ010000097.1:0-28229 GCF_043197175.1 Amycolatopsis sp. NPDC049252
GAAGTCGGGGACGCCGTGGCCCGCGGCGAAGGTGCCCGCCAGCATGTCCCGGCACACCGCGCGCACGGCCGGATCGACGTCCGCGGGTGCGCGACGCGGGCCGTCGACCCACAGCCGGAGGACGCACTCCACCACCGCGGTGCCGTCGCCCACCCGGGCCGCGGCGGCCGCCTCGGCCAGCAGACCCCGGACGACGGGTCGCGGAACTCCATTCCGCTGATCCCCGGCGAACTCAGGACCAGGCCGCCCACACGATCCGGGTACGCCGGCGCGAAGTCGAGGAACACCCGGCTGCCGAAGGAACAGCCGACCAGCACCGGGCGGTCCACTTCGAGGGTGTCGAGGAGGTGCTTCAGGTCTTCGTGGTGGGAAAAGGCACCCGACGGCTTCGGCGAGCCACCGCTGCCGCGGGCGTCGTAGCGGATCACCCGATGGCTGTGCGCGAAGCGGGTGAACTGTTCCTCCCACATCGCGCGGGTCATCCCGTCCGCGTGCAGGAACACCACCGGCCGTCCGCGGCCGCCTTCTTCGTACGCCAGTTCGCTGTCTTCCCCCGTGCCCGTCACGGTAACGCGAAAGGCCTCCCCGCCGGTTCCGGCGGGGAGGCCTTTCGTACAGCAGGAAACCCTTACGCCTGCGTCATCTTCCGCAGCACGTACTGCAGGATGCCGCCGTTGCGGTAGTAGTCCGCCTCACCCGGGGTGTCGATGCGGACGTCCGCCTCGAACTCCACCTTGCTGCCGTCCTGCTTGGTCGCGGTGACGTGCACGGTGCGCGGGGTCTCGCCGTCGTTCAGCTTGGTGATGCCCGAGATGTCGAACGTCTCGGTGCCGTCCAGCTTCAGCGACGCCGCCGACTCGCCTTGCGGGAACTGCAGCGGGATGACGCCCATGCCGATCAGGTTGGACCGGTGGATCCGCTCGAACGACTCGGTGATCACCGCGCGCACGCCCAGCAGCGAGGTGCCCTTGGCCGCCCAGTCGCGCGACGAGCCCGAGCCGTACTCCTTGCCGCCCAGCACGACCAGCGGGGTGCCGGCCGCCGCGTAGTTCTGCGCCGCGTCGTAGATGAACGCCTGCGGGGCGTCGTCCTGGGTGAAGTCGCGGGTGTAGCCGCCCTGCACGTCGTCCAGCAGCTGGTTGCGCAGCCGGATGTTCGCGAAGGTGCCGCGGATCATCACCTCGTGGTTGCCGCGCCGCGAGCCGTAGGAGTTGAAGTCCTTCTTGTCCACGCCATGCTCGGTGAGGTACTGCGCGGCCGGGGTACCCGGCTTGATCGCGCCGGCGGGGGAGATGTGGTCGGTGGTGACCGAGTCGCCCAGCTTCGCCAGCACGCGCGCGCCGGAGATGTCGGTGACCGCGGCCGGCTCCGGCGTCATGCCCTCGAAGTACGGGGGCTTCCGCACGTAGGTGGACTCGGCGTCCCACTCGAAGGTCTTGCCCTCCGGGGTGGGCAGCGACTTCCAGCGCTCGCCACCGTCGAAGACGTCCGCGTAGTCCTTGGTGAACATCTCCTGCGTGATCGCGTAGTCGATGGTCTCCTGGATCTCCTGCGCGGTCGGCCAGATGTCCTTCAGGAAGACGTCATTGCCCTGCGCGTCCTGGCCCAGCGGCTGGTTCGCGAAGTCGAAGTCCATCGTGCCGGCCAGCGCGTAGGCGATGACCAGCGGCGGCGACGCGAGGTAGTTCATCTTCACGTCGGGGTTGATCCGGCCTTCGAAGTTCCGGTTGCCCGAGAGCACCGAGACCGCGGTGAGGTCGTTCTCCTGGATCGCCGCGGAGATCTCGTCCGAGAGCGGGCCGGAGTTGCCGATGCAGGTGGTGCAGCCGTAGCCGACCAGGTGGTAGCCCAGCTTCTCCAGGTACGGCCACAGGTTGGCCTTGGTGTAGTAGTCCGTGACGACCTGCGAGCCCGGCGCCATCGACGTCTTGACCCACGGCTTGACCGCGAGGCCCTTGTCCACGGCGTTGCGCGCGAGCAGCGCGGCACCGAGCATGACCGACGGGTTCGAGGTGTTGGTGCAGGAGGTGATCGAGGCGATCACCACGGCGCCGTGGTCGAGCACGAACTCGCCGCGGTCCGAGGTCGAGACCTTGACCGGCTTGCTCGGGCGGCCGGACGCGCCGTTCGCGGCCGAGCTGGTGACGGGCGCGGCGTCGTCCTCGGCGAAGGACAGCGACGGGGAGTCGCTGGCCGGGAAGGACTCCTCGGAGGCCTCGTCCATCTTGGTGTGCGGCGTGACGTCCTCGCCGCCCACGTAGTCGTGGATCGACTTGCGGAACGACGACTTCGCGTCCGTCAGCTCGATGCGGTCCTGCGGGCGCTTCGGGCCGGCGATCGACGGGACGACCGTCGACAGGTCCAGCTCGAGGTACTCGGAGAAGGCCGGCTCGTGCGACGCGTCGTGCCAGAGGCCCTGCTCCTTGGCGTAGGCCTCGACCAGGGCGACCTGCTCGGCCGAGCGGCCGGTCAGCTTGAGGTAGCGGACGGTCTCCTCGTCGATCGGGAAGATCGCCGCGGTGGAGCCGAACTCGGGGCTCATGTTGCCGATGGTGGCGCGGTTGGCCAGCGGGACCTGGCCGACGCTCTCGCCGTAGAACTCGACGAACTTGCCGACCACGCCGTGGCGGCGCAGCATCTCGGTGATCGTGAGCACGACGTCGGTGGCGGTGACGCCCGCCGGGATCTCGCCGGTCAGCTTGAAGCCGACGACGCGCGGGATGAGCATGGAGACCGGCTGGCCCAGCATGGCGGCCTCGGCCTCGATGCCGCCGACGCCCCAGCCCAGCACGCCCAGGCCGTTGACCATGGTGGTGTGCGAGTCGGTGCCGACGCAGGAGTCGGGGTAGGCCTGCCCGTTACGGGACATCACCGTGCGCGCGAGGTGCTCGATGTTGACCTGGTGCACGATGCCGGTGCCCGGCGGGACGACCTTGAACTCGTCGAAGGCGCCCTGGCCCCAGCGCAGGAACTGGTAGCGCTCGCGGTTGCGCTCGTACTCGATCTCGACGTTGCGCTCGAAGGCGTCGGGGCGGCCGAAGACGTCGATGATCACGGAGTGGTCGATGACCAGCTCGGCCGGGGCGAGGGGGTTCACCTTGTCCGGGTCGCCGCCGAGGTCCGTGACCGCTTCGCGCATGGTGGCGAGGTCGACGACGCAGGGGACGCCGGTGAAGTCCTGCATGATCACGCGGGCCGGCGTGAACTGGATCTCGATGGACGGGTCGGCCTTCGGGTCCCACGAGGCGAGCGAGCGGATGTGGTCGGCGGTGATGTTCGCGCCGTCCTCGGTGCGCAGCAGGTTCTCGAGCAGGATCTTCAGGCTGTAGGGCAGGCGCTCGGCGCCCTCGACCTTGTTCAGGCGGAACACCTCGTACGAGGCGTCGCCGACCTTCAGCGTGTCTTTGGCGCCGAAGCTGTCCTTGCTGGCAGGTGCGGTCACGTCTAACTCCAGTGGCATGGACTTCCGCGCCGGTGCGGCGGTCGAGTCCCGGGTCAGTTCGGTCGGGTTCGGTGAGGCGAGTCTTGCGCACCCCCACCGTAGGACCGGATTCGGGATGGCACACCTCGCGGTCCCTCAAACAGTACGCGTGTCCTGTTTGAGGGACAAGACGACACGCGGTGTGGGCTGCGCCATCCGCGGCGGGGGTCCCTCAATAAGGGGAATTGGTGCCTACGGTGTGTAAGTTTCCGCTGAGGCTTGTGATAGTGGTGTGACTGCAGTGACGCGCGATGTGCGCAGGTGAGCGGAGGTGGCGGTCGTGCCGGAACGGCGCAAAGGCTGGTGTGTGCCGAGCGGGCGCCGTGGACTGACCGTGAGCACGCTCGCTCTGGTGATCTTGTTCGGCGCCGGTGGCACGGGCCTCGCGGCGCCCCCGCCGCCGCCCAACCCGAGCGACTCGGAGCTGAACTCCAGCAAGGCCCAGGCGAACGCGAAGGCCGGTGAGGTCGGCCGGCTGACCAACCAGCTGGCGCAGGCCGAGCAGAAGCTGTCGCAGCTGCAGGACGACGTCGAGCTCAAGCAGGAAGAGGCCAACAAGGCCCTGGTCGACCTGCGGTCCGCCCAGGACGCCGCGGCGCAGGCGGAGAACGACGCCAAGGCCGCCCGGACCCAGGCCGACGCGGCGGCCGCGGCGATCGAGAAGGCCCGCAACGACCTGAAGACCTTCGCCGCCGCGAGCTTCCAGCAGGGCAGTACGGTCGGCTCGCTCTCGGCGTACCTGAGCGCCGACAGCCCCAAGGACATGCTGGCCCGCGCGCAGCTGCTCGACGCCGTCGGCGGCGACCGGCTCAACGCCCTCGACCGGCTCCAGCAGGCGCAGACCGACAAGGCGAACAAGGACTCCGCGGCCCGCAAGGCCGCGGAGATCGCCCAGCAGAAGCAGGACGCCGCGCGCCAGGCCAAGGACGGCGCCGACGCCGCCCAGACCGCCGCCGTGCGGGCGCAGGACAGCCAGGAGTCGCAGAACTCGGCGCTGCAGGCGAACAAGTCGAGCGTCGAGCAGCAGCTCTACGCCGCGCAGGCCAAGGTCAACGGCCTGCAGGGGCAGCGCCAGCGCTACCAGGACTGGCTCGCCCAGAAGCAGCGCGAGGACGACGAGCGCGCCCGCCAGGCCGCGCTCGGTTCCTCGGGGGGTGGCGGTGGCCGCCCGTCCGGCGGGCCCGCGCCCTCGGCCCCGGCCGGCGCGTCCATCGAAGCCGTGATCGCCCGGGCGCTGTCCAAGCTCGGCATGCCCTACGCCTGGGGCGGTGGCAACGCGAGCGGCGCGACCCGCGGCATCCGCGACGGCGGGGTCGCCGACCGCTACGGCGACTACAACAAGATCGGCTTCGACTGCTCCGGCCTGATGATCTACGCCTTCGCCGGGGTCACGTCGCTGCCGCACTACAGCGGCTACCAGTACACGTCCGGGCGCCGCGTCCCGCTGTCGCAGATGCGCCGCGGCGACATGCTGTTCTACGGCGGTGCGGGCGGCATCCACCACGTCGCGCTGTACCTCGGCGGCGGCCAGATGGTCGAGGCCCCGCAGTCCGGGCTCCGCGTCCGGGTCGCCCCGGTGCGCTACGGCGGCATCATGCCGTACGCGACCCGCCTGATCGGCTGAAACCCGCTCGACGCCGAGACCGCGCGGCCGCCAGGATCGCCCGGTGGACGACGAGCTGAACGCGCTGCGGCGCACCCGGATGCGCTGGAACACGCCCCTGTCCGAAACCCACGCCGAGCTGCTGCTCGACCGGATGGACCTCGACGCGGGCCACCTCGTCGACCTCGGCTGCGGCTGGGGTGAGCTGCTGCTGCGGGCCGTCGCCCGGGTGCCCGGACTGCGCGGGACCGGCGTCGACACGGACGTGACCGGCCTCGAACGCGGTCGCGCGGCGGCCCGGGAACGCGGGCTGGACGTCGGGTTCAGCGAGGCGGACGCGGCGAGCTGGGACGGACCGGCCGAGCGGGTGTTCTGCGTCGGGTCCGCGCACGCCTTCGGGTCGACGAAGGACGCGCTCACCCGGCTCGCGCGGGTGGTGCCGTCCGGGCGGCTGCTCTACGGCGACGGGTTCTGGGCGGCTCCACCGAACCCGGCGGCGCAGGAGATCTTCGGCCCGGACACGCTGACCCTGCCGGACCTGCTCGACGCCGTGGATGCCGCCGGGTGGCGCGTGCTGCACCTCAGCACCGCTGACCAGCTGGAATGGGACGACTTCGAGTCGTCGTCGCGCCGCGCCTGGCAGGAGTGGCTGCTGGCGCATCCGGACGACCCCCGGGCGTCCGACGTGCGTGCCTGGCTCGACCAACGGCAGCGGCAGTACGTCCGGGACTACCGGGGCGCCCTCGGCCTCGCCTACCTGGTGCTGGGCCGCTGAAGTCAGGCGTCCCGCTCGCGCTTGAGCTTGCGCCAGCCGCCGGCCCGGTTGTTCGCGATGATCTGCCGGAACATCGCGGTGAGCGCGGGCGCGTTGATCGGCTCGCCTTCGCGGAAGGCGACCGTCCGGGCGGTCTTGTTGCCGTGCCCGGCCGTGATGATGCCGTCCGGGTCGGGGACGATGCCGCCGTCGTAGACGAAGACGTTGACGTGGTCCTTCGCCGCCAGCAGGGCGCAGATGTTGCCCTCGAGCACGAAGTACGGCTGCCGGGTGCGCTTGATGGTCTCGGTCACCGCGGGGTCGGCCGCGTGGACCAGCTCGCGCACCTCGCGGCAGATCGCCTGCTGCCACCCGGGCAGGGCGTCGATGTAGGCGTCGACGCGGGGCTCGGCGGTGTAGGACACGCGTCGAGTATGCCGCTAAGGTTCGCCGGATGCGCTACGCGGGGATCGTGGTGGCCGGTGGGTCGGCCCGCAGACTGTCCGGTGTGGACAAGCCGGCCCTGACCGTGGGCGGCAAGCCGTTGCTGGCCCGCGCGATCCACGCCCTCGACGGCGCCGAACGCGTGATCGCGGTCGGCCCCCGGCGTCCCGGCTTCGACGTCGTGTGGACCCGCGAGCCCGTGCCCGGCACCGGACCGGTCGCCGCGCTGGCGGCCGGGCTCGCGTTCGTGCCCGAGGACGTCGAGGCGGTCGCGGTGCTCGCCGCCGACCTGCCCGGGGTCCGCCGGTCCACTGTGGACCGGCTGGTCGCCGCGGTCGGCGGGGCCGACGGCGCGGTGCTCGTCGACGGGGCGGGCGCCCGGCAGTGGCTGCTCGGCGTCTGGCGGGTCGCCGCGCTGCGGGCCGCGCTGCCGGAGGAACCGGAGAACGCGGCGCTGCGGCGGACGCTCGGCGCGCTGGACATCGTCGACGTCCCGGCCGAGCCGGGGGAGGCCGACGACATCGACACCCCCGAGGACCTGGACCGGCTGTCCTGACGCGGTGCTTCACAGATGTCACACCGGGCACGGTGTTGGCTACTCGCACGGGCCTACGCGTGCGTCCGCGTGCCGGAGGAGACGAACCACCGGGGGACGCAGTACGGTCGCACCGCGTGATCAACGTCGCGGGGGCGGCGCACGGACTTATGAGGAGGCAGAGTGACCGAGCCCGGCTACGCCGAGGGCGGGAACGGCCAGCAGGCCGCGACGCCGGCGCGGGACGCCCAGTTGCTGGAGCGGACCGTGTTCGAGGTCAAGCGGATCATCGTCGGCCAGGACCGCCTGGTCGAGCGGATGCTGGTGGGGCTGCTGGCCAAGGGCCACCTGCTGCTCGAAGGCGTGCCCGGCGTCGCGAAGACCCTGGCCGTCGAGACGTTCGCCCGGGTCGTCGGCGGCTCGTTCTCGCGCGTGCAGTTCACGCCGGACCTGGTGCCCGCGGACATCCTGGGCACCCGGATCTACCGCCAGGGCGCCGAGCGGTTCGACGTCGAGCTCGGCCCGGTCGTGGCGAACTTCGTGCTCGCCGACGAGATCAACCGCGCGCCGGCGAAGGTGCAGTCGGCGATGCTCGAGGTGATGGCCGAGCGGCACGTCTCGATCGGCGGGCAGACGTTCCCGATGCCGGACCCGTTCCTGGTCCTCGCCACGCAGAACCCGATCGAGAACGAGGGCGTGTACCCGCTGCCGGAGGCGCAGCGCGACCGCTTCCTGTTCAAGATCCTCGTCGAGTACCCCTCCGCCGAGGAGGAGCGCGAGATCATCTACCGGATGGGCGTCACCCCGCCCACCCCGCACGAGGTGCTCAGCCCGGCCGAGCTGGTCCGGCTGCAGGGCGTCGCGTCGCAGGTCTTCGTGCACCACGCGCTGGTCGACTACGTCGTCCGCCTCGTGCTGACCACCCGCACGCCGAACGAGCACGGCCTCGCCGACGTCGCCGGCTGGGTGTCCTACGGCGCTTCGCCGCGCGCCAGCCTCGGCATCATCGCCGCCGCGCGGGCCTTGGCCCTGGTGCGCGGCCGCGACTACGTGCTGCCGCAGGACGTCGTCGACGTCGTGCCGGACGTGCTGCGCCACCGCCTCGTGCTGTCCTACGACGCGCTGGCCGACGGCGTGCCCATCGACCACATCATCACCCGCGTGCTGCAGACCGTGCCGTTGCCGCAGGTCTCGGCCCGGCCGCAGGGCGGGACCGGCCAGGGCGGCCCGGTCCCGGCGGGCGCGCCGGTCAGGTAACCCGGCGATGGCGAAGAAGGACAAGGGCGAACGCCCTTCCTGGGCGCCGCCGATCCTGCGCGGCGACCGGATGGAGGCCGGGCTCCGGACCCTGGAGCTCGACGTCCGCCGCCGGCTCGACGGGCTGCTCCAGGGCAACCACCTCGGCCTGGTGCCGGGGCCGGGGTCCGAGCCCGGCGAGGCGCGGCCGTACCAGCCCGGCGACGACGTGCGCCGGATGGACTGGGCGGTCACCGCCCGCACGACGACCCCGCACATCCGCGAGACGGTGGCCGACCGCGAGCTGGAGACCTGGGTGGTCGCCGACCTGTCGGCGAGCCTCGACTTCGGCACGGCCCTGTGCGAGAAGCGCGACCTGGTGGTCTGCGCGGTCGCGGCGGTCGCGCACCTGACCGGGGGCGGCGGCAACCGGATCGGCGCGCTGCTGTCGAACGGCGCCGAGACCACCCGCGTCCCCGCGCGCGGCGGCCTGGCGCACGCCCGCGGCCTGGTGCGCAAGATCGCGGCGTCCCCGCGCGCCCCCGAAGGCACCCGAGGTGACTTCGCCGACGCCCTGGAGGCGCTGCGCCGCCCGCCGCGCCGCCGTGGCCTGGCCGTGGTGATCTCGGACTTCCTGGGCGAGCCCACCTGGGAGCGGCCGCTGCGCGCGCTCGGCGGGCGCCACGAACTGATCGCGATCGAAGTCCTCGACCCGCGCGACATCGACCTGCCCGAGGTGGGCACCGTCGTGCTGGCCGACCCGGAGACAGGGAAACAGCGCGAAGTGCATGCTTCGGCCTTGCTGCGCAAGGAGTTCGGGGCCGCGGCCCACGCCCACCGGCAGACGGTGGCGGCCGGCCTGCGGCGAGCGGGGGCGGCGCACCTGACGCTGCGCACCGACGCCGACTGGATCGCCGACATGGTGCGGTTCGTCGTCGCCCGCAAGCGGCGCTGGTCGGGGGGTGTGGCGTGAGTCTTACGGGCTTCACCGCGCCGTGGTGGTTCCTCCTGCTGATCGCCGTGGCGGCGGTCGCGGTCGGGTACGTCCTGGCCCAGCGGGCGCGCCGGAAGCGGACCATGCGGTTCGCGAACCTGGACCTGCTGGAGAAGGTCGCGCCGAAGAGCCAGGGCTGGGTGCGGCACGTGCCGGCGGTGCTGATCGTGCTGTCGCTGCTGCTGCTGACCGTCGCGCTGGCCGGCCCGACCGCCGAGCAGAAGGTGCCGCGCAACCGGGCGACCGTGGTGCTGGTGATCGACGTGTCGCTGTCGATGGAGGCCACCGACGTCGCGCCGACGCGGCTGAAGGCGGCCCAGGACGCGGCGACGCAGTTCGCGCAGAACATGACCCCGGGGATCAACTTGGGGCTCATCTCCTTCGCGGGCACGGCGACGGTGCTGGTCAACCCGACCACCGACCGCAACGGCGTCATCAAGGCGATCGAAAACCTGAAGCTGGCGCAGTCCACGGCCACCGGTGAAGGCATCTTCGCGGCGCTGCAGTCGGTGGAGAGCTTCTCCAGCGTCGTGGGCGGCGCCGACGGCCCGCCGCCGGCGCGCATAGTGCTGATGTCGGACGGCAAGCAGACGGTCCCGGAGGACCTGTACGCGGCGCGCGGTGGCTACACCGCGGCGCAGGCGGCGAAGCAGGCGGGCGTCCCGATCTCGTCGATCTCCTTCGGCACCACGCACGGCTCGGTCGACATCGAGGGCAAGGCCCAGCCGGTGAGCGTCGACGACGAGTCGCTGCGCGAGATCGCCCGGCTCTCGGGCGGCGAGTTCTACAAGGCGGCCAGCGCGGAAGAGCTGAAAAAGGTCTACGGCGACCTCGGCGAGCAGATCGGCTACGAGATCAAGGACGCCGACGCGAGCAGGCCGTGGCTGGTGGTCGGAACGCTGATCCTCATGCTGGGCGCCGCGGCCAGCCTGTTCTACGGCCAAAGACTCCCGTAGCGGTTACCCTTCTCGACGGACGCCGTAGAGGCTTCCGCCGAGAAGGGTGACGCCGGAGAGCGTGCCGCTGATGAACGGGACCCACGGCAGCGCCGCGGACCCGAGCAGCGCCAGGCCGGCCACACCCAGCACCGTGAGGACCGCGCCGACCACCAGGATCGACCGCGTCTTCCACGCCGAGGCCAGCGCCACGAAGTGCAGCCCGACGATCGTGGCGATCCACGCGACGTTGGCCTGCACCGGCGCGTCGAGCAGGCTGAGCACGAAGAACCCGGCGATCAGCAGCACCACTTCGCCGAGGACGATCACCCGGTAGCTCGGCCCGAACATCGGCCGGTCGTCCAGGGTCGGGCGCCCGCCCGCGCGGAACCCGGCGACCACCACGGCGGCCAGCGCCACGACGGCGAGGCCGCGCAGGATCCAGCCGGCCACGGCCGGCAGTGGCTCACCGGAGTTGACCAGGACGAACACGGTACCGAACGCGGCGCCGATGAGCGCCCCCAGGAATTGCTGTCGCACCGGGCGAACCTACCGGACGCCCCCGATCAGGCCTCCGGGACGGCGAACCCGTTCTGCCGCCAGGCCTCGTAGATCGCGATCGCCGCGGTGTTGGCGAGGTTGAGCGACCGGCTGGTCGGCAGCATCGGCAGCCGCACCCGGTCGGTGACCTCGGGCGCCTGCTGGACGTCGGCGGGCAGCCCCACCGACTCCGGCCCGAACAGCAGGACGTCGCCGGGGGTGTAGGCGACGTCGACGTGCAGCCGCGAAGCCGACGCGCTGAACGCGTAGACCTTCGCCGGCAGCAAGGCTTCCCAAGCCGCGTCGAGGTCCGCGTGGACGTGCACCCGCGCGAGGTCGTGGTAGTCGAGCCCGGCGCGCCGCAGCTGTTTGTCCTCGAGGGTGAACCCGAGCGGCTCGACCAGGTGCAGCTCGCAGCCGGTGTTGGCCGCGAGGCGGATCGCGTTGCCCGTGTTGGGCGGGATTTCGGGGTGGTAGAAGAGAACGCGGAACATCGGCTCAGCTCTCGGGGAGGAAACCGGCGTACGCCTTGCGGACGGCGTCGGGCGGTGCGGCGGGCCGCAGTGTCGCCGGGTCGATGAACACGTAGCGCACGGTCGCCTCGCTGAGGAGCGTGCCGCCGCGCCGGATCTCGAAGTCGTGGATCATCGACGTCGTGCCGAGGTGGCTCAGGTACTGGGAGACGACCAGTTCGTCGTCGTAGCGGGCCGGCGCGCGGAACTTCAGGTTCGCCTCCGCGACCACGACGTCCGTGCGCTGGGCGAGGAACTCGTCGTGGGAGCCGAACAGGGCCTTCTCCGCCTCGAAGGCGCACATGTCCACGTAAGCCAGGTAGTGGGCGTTGAAGACGATGCCCTGGCCGTCGCACTCGTGGTAGCGCACGCGCAGCGGCATTTCGGCGATCGGGCGGCGGGGTTCGGTCACCGGGCCAATCTAGCGGTCAGCCGTGCAGCGCCCGGTAGGCCGTGGCCGCGCCCGGCTGCAGCGGCACCGGCTGGGTGCCGATCAGCGTGCGGACGTCGAGGAACTGCGTCCCGACGGCCTCCGCGGGCACCAGGTCCGTGGCCCGCTCGACCAGCAGCCGGACGACCGCGGCGGCGACGTCGTCGGGGAGGGCGGGGGAGCAGACCAGGAGGTTCGCGACGCCGATCGTGCCCAGCGCGCCGACCCCGCGGTAGGCGCCTTCGGGCACCTGGACCTGGTCGTACACCGGCCCGTACGTGCCGCGCAGCACGGGAACCAGCGCCTCCAGCGGGAGCAGGGCGATCGGCGTCGTGCGGGTGAGGTCCGCGAGCTTCGGCGTCGGCACCCCGCCCGACCACAGCATCGCGTCGATCCGCCGGTCGGCCAGCGCGTGGACGGCGTCGTCGAACAGCAGGTGCCGGGCGTCGACAACGACTCCGGCTTTTGCGAACAGGCGCTCGCCCAGCTGGGCCGCGCCGGACCCGCCCGCGCCCAGCGACACCGGGCGGCCCGCGAGGTCGGCGAGCCGGCGGGCCGGGCCGTCCGCGCGCACCACCAGCTGCAGGTAGTTCTCGTAGACGCGGCCGAGGGCGAGCAGCGGCACCTTCCCGGTGAACGGCGCGCCGCCGCCGATCGCCGTCTGCGCGACGTCGGCGAGCACCAGCCCGAGGTCGGCCCGCCCGGTCCGCACCAGGTCGACGTTGGCGACGCTCGCCTCGGTCGGCACGGCGGTGGCGTGCAGCCGCGGTTCCGCACTGTTCAGCTCCGTGGCCAGCAGCTCGGCGAAGGCGAGGTAGAAGCCGCCGCGTTCCCCGGCCGCGATGGTGAGCGTCCGCTCGGGACCGGCGTATCCGGACGACGAACACCCGGCCAGCGCGAGGCCGAGACCGCCGAGCAGCGCGGTGCGCCGGGTGAGCGTCATGGCACCTCCACGAGCGGCAGGGTGACCCGCACCTCGAGGCCGTGCGGCTCGGCCTGGCGCAGCTCGAGGACGCCGCCGCGGGTGCGCACCTGCTGGTGGGCAATGGCGAGGCCGAGCCCGGTCCCGCGTGGCGCGCCTTCGCCTCCGGCCCGCCAGAACCGTTCCGTCGCCCGGGCTCGGTCCTCAGTGGACAGTCCGGGGCCGTCGTCACGGACGACGAGCGTCGCGGTTTCGGCGCCGGCTTCCCAGTCCGTGGTGATCTTCGCGCCGCGCCCGGCGTAGTGGACGGCGTTGTCCAGCAACACATCCAGGATCTGCGCGAGCTCACCTTCCGGGCACCGGACGGTCACTGGTTCGTCGTGGCCCGGCGGTGGGACGAGCGCCGCCCCGGCGTCGTCGGCAGCGGGACGCCAGGCGTCGACACGTTCGGCGAGCACGGCCGCGAGGTCGCACGGCGCGTCGGCGGCCCCGGCGGCGACGCGCGTCGCGGTGCTCTCGGCCAAGGCGAGCGCCAGCAGCCCGTCCAGCAGCTTCTCGAGGCGTTCGACCTCGGCCACGGTCGCCCGGTACGTGGCGCCCTCGGCCTGGCCGGCCAGGGAATCGACGCGCAGCCGCAGCGCAGCCATGGGGTTCCGCAGCTGGTGCGAGGCGTCGGCGACCAGCCGGTGCTGCTGGTCGGCGGCTTCAAGCACGGCCTCGGACATCCGGTTGACCTCGGCGGCCAGCGACCGCAGCTCCTGCGGTCCGGCGCGTTCCGGGACGTGCGCCCGGTGCCCGGCGGCCACGGCCAGCACGCCCGTCTCCAGCTCGTGCAGCGGCCGCACCATCCACCGGGCCAGGAGCACCGCGAGCAGCACGAACACGACCGCGACGAGCAGCGCGCCGGCGGCGATGGTGCCCCAGCGGGCGGCGACGTCCGCGGCGGCCGCCGTCACCGACGCCCGCAGCACGACCACGCCGGACACGCGGGTCCCGGTGCCGACGGGCCGCGCGAAGTACGCCGGTTCGGTCGACAGCGGCCCGAGCCGGTCGACCCGCGGGCCCGGCTCGTTGCGCATGGTCGCCTCGACCAGCGCGTGCACCGCCGGATCGGCGGCGGTCAGCCCGCCCGCCTGCACCAGCGGCAGGCGCCGCGCGTCGACGATGACCACGCCTTCGCCGTACAGCTCGGCGTAGCGCGTCGCGTCGGCGTTGAGCGCGGCCGGATCCCGGGTGTCGACGGCCTGCTGGGCCAGCACGACGAACCGGTCGACGTCGGCGGTGCGGGAGATGACCAGCTCCTGCGTGCGCTGCTCGGCCGTGGAAAGCAGCAGCGGTACGGCGAACGCGGCCACCACGGCCAGCGCGAGGGCGACCAGGACCACCAGCAGGCGGGTGCGCACGGGTCAGTCCCGGCCGAGCCGGTAGCCGAAGCCGCGGATCGTGGTGAGCAGGCCCGGCCGGTCCAGCTTGGCGCGCAGCCCGGTGAGGTGGACGTCGAGGGAGCGCGAGACCGCGAGGTAGGCGTCACCCCAGACCTCGTCCATCAGCTGCTGCCGGCTGACCGCGGTGCCGAGGCGCGCGGCCAGCACGGCCAGGATCTCGAACTCCTTGGTGGTCAGCGCGACGTCGGCACCGCCGGCCCGCACCCGGCGCGCGGCCAGGTCGATCTCGACGTCCTCGACGTGCACGACGTCGCCGGCCGGGGCGTCCCGGCTGATCGCGCGCCGCGCGACGGCGTCCATCCGGGCCAGCAGTTCCGCCAGCCGCACGGGTTTGGTGAGGTAGTCGTCCGCGCCGAGGCGCAGGCCGCGCACGACCGACCGCTCGTCGCCGCGGGCGGTCAGCACGATCACCGGGACCGGGGAGACCGCGCGGATCTTGCGGAGGACGTCGAGGCCGTCGAGGTCGGGCAGGCCCAGGTCGAGCAGGACGAGGTCGGCGTCGCGGTGGCGGTGCAGCGCGTCGGCGCCGCGGCCGACGCTGGTGACCGGGTGGCCGCGCGCGTGCAGCGACTCGGCGAGCGCGCCGGCGACCCCGGCGTCGTCTTCGACGAGGAGCACGCGCACGGCCATCCCCTTCTCAGCGTTCGCCCGCGGCCACCGGTTCCGGCCGTTCCTCCAGCTCCGAGCTCTTCGAGGTCTCCCGCATTGTGCCGTAGACGATCAGGGAGACCAGGACACAGCCCGCGACGTAGAAGAAGAAGACCGACTCGTGCCCGGCGCTCTTCAGCGCCTGCGCGATCAGCTCGGCGGTGCCGCCGAAGATCGCGACGGTCAGCGCGTAGGGCAGGCCGACGCCGAGGGCGCGGATCTTCGTCGGGAACAGCTCGGCCTTCACGATCGCGTTGATCGACGTGTACCCGGCCACGACCACCAGCCCGGCCAGGACCAGGAAGAACGCGCCGACCGGATTCCGTGTCGAGCCCATGACCGTCATGATCGGGACGGTCAGCAGCGTGCCGGCGATGCCGAAGAACAGCAGCAGCGGACGGCGGCCGATCCGGTCGGACAGCTTCCCGGCCAGCGGCTGCAGGATCGCGGCCAGCAGGATCGCCGAGAACAGGATGATCGTGACCGTGCGGCGCGGGATGTGGGCGGTGTTCTCGAGGAACTTCTGGCTGTAGGTGGCGAAGGTGTAGAACGCCACCGTGCCGCCGAGGGTGAGGCCGACGACGAGCGCGATCTCCTTGGGGTACTTGGCCAGCGCGCGCAGGGTGCCGCGGTCGCCGGGCGCGTCGTCCCCCTTTTCCCTGGTGAAGCTCGCGGACTCGTCCATGCCGCGGCGCAGCCACATCACGCTGAGCGCGGCGACCGTGCCGACGCCGAACGCGATCCGCCAACCCCACGCCGTGAGCTGCTGCTCGGTGAGCAGCGCCTGCAGGATCAGCTGCAGCCCGAGCGCCAGCAGCTGGCCGCCGTAGAGCGTCACGTACTGGAAGCTGGAGTAGAAGCCGCGCTTGCCGGGAGTGGCCATTTCGGACAGGTACGTCGCCGAGGTGGAGTACTCGCCGCCGACCGACAGGCCCTGGATCAGCCGGGCGATGAGCAGCAGGATCGGCGCGGCGATCCCGATCGTCTGGTAGCCGGGCGTGACGGCGATCAGCAGCGACCCGCCCGCCATGAGCGTCACCGACAGCACCAGCGCGCTGCGGCGGCCGAACCGGTCGGCGAACCGCCCGAGCATCCAGCCGCCGAGCGGCCGCATGAGGAACCCTACGGCGAACACCGCGGCGGTGCCGAGGAAGGCGGCGGTGGTGTCGCTCGTGGGGAAGAAGGATTTGGCGAAGTAGGTGGTGAACGCCGCGTAGGCGTACCAGTCGTACCACTCGACCAGATTGCCGATCGAGCCGCGCAGCACGTTGCCGATCACGCGTTTCTCGCTCACGCCCGCGGCGCCGGTGCCGCTGATCCGGGTTGTCATCGTCGACCTCCTGTGTTGCGACTCACGGTGACCACGTCGCGGACAACCAGCAAGACCGGGCGGCGGTTCCTTACACCCGCTTAGGACACGGTGGTCTAACACCGCGAGCGACCGGAATGTAAGAAAGAACGCATCGGCGGCCGCGACGTCACGCTCCGTCGACCTACCGGCCGGTACCCACCCGCCACACTCACGTTCCGCTGGCCGGAGCGCGCGCCTGTCGTGTGGTGTTGCCGACACCCGTCTCGGATGACGGCGGTTACCTGCAGGTATGGCGGGCGTGGCTGCGCGCCCGGAGCGGCCTGCCGATAGCCTCGTGCCGTCAAACGCGCACGGTCGAAAGAGGGAGAAAGCTGTGGGACGGTCGGTCTTGGTCACCGGGGGCAACCGGGGTATCGGTCTGGCGATCGCCCGGGATCTCGCCGAGCAGGGCCACCAGGTCGCCGTCACGCACCGGGGTTCCGGCGCGCCCGAGGGGCTCTTCGGGGTGCAGGCGGACGTCACCGACACCGAGCAGGTCGACGCGGCGTTCAAGCTCGTCGAGGAGCACCAGGGCCCGGTCGAGGTGCTCGTGTCGAACGCCGGCCTGACCGACGACACGCTGCTCATGCGGATGAGCGACGAGCAGTTCGAGCGGGTCATCAACGCCAACCTGACCGGCGCTTACCGCGTCGCGAAGCGCGCCTCGCGCGGCATGCTGCGCGGCAAGTGGGGCCGGTTCGTCTTCATCTCCTCGGTCGTGGGCCTCTCCGGCTCCGCCGGTCAGGCCAACTACGCGGCGAGCAAGGCCGGCCTGGTCGGCTTCGCGCGCTCGCTCGCTCGTGAGCTGGGCTCCCGCAACATCACCTCGAACGTCATCGCGCCCGGCTTCGTGCGCACCGACATGACCGACGAGCTGCCCGAGGAGCGCAAGAAGCAGATCCTCGCGCAGGTGCCCTCCGGCCGGTACGCCGAGCCGTCGGAGATCGCCGCCGCCGTCCGCTACCTGGCCTCGGACGACGCCGGCTACGTCAACGGCGCGGTGCTGCCCGTCGACGGCGGCCTCGGCCTCGGCCACTGACTTTCCCCTGTTTCCGAACCAAGACCTGGAGGACCTGTGCCCGGACTGCTCGAAGGCAAGCGCCTGCTGATCACCGGCATCATCACCGACGCCTCGCTCGCCTTCCACGCGGCCAAGATCGCGCAGCAGGAGGGCGCGAAGGTGGTCCTGACCGGCTTCGGCCGCATGTCGCTGGTCAAGACCATCGCGAAGCGGCTGCCCGAGCCGGCGCCGGTGCTGGAGCTGGACGTCACGAACCAGGAGCACCTCGACAGCCTCGCCGAGCGCATCGGTGAGCACGTCGACGGTCTCGACGGGGTGCTCCACTCGATCGGCTTCGCCCCGCAGAGCTGCCTCGGAGCGCCGTTCCTGGACGCGCCGGCCGAGGACGTGAAGGTCGCCGTGGACGTCTCGGCGTACTCGTTCATGTCGCTGTCGAAGGCGTGCCTGCCGCTGCTGGGCCGCGGATCGTCGATCGTCGGCATGGACTTCGACGCCCGCGTCGCGTGGCCGGTCTACAACTGGATGGGCGTCGCGAAAGCCGCGCTCGAGTCGGTGAACCGGTACCTGGCCAAGGAACTGGGCCCGCAGGGCATCCGCGTCAACCTGGTCAGCGCCGGCCCGATGAAGACGATGGCCGCGAAGTCGATCCCGGGCTTCTCGGACCTCGAAGACGGCTGGGGCGACCGCGCTCCGCTCGGCTGGGACAGCTCGGACCCGGACCCGACGGCGAAGAGCGTCTGCGCGCTGCTGTCCGACTGGCTCCCGGCGACCACCGGCTCGATGATCATGGTCGACGGCGGGGTCCACGCCCTCGGCATCTGAGCCTCACACGGTGATCGGCTCACGGTCGCGGTCGTCGTTCCGCTGGACGGCGACCGCGACGGTGAGGGCGACGACCGTCGCCGCGCCGAGGGTGATGCCGGTCCACGCGACGCTCGGGAAACCCAGCCCGGCGCCGATCGCGACGCCGCCCAGCCACGGCCCGATCGTGTTGCCGACGTTGAACGCCGCCGTCGTGCTGGCGCCCACGAGCGTCGACGTGCCCCCGGCGACGGCGTAGGTCCGCACGTTCAGCGCCGGGTTGGCGCCGAACCCGGCGGCCCCGAACACGAGCACGGCCGCGACGGCCACCACCGGGTCGGTGGTCAGCGCCAGGACGAGCAGGGACGCCAGTGCCAGCCCGATGCAGCTGTAGAGCGTGGCGAACGGGTGCCGGTCGGCCAGCCGCCCGCCGGCGGTGATGCCGATGAGCGCGCCGACGCCGAACAGCGCGAGGACGCCCGGGATCCACGCCTGGGGCAGGCCGTCCGTCTCGGTCAGCAGGGGGGCGAGATAGCTGAACGCGGCGAAGATCATGGCCTGGCACAAGGCGATCACGCCCAGCGCGAGCCAGACCCGGCCGCGCCGGTAAAGGCGCAGTTCGGAACGGACGCTCATCCCGCCGCCGGTCGTCTCCGGCACCAGTGCGGCCACGCCGGCCGCCGCCAGCAGCGTCACCGCCGCCACCGCCCAGAACGCCGTCCGCCAGCCCGCGTGCTGCCCGATGAACGTGCCGGCGGGCACGCCGGCGATGTTCGCCACGGTCAGCCCGCCGACCAGCACCGCCATCGCGCGCCCGCGCCGTTCGGCGGGGACCAGGGCGATCGTCGTCGCCACGGCGACGGCCCAGAACCCCGCGCAGGCCAGGGCGGCGACGACCCGCGTCGCGAACAGCAGCGCGTACCCGGTGGCGAGCGCGCCCACGACGTGCGCGGTGAGGAAGACGGCGAGCAGCACCAGCAGCGTCCGGCGGCGGGGGAGCCGCAGCGTGGTGATGGCCAGCAGCGGCGCACCCACGACCATGCCGATGGCGAAGGCGGAGATCAGCAGCCCGGCGTCGGGGATGCTCACGCCGAGGTCGGCGGCCATGCCCGGGAGCAGGCCGGTGATCATGAACTCGGACGTGCCCAGCGCGAACACGCTGAGCCCGAGGACGAAGACGGCCAGGGGCACGGGGACTCCTTGGTTGTGTATTGGTCAGTACAAAACTCGGGCAGGCTTCGGCGCTTGTCGGCTGGTGTTCAGACGACGAGTGCGGACAGAGCGAGATCGGCGACGGCGTACATGGCCTCGCGGCTGGTGCCGCGCCGGGACATCACCTTCAGGCCGGTGACGGTGTTGAGGACGAACTGCGCGACGTCGGCCGGGTCCCGGCCGGGCCGCAGGCTGCCGTCGAGCACGCCTTCCCGGGCGCACTCGGTGAGCATCGCCAGGTTCCGTTCGGTGTCACTGCGCAGGGCGGCACCGATTCCGTCGTCCGGCATGCCGAGCTCGGCGAGGGTGTTCACGACCAGGCAGCCGCGGCGGTTCCGCTCGAGCTCGCTGTCGATGGTCGTGGTGAGCAGGGCGGTGAGCCGCTCGGCCGCCGTGCCCGGTCCCTCGAGGAGCTCCTGGCGGGCCGTGAGCTGACTGTCCGTGTAGTGCGTCAGCGATCGCTCGAACAGGGCTTTCTTGCTGGTGAAGGTGTTGTACACGCTGCTGCGGCCGAGACCGGTGGCTTCGCACAGGTCCTGCGTCGAGGTCGCCTCGTAGCCGTGCTCCCAGAACGCGTGCATCGCGCTCTCGACGGCGGCGGACTCGTCGAACTCCCGTGGCCTGGCCATGGGGACACCGTAGCAGGGTTTTGGACTGGTCGATTCATAACGGGGGTGCGTCAGCGTGCGGGGCGCCACAGCGGCAAGATGACCGGGGTGGGATACGACGCGTTGCTGTGGCTTTCGTTCGGCGGTCCGGAAGGGCCCGATGACGTCATGCCGTTCCTGGAGAACGTCACCAAGGGGCGCGGTGTACCGCGTGAGCGGCTCCTGGAGGTCGCCGAGCACTACCGGCACTTCGGCGGCGTTTCGCCGATCAACAAGCTGAACCGCGACGCGATCGCCGCGGTCGAGAAGCAGCTCGCGGCCGCCGGTGTGGACCTGCCGGTGCACTTCGGCAACCGCAACTGGCACCCGATGGTCGAAGACACCCTGGCTGCGCTGACGGAGGCCGGCGCCAAGCGGGTTCTCGTGTTCCCCACGAGCGCGTACGGCGGCTACTCGGCGTGCCGCCAGTACGACGAGGACATCGAACGCGCCCGCGCGGCGGTCGGCGAAGGTGCCCCCGAACTGGTGAAACTGCGTCACTTCTTCGACCACCCGCTGTTCGTCTCGGCGGTCGCCGACGGCGTGCGCGCGGCCCACGCGTCGCTGGGCGACGTGCCGGGCATCCGCACGGTGTTCACCGCGCATTCGGTGCCGGACAGCGCGGACCTCGCCTCGGGCCCCCCGGCGGAGGGCGGCCGCCGCTACTCCCGCCAGATCGCCGAAGCGGCGCGGCTCGTCGCGGCCGAAGCGGGCATCGAGTCCTACGACGTCGTGTGGCAGTCGCGGTCCGGCCCGCCGCAGGTCCCGTGGCTGGAGCCGGACATCGTCGACCACATCGACGCGCTGCACGCCTCGGGCGTGCCCGGCGTGGTCATCTCACCGATCGGCTTCGTCTCGGACCACCTCGAGGTGATCTGGGACCTGGACAACGAAGCGGCCGAGCGCGCGGCGGAGCACGGAATGGCCTTCGCCCGCGCGGCGACGGCGGGTTCCGACCCGCGTTTCGCGGAGCTGGTGGTGGAACTGATCCGCGAGCACACCCACGAGGTGGCGCCGCGCAAGCTGTCCCCGTTCCCGGCGGGCGGCTGCACGATCAACGGCGCTCCGTGCGCGATCGGCTGCTGCGAGCCCGCGAAACGCCCCAGCCGCTGACAAACGCCCCAGTGTGGCGTTGGGTGCGCTCAACGCATCGAACGCCACACTGGGGCGGTGTGGCGTCAGCCTTCGCGGGCCGTCTGCTCCGCGAACACCCGCACCGCCTCGTTGACCGCCGCGCAGCGAGCGATCCGCACGGCGTCCGACAGCGGCTTCAGGGCCTGCGCCCGCAGATTCGACGCCGACGCCGACAGGGCCCCGCCCGGGTCGTCCGTCTCCGCGATGGCCAGGATCGCGGAGATCTCCTCGGCTCGCTGCAGCACCCGCAGCGAGCGGCCCGGTGTGCCCGCCGGCCAGTCGACGTCCGGGCGCGAGCGCAGGTGCGCCGACAGCTCCGCGCGCACCCCCGGCCGGTCCGAAGCCACGTTCAGCGCCTGTAGCGCACCGGCGCTCGCGCGGATCGCGTCCGTCAGGCCGTGCTCGGCCTCGCCCAGGGCCACGTACTCCGGCGGTGCGGCCAGCGGGACGAGCGAGAACACCGTCCAGCGCACCAGGCCTTCGGCGACCGGTTCCGGCACCAGGCCGAACCCGAGTTCGGGAAGCACCACGGCGTCACCGGCGCGCAACGCGGCTTCGGTGAACGGCCCGCCGCCGCCGAGGCCGCGGACGTCGCCCGGGACCGGCAGCACGAGCCGCATGCTTTTCGCTCCCTGCGAACGCAGGGCCATGAGCAGCTGCACGGGGGAGGCCGCCCGGTTGAAGGCCAGCGGGAGCTCGAACGCCTCCGCGGCGGGTGCGTCGGCGGCCACGACGTCGTGCGCCTCACCCCACGCGAGCAGGGCGTCGAGCACATCGTCGGACGCGGCGGCTCCGTTGAGCCACGCGCTGGACCAGACGGCGAAGGTCGCACTGGGTCGGCACACGACGCCCTATTTTACCGGGCGGCCCGAACTCCGCCGAGCGCGCCCACGCTGGAGTCGCTCCACATCGACTCCCCGGCGATCCGGCAGTAGCGTCGAACGGGTGAACGCAGTTCCAGACGCTCTTCCCCGCACCGCCGGGGCCCTGCGCGCGGCCGGGTACGAGCCGCGCCCGATCGCCCAAGAGATCCACGACAACCTGCTGAACGCCCTCAGGAACGGCGAAGACGCCTGGCCGGGCATCGTCGGGTTCTCCCGCACCGTGCTGCCGCAGCTCGAACGCGCGCTGCTGGCCGGCCACGACGTCGTCCTGCTCGGCGAACGCGGCCAGGGCAAGACCCGCCTGCTCCGCACCCTCCCCGGGCTCCTCGACGAGTGGACGCCCGTCATCGAGGGCTCCGAGCTGGGTGAACACCCCCTGCAGCCGATCACGCCCGCGTCGATCCGCCGCGCCGCCGAGCTCGGTGACGAGCTGCCCGTGGCCTGGCGCCACCGGTCCGAGCGCTACACCGAGAAGCTGGCGACGCCGGACACCTCGGTCGGCGACCTGATCGGCGACGTCGACCCGGTGAAGGTCGCCGAAGGCCGCAGCCTGGGTGACCCCGAGACCATCCACTTCGGTCTCGTCCCGCGCGCCCACCGCGGCATCGTCGCCATCAACGAGCTGCCCGACCTCGCCGAGCGCATCCAGGTCGCGCTGCTCAACGTGATGGAGGAGCGCGACATCCAGGTCCGCGGCTACACGCTGCGGCTGCCCCTGGACGTCCTGCTCGTGGCCACCGCGAACCCCGAGGACTACACCAACCGCGGCCGGATCATCACCCCGCTGAAGGACCGCTTCGGCGCCGAGATCCGCACGCACTACCCCCTGGACGTCGCGTCCGAGGTGGCCGTCGTCCGGCAGGAGGCCCACCTGGTCGCCGAGGTCGGCGAGCCGCTGCTGGAGGTCATCGCCCGGTTCGTCCGGAACCTGCGCGAGTCGCCGGTCATCGACCAGCGCTCCGGTGTGTCGGCGCGATTCGCCGTCGCGGCGGCGGAAACGGTCGCGGCGGCGGCCCTGCGACGGGCGGCGCTGACCGGCGAAGAGCCCGCCGTGGCCCGGCCGGTCGACCTCGACGCGGTGCCTTCGGTGCTGCGCGGCAAGATCGAGTTCGAGCCGGGTGAGGAAGGCCGCGAGGTCGAGCACCTGGTGCACCTGCTGCGTCGGGGCATCGCCGAGACCGCGCGCGAGCGGTTCGCCGGGCTCGACCTGCGTCCGCTGGCCGACGCGGTCGCCGACGGCCACCTGGTCGCCACCGGCGAGCGCGTGCCGGGTGAGGACGTCCTCAAGGCCCTGCCGGAGCTGCCCGTGCTGCACCAGGTGGCCGAGCGGGCCGGTGTCGGCGCGGACGAGCCCGCCGGGCGGATCGCGGCCGCCGTCGAACTCGCCCTCGAATCGCTGTTCCTGGCGCGACGGCTCGCCAAGGACTCCGACGACACGACGACCGTCTACGGCCGATGACCGCGGTCCCGCTTCCCGACGGCTACTCCTACGGCCCGTGGCACGACGGGCCGGACCCGCTCGCGCCCCCGGCCGACCTGCGGGACGCGCTCGACGAGATCGGCCGCGACGTGATGGCCGGCTCGTCGCCGCGCGCCGCGCTGGAGGAACTGCTCCGGCGCGGCACCGACCGCACCGCGGGCCTGGACGAGCTGACCCGGCGCCTGTGGCAGCAACGGTCCCGCATCCAGCGGCGCAACAACCTCGACGGCACCCTGCGGGAGGTCCAGCGCCTGCTGCAGGAAGCCCTCGACGCCGAGCGGCGCGAGCTGTTCCCCGACCCGGACGACGAGGCCCGCTTCCGCGAGGCCCAGCTGGACGCCCTGCCGCCGGGCACGGCCGCGGCCGTCAACGAGCTGTCCGAGTACGACTGGCGCTCCGAACAGGGCCGGGAGAACTACCAGAAGATCCGCGACCTGCTCGGCCAGGAGCTGATGGAGTCGCGGTTCCAGGGCATGAAGCAGGCGCTGCAGAACGCCGGGCCCGAGGACGTCGAGCGGATCAACGAGATGCTCGGCGACCTCAACGACCTCCTGGCCGCGCACGCCCAGGGCGCCGAGGACATCCAGGAGCGCTTCGACGGCTTCATGGACAAGCACGGCGAGTTCTTCCCGGAGAACCCGCAGAACGTCGAAGAGCTCATCGACGCCCTCGCGGCCCGGTCGGCGGCGGCCCAGCGGATGCTCAACTCGATGTCCGCCGAGCAGCGGGCGGAGCTGGCCGAGCTGACGCAGCAGGCCTTCGGCGACCCGCGGCTCGCGCAGCAGCTGTCCAATTTGGACGCCCAGCTGCGCGCGGCGCGGCCGGGCGAGGACTGGACGTCGTCGGAACGCTTCCGCGGCAAGAACCCCTTGGGCATGGGCGAAGGCGCCCAGGCGATGGCGGATCTCGCCGAGCTGGACGCGCTGGCCGAGCAGCTGAGCCAGTCCTACCCCGGGGCGAGCCTGGAGGACATCGACCTGGAGGCGCTGGAGCGCCAGCTCGGGAAGGACGCCGGCGTCGACGCGCGGCGACTGTCCGAACTGGAGCGTGAGCTGCGCCGCCAGGGCCTGTTCGAACGCGCCGCCGACGGGACGCTCCGGTTGTCGCCCAAGGCGTTGCGGCGGCTCGGCGAGACGGCGCTGTCGGACATCGTGAACGCGTTGCGCGGCAAGACCGGCGACCGCGAGACCGAGTCGGCGGGCGCGGCGGGCGAGCCGACCGGCGCGTCGCGGCCGTGGCGGTTCGGGGACATGCAGCCCTGGGACGTGCCGCGGACGATCCGCAACGCCGTGCTGCGCACGGTGTCGGTGGGGGAGAGCGCGGTCCGGCTGGACGTCGAGGACGTCGAAGTGGTCGAGACCGAGCACCGCTCCCGCGCCGCGGTGGCGCTGCTGGTCGACACGTCGTGGTCGATGGTGCAGGAAGGCCGGTGGCTGCCGATGAAGCGCACCGCGCTGGCGCTGCACCAGCTGATCAGCACCCGCTTCCGCAACGACGCGCTGCAGCTGATCACCTTCGGCCGCTACGCGACGTCGGTGGAGCTGCCGGAGCTGGTCGGGCTGGAGGGCGCGTGGGAGCAGGGCACCAACGCCCACCACGCGCTGCTGCTGGCCGGCCAGCACCTGCGGCGTCATCCCGACGCGCAGCCGGTGGTCCTGATGGTCACCGACGGCGAGCCGACCGCGCACCTGGAACCGGACGGCGAGGCGGTCTTCGACTACCCGCCCCAGCCGCGGACCCTCCACAAGACACTGTCCGAAGTGGACCGCCTGGCCAAGCTGGGCGCCTCGGTGACGGTCTTCCGCCTGGGCGACGACCCGAGGCTGACGGCGTTCGTGGACGTCATCGCCCGCCGCTCGGGCGGCCGGGTGGTGGCTCCGGACCTGGACGGCCTGGGCGCCGCGGTGGTCGGCGACTACCTGCGCACGCGGCGCCGCTGACGGCTGTCTGGTGGTGCTCCGCGGTCACTGGACGGCGATCTGGTGGCTGCGGCGCGCGACCCGGCCTGGTGTCGGAGGGCGGCTTCGCGGGGCTGTCGACCGGCGCCGCTGACCGCTCTTCGGCGGTGCTCCGCAGTTGTTGAATGGCGGCCTGGTGGCCGCCGGACTGGTGGGGTGGCCGGTTGCGGCGGGGCCCGGGTCCACGCGGTGTTTCACGCGGCTGGTGACCCGGGTGCGCTGCCGGCCGGTACTGGGAGGCTCTCCCGATCCGGCCCGCAGCGCACCCGGCACCGATGACCGATGGTAGGTGGTGCTCCGCGGTCGCCGATCGGCGACGGGGTGACTGCGGGGCCGATCGGCGGGTCGGTTGCGGGCGCGGCCCCGGTCGCGCGGTGGCTTCGCCTGGCCGGTGATCCGCGCGCCGCTACTCTGCGGCTACCTGCGCTGCCGGCGCCGCGATCCCGGCTCAGGCAGTTCCGCGAGATCCTTGACGGCCTGCCGGGTGTACGGGTGGGCCGGCCCCAGCACCCGCCGGTAGTCCGCGGCGACGGCGGTGAGCGTCTCCCGGCCGGCCGGGCCCTGCGCCAGGCCCAGGTTGCGCCGGGCGTTGAGGGTGGCCGTGTGGTCCGGGCCGAGCAGCCTCGTCCGGTCCCGGACCGTCCGTTCGAACAGCTCCAGCGCCTCCGCGGACTGCCCGTCCGCCAGCAACGCGCGGGCCAGGAACAGCCGGATCCGGACGGTTTCGAGATCCTCGGAGGGCTCGGAACCCAGCCGCCGCAGCAGACGGATCGCGTCGTCGAGACGACCGGCCTCCTGGTAGGCCACCGCCAGCCACGGCGAATCGGCGGCGTGCAGCGTGATCGCCTCCGCGGCCCGGCCCGCACGGGCACAGGTCCGGGCCAGGTCCTCCCGCGCTGCACACGTGGCCGGGTGGCTCGCGCCGTGCACGCGGACGTGCTCCCGCAGGTTCTCTTCCAACACCGGCACGGCCACCCCGGCGAGGTCGGCGGACCGGAGCGCCCGGCCGAAGCCGGCACGGGAGCGCAGCGTGATCCGGTGGTCCGGGCCGAGGACCCGCGCCGCGTGGTCGAGGTTCGTCTCGTGCACCTTGAGCGCGCGGCCGAGCAGCCCGGCGCTCTCGCAGGCCAAGCCCAGGGCCTCACCCGCGTCGAGGGTGGCCTCGGCGTCGGGACCGAGCACCCGTACGCGCCGTTCGAGGACGCGCTCGGACAGCGTCACGGCTTCGGCGCCCCGCTCGCTCGCGAGGCACGCTTGCCGGAGCGCTCGCACGGCTCGTTCGGTGCCGGGGTGGCGGGACGGCAGGTAGGCGTCGTGGTCGGCCACCACCTCGCGGCCGAGGGCGCGGGCCCGGGCGAACGCGCCGGCCGCGGTTAGGGCGCGCACCGACCGGCGTCGCAGCCGCATGACGCGCGCCAGCCGCGGTGTCGCATCGGCGGGGAGCAGGGCACGGAAGTGCGGCCACAACGCGCTCACGTGGCGGGCCAGGTCCGGGACGGCCGGCCAGTCGTCCAGCACGGCGCACGTCCGGTCGAGCGCGGCCGCCAGGCGGTCCTCGGCGTGGAGCCGGCCCAGCAGCGCCCGCCGGGTCAGGTCGTGCATGGTGACGGTCTCGCCGCGGACGTCGAAGCCGATGAGCGACGCCTCCGCCAGCGCCCCGAGCACGGCGTCCACCGCGACCGGGTCGGGCCCGAGCCGGTGCACCCGCTCCCGCCGGACGCCGGGGGCGAGCAGGGCCAGGAACTCCGCGACACCGCGGGCCCGCCCGTCGCGGGCCACGACCAGCCGCAGCGCCTCCAGCACGGTGTCCTCGACGCACCCCGGCTCTCGCTCCGGCACGGAAGGTGACGCGTGGGGCAGATTCTCGACGTAGGACGCGAAGTCGGTGCCCCGCCGCTTGAGCACGCCGCCGGCCTGGGCCAGGGCGAGCGGCAAGCAGCCCAGCTCCCGGGCCAGTTCGAGAGCGCCGTCGTCACGGCCCGGCCGAACGCCCAGAAACCCGATCGCCTCGGCCTCGTCGAACCCGCTCACCGCGACGGTGCCGCCGAGGATCTCGAAGTCCGGCACGGTCGTCGTGATCAGCACGCGGGCCCGCGCGGGCAGCCAGCGGTTGAGCGCGTCGGGGTCGGTCGCGCCGTCGACCACCACAACCGGCCGGTCCGCGGCGTCCAGCCACGCCAGCCCGGCGCGCGCGGCCGCCTCGGCGTCGACGACGCGGCCGGCCACCCCGGCCCGCCGGGCCAGTTCCGCGTAGGACAGCACGATGTCCGCCGGGTCGGCGACCCAGACCACAGTGGACGCTTCCGCGGCGGCGCGGGCGTACGCGGCGGCGAGGTGGGTCTTCCCGGCTCCGCACGCGCCGAGCAGGACGCAGAACCCGCCTTCGCCGAAAGCCTCGTCGATCTTGGCCAGGAGCGGGCCACGCCGTACGTACGGTGACGGCTCGGCCGGGACGCGGCCCAGCACGACCCGCGTCCCCGGCGCCCGGTTCCGGCGCGGCCGGACGAGGGCGGCGAGCGCCGTGACCAGGGCCTTCATCGAGCAAGGTTAACCGCGCTCGCGGCCGGGCGGCGGCTACGGAAGGGTGACGCTTGACCCTGACGCGGCGTGAGGCACCACCGTGGTCTGCGCAAGGGCCACAGGGCCGCAGAGGAGGGGAACGATGGGACATCCCGTGGGCAAGGTCGCCGCGCTGGCCGGGGTCACCGTCCGGACACTGCACCACTACGACGAGATCGGCCTGCTCCGCCCGAGCGGGCGGACGCCGTCGGGGTACCGCAGCTACGACGACGAGGACCTGGACCGGTTGCAGCGCATCCTGTTCTACCGGGAGCTCGGGTTTCCCCTCGAGACGATCGCGACCCTCGTCGACGACCCGGGCATCGACGCCGACGCGCACCTCAAGAGGCAGCGGGAGCTGCTGGTGACGCGGATGGGCGAGCTCGGGCGGATGGTCGCGGCCGTCGATCGTGTGATGGAGGCGAGAGCCATGGGCAACGCGTTGACGCCCGAGGAGAAGTTCGAGGTGTTCGGCGGGTTCACCGAGCCGGACGGGTACGCCGAGGAAGCCGCGCAGCGGTGGGGCGACACGCCCGAGTGGCAGGGCGCGGTGGCACCGTCCAAGGAGGACCTGGCCGCGGGCGAGGCGGCCCGGCAGGACTGGGTGGGCCGGCTGAACGCCGTCCTCGACGCCGGGGCCGCGGCGGACAGCGCCGCGGCGATGGACCTGGCCGAGGAACACCGGGCGATGCTGGGCCGGGTC
>NZ_JBICSQ010000098.1:0-26874 GCF_043197175.1 Amycolatopsis sp. NPDC049252
CATGGAGTCCCTCAAGGTGGCCTTCACGGTTTTCGGGGGCACGCCAGGAGAATTCCGGCCACTCCGCTGAACCACCCCGCGCCGGCAGCCGTGCTTCGGGTGAGGGCGTTCTCGCACACGCCCTCCGGGGTTGCCACGATGCAACGATCCGGGCCAGCCTCCGCCTCGATCGGGACCGGGCACTCCGGCGAGCGGCCGTCGCGGCAACGGCCACCTCGCACGGACCCGCCCGGCATCCCCAGAATCCCGGGCGGGTCCGTCCCCGGCTGTCCGGGATCTTGTCCGGTTTGCTCACCTGATCAGCGGTCCCCCACCCGGCGCAGGCGGGCGACCGTGGGTGCATGCGACGCTTCCTGGCCGTGAGCGCGGCCGTCCTGACGGGATTCGGCCTCCTCACGACGTCCGGCAGCGCGAACCCGGAAAGCGCTGTCCCGGTCCTCGCCGAGCACGCCGTCGGCGGCTGGACCGGCACGTGGGCCGCGGCACCCGCGTCCGGCGTGCCGAACACCCCGGACGGCTACCCCGGTTACTCGATCCGCAACGTCGTGCACACCAGCGTCGGCGGCGGCCGGGCCCGGATCCACCTCTCGAACGCCTTCGGCACCAGTGCCGTGACGTTCGGGCACGTCACCGTCGCGGTCCAGGCCGGCGGCCCGGACGCCGTGCCCGGCACCCTGCGGTCGCTGACGTTCGGCGGCGCGGCGAGCGCCGTGGTGCCGGACGGCGCCGAGGTGCTGAGCGACCCGGTGAGCCTGCGGATCCCGGCGGACGCGAACCTGCTCGTGACGACCTACGTGCCGACGAAGTCCGGGCCGGTGACCTACCACCCGGCCGCGTCGCAGACGTCGTACTTCACCCGCGCCGGCGACTTCACCGCCAGCGAATCGGGCGCTCCGTACAACGAACAGACGTCGGTGTGGCACTACGTGTCCGGAGTGGACGTCCAGGGCAGCGCCGAGGCGACGGTGGTGACCCTCGGCGACTCGATCACCGACGGCGTCGGCTCGACCGCCGGGGCCAACCACCGCTGGCCGGACTACCTCGCCGACCGGCTGCACGGCCGCTTCGGCGTGCAGAACGCCGGCATCAGCGCCAACCGCCTCCTGCTCGACGTCCCGGGCAGCGGCGCGGGCCAGAACGCGCTGTCCCGCTTCGACCGCGACGTGCTCGGCGTCGGCGGCGTGCGGACGCTGATCGTGCTGGAGGGCATCAACGACATCCAGCAGGACCCGCACCAGACGGACCCGAACGCGATCACGTCGGCCTACCGCCAGCTGGTCGCGCAGGCCCACGCGCGCGGCATCCGCGTCCTCGGCGGCACGCTGACGCCGTTCAAGGGCTGGGCCGTCTACGACGAAACGCTGGAGGCGACCCGCACGGCGGTGAACCGGTTCATCCGCACGAGCGGGGTGTTCGACGCGGTGGTCGACTTCGACGCGGCGGTCCGCGACCCGGCCGACCCGCTGCGCATGCTGCCGGCGTACGACTCGGGCGACCACCTCCACCCGGGCGACGCGGGCTACGAACGCATGGCGGCGGCGGTCCGGCTGGACCGGCTGTGATCACTCAGGCGGGATAGCGACCGCCACAACACCTTCAACGCGGCGGGCCCCGGCCGACCCGCCGCGCGCCCAGAACTCAGGCCGACCGATCACGCCGACGACCACCGGCCACGAACGCATGCCGCCCCCCTCTACTGGCTGTGATCACTCAGGCGGGATGACAAACGCCACAACACCTTCAACGCGGCAGGCCCGCCCAACCCCGGCCGACCCGCCGCGCGCCCAGAACTCAGGCCTACCGATCACGCCGGCGACCTCCAGCCACGAACGCCGCCGCGCCACCTCTACCGCCTGTGATCACTCACGCGGGATGAAGATCACCGCCACCAGGCTCAGCACCGCCACCCCGACCAGGTACAACGACACCGACAACGACGTCCCCGTCGAGGTCTGCAACGCTGTCGCGATCAGCGGCGCGAAGCCACCGCCCAAAACCGCGCCCACCGCGTACGAGAACGACGCACCGCTGTAGCGGTAACGCGGTTCGAACAGCTCCGCGAACAACGCCGACTGCGGCCCGTACGTCGCGCCCAGGCCGATGTTCAGCACCACCACCGCGACGATCAGCCACAGCGTCTGGCGGGTGTCGACCAGCAGGAAGAACGGGATCGGCCAGACCACCAGCAGCACCGAACCCCATAGGTACACCGGTTTCCGCCCGACGCGGTCGGACCACGCCGCCGTCACCAGGATGCTCACCAGCCACGTCACGCTGCCCACGATCACCACCACCAGCAACGTGGTGCGGTCGATCTTCAGCACGGAAGTGCCGTAGGACAACAGGTACGCGAGGAAGATGTAGCCGATCGCGGTGTTCGCGATGAAGCTCCCCGACGCCACCAGCAGCGCCCGCGGCCGTTCGCGGAAGACCTCGACCATCGGCCGCCGGCTGCGTGCCGCGGACTCCTCCAGCCGCGTGAACACCGGGCTCTCCTCGATCCGCAGCCGGATCACCAGGCCGACGCCGACCAGCACGATGCTCACCAGGAACGGCACCCGCCAGCCCCACGACGCGAACTGGGCGTCGGTCAACGTCTTGCCCAGCACGAAGAACACCAGCTGCGCGAGGATCAGCCCGGCCGGGACGCCGATCTGGGAGAACGCGCCGTACCGGCCGCGACGTCCTTCCGGAGCGTGTTCGACGGCCATCAGCGCCGCGCCGCCCCACTCGCCGCCCGCGCTCAGGCCCTGCAGCAGCCGCAGCACCAGCAGCAGGATCGGCGCCCACACGCCGATCGCGCTGTACGTCGGGAGCAGGCCGACGCCGACCGTCGCCACGCCCATCAGCAGCAGGGACAGCACCAGCATCGCCTTGCGGCCGGCGCGGTCGCCGAAGTGGCCCCAGAGGATCCCGCCGACCGGGCGGGCCAGGAAGCCGACGCCGAGCGTCGCGAACGCAGCCAGCGTGCCGGACGCGGGCGAGAGCGTCGTGAAGAACAGCTTGCCGAAGACCAGCGCGGTCGCGGTGCTGTAGATGAAGTAGTCGTACCACTCGATCGTGGTCCCGATGGCGCTGGCCACGGCGACCCGCCGCAGCTGCCCGGACGCGGCAGGCACCGCCTGCGTGCTCACGCGCCGGCCCATGCCGCCACCGGAACCAGGTCTTCGGCCAGCAGGTCCATCAGCAGCCCGTCGTGCCAGCTGCCGTCCGGACCGCGCTCGTAGGAACGCATCGTGCCGACCGGCCGGAACCCCAGGGCCTCGTAGAGCCTGATCGCGGCCTTGTTGTCCGCGGCCGGGTCGATCACCAGCCGGTGGTGCCCGCGCACCGTGAACAGGTGCTCGGCCAGTGCCCGGATGGCGTCCGAGCCGAAGCCGTGCCCCTGGAAGTCCGGGTGCACGGCGATGTCGATGCCGGCGTGCCGGTACTGCGGGTCGGTCTCTTCGAACGCCAGCTCGATACCCACCACGGTGTTCGTGACGTCGTGGTGTTCGATCGCGTAGGTCGTGGTGCCCTCGTCGGGGTCCAGCAGATAGGACACCTGGGCGGCCACCGGCTCCTCGGCGTCGGCCCACCAGCGGGCGACGTCGGGATGCGACAGGATCTCCTCGAACCGGGCGGCGTCCGTGACTGCGGCGGGCCGCAGCCGGACACGGCTTCCGGTGATCAGGCCGGTCATCGGCCCAGTGTCGACCTCGGAAAGCCCGCTGTCGACCGCCGGAAGGACCGGTGACGGGCGTCCTGGCCCGCTTCGGGGGGCCGCGCGGCCCCCGAAGCGTCGGGGAATCAGCTCACCAGGGGTTGTTGTCCTGCTCGTCCGGGTCGCTGCCCGGACGACGGCCCGGCGGCGGCGAGGCCGGCGGGGCCGACGGCGACGGCGGGATCCCGGCACCCCCGGCCGGGGCGGGCGGCACGGGCGGCGGGGCCGGCGGCGTCGGGTCGTCGGGCTCGTCCGGGTCGGGGAACCGGCCGCGGAGCGAGTCGAGCAACGCCGTGCGGGTCTCGCGGTCCTCGTCGCCGAGGTTCTCGGCCATCACTCCGGCCACGCGCTCGGCGATGCCGGACTGCGCGCGGTGCATCGTGGTGAGGATCGCCCGCGACAGCTCCTCCAGCGGGAACGACTTGACCTTGTTGGAGAACGTCAGGTCGGTGACGGTGCCGTCCGCGCCGACGGTGACGCTGACCGCGCCGTCGCCGCTCGTGGCGGTCAGCCGCAGCCGTTCGGTCTCCGCCTGGGCCGCCTGGTAGCGCTCGGCCTTCGCCGCGAACCCGGCCGCCCAGTCGTCCATCCGGCGGATCGCCTCGTCGGGGTCCCGTATCAGGTCCCCGATCCCCGCGTTCGAGCCGTTGGGGCTCGTCATGCCTTCACCTTCGCTTCAACCTCTCGCGGCGAAGCCGCGAGCTGGCGCTCGAACGGCTGCTTGTTGCCTTCTTCACCGTCGCGATAGGACTGCGCGGCCGTCCGGACGTTGTCCGCCAGCCCGGTCACCCCCTCGACCGACGCCTTCAGCGTGTCCTGCGCCTGCTCACCCGTCGGCCGGATGATCAGCGGCAGGAACGCGCACAGCAGCCCGTACGCGTGGTCCGACATCGCCGAATCCGACGCGGAGAGCGCCGTGTTCAGCCGGTCCACCAGACCCTCGACGTGACTCGCGTGCGCCACCAGGTCATCCGAGTCGACCTCGAAGCCGCCCGCTGTCATGTGCTCACTTCCAATCCTGGTTCTTCCAGTCACCGATCACCGGCGGCGCCACGACCTGCTCGCCGTCGAAGAAGTTCGGGTCGTCGTTCTCGACGTAGTCGGCCGACTTGTGTTCCTTGTCGTCTTCCTTCTTGCCGCCCTTGGCACCGGCGCCCATGCCGCCCATGCCCGGGGAGCCCGGCGCACCGGCCTTGCCCGCGCCGGCCGCCGCGTTGCGCGCCGCCAGCGCTTCGGCCTCCGCGGCCGCACCGGACGCGGCGCCGCCGCTCAGGTTGCCGGCGCCGCCGCGCAGGCCCGCGCCGCCCGCCCCGGCCCCGGCACCGCCGGTACCGCCGCCGATGCCGCCGAGGGACCCGCCCCCGCCACCACCGCCGCCGATGCCGCCGAGGCGGCTCGCGATGCTCTCGCCGTTGATGCCGCCGCCGCGGCCGATGGTCGGCATCTTGCCGACGCCACCGCCGCCGATGCCACCGGAGCCGCCGAGCCCGCCGGTGCCGGTGGGCAGCCCGGTGATCGGGTCGATGCCGGGCGGGGTGAAGCCGCCGATGCCACCACCCAGCCCGCCGCCGCCACGGACGCCGCCGCTGCCGCCCGGGATGTCAGGAACGTTGAACGACGGCGGGGTGTACCCGCTGCCGCCGCCGGTGCCCCCGGTGCCCCCGGTGCCGCCGCCGATGCCGGACGGCGAGAAGCCGGACGACGTCGTCGAGTCGTCGAAGCCCGGCACCGAGGAGCCCGGGATGCCGGCGCCGCTGAAGCTGCCGCCGCCGGGGGTCTCCGGCATGTCGAAGTTCGGCGGGGTGAAGCTCCCGCCACCGCCGCCGGACCCACCCGCGCCACTGCCACCGCCACTGCCGCCGCCCGGGATCCCGCTGCCGGAGAACCCGGAGCCACCCGGGATCCCGCTGCCGGAGAACCCGGAGCCGCCGGCACCGGAACCGCCGGCGCCGGAGCCACCGCCCGGGATGCCCGCGCCGCCGTACCCGCCGCTGCCGCCGGCCCCGGCGCCGCCGCCGATGGGCTTTCCGGTGGCCGGGTCGATGGGCAGGCCGGTCGCCGGGTCGATCGGGAAGCCGGTGGCCGGGTCGATGGCGGGCGAGCCGTTGGCCGAGGCCGCCGGGAGCCGCGCCAGCGACGGGTCGGTGCTGCCGTTCGGGTTCAGCTGACCGTTCGGGAGGGTGCGGCCCGTCAGGCCCTGCCCGCCACTGGACGACTGGGGGGTGCCCAGGGTGCGGGCGCTCGCCGTCGCGGTCGGCAGCTTCGGCGGGGCCGGGAACTTCGGCGTCGCGACCGCGGCGCCGATGGTCTGGTCGTACTGGGTCATGATCTGCGCGGCGTGCTCACGCGCGGCCTGCTGGGCCCGGTAGGTCTGGATCGCCTCGCCGGCCGCCGACGCGTACTGCACCGGGTCGGTCATCGACTGCAGGCGCTGGTTGGTGGCCTGCAGGTCGAACTGGACCGGCGGGTTCGCGGACATCTGCCGCTGCGTCTCGTTCAGCGCCTGCGAGTGGATCTCCTGCTGGCGGCCGGCGAGCGTCGCGCCCTGCGCGGTCGCGCCCAGCCACTTGCCGACCCCGGCGAGGTGCTCGCGGACGGCGTCACCGGCGTCACCCTGCCAGTTGCTCGTGCTCGCGGTGATCGAGTCGGCGAGGTTCTTCTGGTGTGTGCCGAGGTCGCTGCCGACCGACACCCACTCCTCCGACGTCTCCGCGACGGTCGCCGGGTTGGCGTCCAGCGTGATGGCGTCGACCATCTGCTCGTGGCTGGCGTTGTTCCACAGCATGTGCGGCGGCTCGCCGGTCTCACGCATGGACAGGCCCTCGTCGAGGCCGTTCTTCGCGCTGTCCAGGTGCTGCTGGTACAGCTCCTGGATCTTCTTGTCGCGCAGCACCGGGTCGACGGCCGGGCCGAGCCAGCCGGCCCGGATCTCGTCGTCGATCTGCCGGGTGGCCATCTCGCGGATCTCGTCGCCCGAGGGCGTGTCGTCGGTCTTCAGCGGCCCGACGTAGTACTTCGACGACGAGTCCGCCGTCGGGTCGTACAGCGGGCTGCGGCGGTTGTAGTCCGGGGACGACGGGTCCGACACGGACTCGGCGGTGGCTGCCACGGTCTCCCTCAGCTCTGGTCGGCGGACGGGAGCGCGACGATCCTGGCCCGCGTCTCCTCTTCCCGTGACTGGTAGTTCTGTTTGGCCAGCTTGATGGCCTCGATGTAGGTCGGGAACTCCTGCCGCGCGGCCTGCAGCTGGGTGACCAGGCCGTGGTCGTCGGCCGCGGTGTTCACCATGTGGCCGGAGACCCACATGCCGACCGCGGTCCGGCTCAGCGCCGGCTTGTCGTGCAGGCGCTGCAACGCCGACCAGCGCGACTCCAGCGATTCGAGCACGCCTTCGAGCGACTCGATCAGCCGGTTGCCCGTGGTGTCGTCGACCGCGAAGCTGCCGCTCTGGGCGAGCCGCTTCAGCTGGGCGCCGGCGAGGCCGACGCGCACCGCGGACATCGCCTGCAGCTGCGGGGTGTCCGCGGCCGCGAGCTGCCGGGTCGCTAGGAGCGCCTCAGTGGTCGCCGCCGTCGCGTCATCGGTCATCAGGAGGGTTCCTTCCCGGTCAGTAGACCGCAGCGATCGCGTCGCGGATGGCGCGGGCCAGCTCGGCGCGGCCCGCGGGCACGTACTCGGCCGTCAGCTCGCCGGCGTCGCCGGTCCTGGTGCGCACGAGGTACCGGCCGTCGGCGGTGTCGAGCCAGCTCAGCGGATCGACCGTGAGGCGCTCCCCGCGGCGGCTCTGCGCGGTGACGGCGATGTGGCCGCCGCCGAGGCGCGGCTCGGCGAGCACGCGTTCGAGCACGGCGACGTCGGACGGGGTCGGGGCGGGTGGGCGGCGGCCGGGCCGCACCACGGCCTTCACCTCGATCATGCCGAAGGCGTCGGTCTCTTCTTCTTCGAACTCCGCTTCGGCGCGCCGCTTGGCGGTCATCGCCGAGACCTCGCGGCCGGCGGCGCGGTGCACGACGTGCCGGCCGGTGGTCGCGGCGGGCGCCGGGGGCAGCACGCCGGTGACGACCTCCACCAGGTCCTCGTCCGCGAAGAGCGAGAACAGCAGCTCGTCGTTGTCCGGGGCCTGGGTGATGCCGAGCGCCTGCGCGCCGTCGGTGACCACGAGGACGGCGACGTCGGCGCCGAGGCCGTCGATCCCGGTCACCGCGACCGAGACGCGGGGCTCCGCCAGCAGCTCGAAAGCCGTGCGCACACCCGGGTGCAGCTCGCCCGAGACCGAAAGACGCCGCTCCTCGAGCGCGTCGTAGACCTGCCGGGCGACGTGCACGAACCGCACCGGGTCCGCCGGGAGGTGCCCGGCCCGCAGTGGGTAGCGCCGGACGTCGCCACCGGTCGCCTGCCCGACCACCAGGGCTTCGACGACCTCGAGGACGAACTCGAACCTGTCCGCCATTTCCCCTCGCCCGATTCCAGTCAGTAAAAGCTCAAGCGCCGCACATCAAAACGTCAAACCTTCAAGCAAGTTCCCTTACGAAGAGTAGCAGTGTGGCTTGAACGGGGTTCGGCGCCGCCACCCGGATGCCCGAAAGACCACGATCCCTGTCCCAGGCGGGCAAAGGCCCACCGTGGCCGCCTCACCCGGTGCGGTGGTTGTGCACGCGGAGCTGCAGGGTGACGAGATCCAGCAGGGGCACGGAAACGCCCAGCTCACGGGCACGCGCGGTGAGATCGCCGAAGATCTGGTCCCCCTCGACCGGGTGACCGCCGAGAAGGTCGCGATAGAGCGAAGAACCACCCGTTCCGGGGTCGGTCACCGTTCGGCGTGTCGCCTCGAGATCCGCGGCGGGCACCGGGTACCCGGCGGCTTCGGCGACGGCCGCGGCCTCCGCCACGACGGCCTCGGCGAACGCCGCGCCACCGGGCACCGCGACGACGTCGCCGGTCGTGCCGCGCATCAGCGAGTTCACCCCGCCGATCGACGCGATGAACACCCATTTCGCCCACATGGCACCGGTGATCGCGTCGTCGCGGGCGGCCGGGAACCCGGCGCCGGTCAGCGCCGCGTCCACGTCGGACAGCCGTGGCGGGGCGGGTTCGGCGCGGGCGCCGTAGGTCAGGTTCTGGAGGGGAGCGAGACGTCGGATGTCACCGTCGTCGTCCACCGTGGTCACGACCTTGGCGACCCCGCCGAGGACCGCGGCCTCGCCGAAGCGCGCGGCGAGGGTATCGACGTGCGCCATCCCGTTGAGGAACGGCAGGATCAGGCTCTCCGGGCCGACCGCGGGCGCGAAATCGTCGATGGCGCCGGCCAGCGCGGTCGCCTTCACCGCGAGCAGCACGAGGTCGTAGGTTTCGTCCAGGGTCCCGGTTTCGACGATCGGCGGGTCGAGCACGGTCTCCTCGCCGAGCCCGACGATCCGCAGGCCGCGCTCCCGCAGGAGTTTCGCCCGGCCGGGCCGGACCAGGAACGTCACGTCCCGGCCCGCCTGCAGCAGCCGCCCGCCGAAGTACCCGCCGGTCGCGCCGGCCCCCACCACCAGGATCCGCAAGTCGTTCACCCCCGCGACGGTACGCCCGGCGCGGATCCATCCGCCGCTGTCCCAGCCGCTGGTCGGCGCACCGGTTCCGCACAGCAGGACACAGCCGACGGACAGGTGAAATCCGCCGTCGGACGGGCGCCTGGGCCTCGCCGCCGCGCTCACCGCGACCCTGATCGTCGCGGCCTGCGAGGAGGCCGTCGCAGGCCGCGCAGACCACGACGGCGACACCGGACCCGCCCCAGGACACCGAGGTCGGGCCGCCCTCTCCGACGTCCTCTTCCCAGATCCCCTACCCCGGCCTCTCCGGGAGTGTCACGGATGCCGTGGCGGCCGCTTCGTGCGGTACGGACGTCGGATTCGTCCTGTTCGACCGGGAATCCGGCAAGGAACGCCATCGACGAGGTGCGCGACACCGACGACGGCTGGGACCAGTACTTCGGCATCCCGGACGGCCTGCCGGGCACGTCGCGGCAGATCAAGCAGGGCTGGATGATCCTGCGCGACGCGCTCGTCCTGAACACCACGGGTGTCGTCGACAACCGCTACGTCGTCGTGCTGCTGACCCAGCAGCCGCCGGTCGGCTCGGCGAAGGGCCGCGCCGCGGGGATCACGACACTCGCTCCCCTGCCGGCGCAGCTGAGCGCGACGTGACACCAGGGACGCCACGGGCGCGGTCGATGTCCGGGCCGCGGTAGAGCCGCTCCGGGATCCGGGCCAGCGTCGAGGGGTGGACCTGCGGGCCGAGGCCGTACAGCTTCTGGAAGCTCATGATCAGCGGCCGCCAAGCGTCCGGGTCGATGCGGTCGTCGCTGCCGGGCAGCCGGATGTCGTCGTGCACGAAGACGCGCTGCACCCGCACCTCGACGGCGACGATCCCGCCGCGCTGCCGCTCGTCGGCGTCCGCGACCGGGTGCACAGCCTCGACGACCGCCTCCATCGCCACCGGGCACTCGGCCACGCGCGGCGGCGCCACGGTCTCCGACGGCACCGGCGTCAGGCCGGCCCGCTCGAACTTCTCCGCGACGTGGAAGTAGCCGCGCTTCTGCTTCCTGGGCGGCACGGGGTCCGAGCCGGTGGTCATGGCGAGCCGGTCGACGTGCGCGGCCAGCGCGTCGGAGGGCAGGTTGAGCACGCACTCGCGGGTGCGCAGGAGGTTGCGGGTGGTGTGCGAACGCGCGCTGAGCCCGAGCATCGCGCGCCAGCCGAGCCAGAACGCCGAGGACATCGGGGCGAGGTTGGCCGTGCCGTCCTCATTGGAGCTGGAGATCAGCACCACCGGGGTGCCGAAGTAGAGGATGCCGGGCTCGATGGCCGAGTGCGCAAGGGTTTCCGTCTTCACACAGTCCATCGTCGCCCGGCACCGGCCCCCCTTGCTGGCGGGAATCGGCCGTCGCGATCACAAGTCCGTGAAGGCCACATTGAGGGACTCTGACTCCCTCGATGTGGCCTTCACGGACTTCACGAACCGGCCGCCTGGGTGAGGGCGCGGCGGGTCAGGACGCGGGCCAGGTGGCGGCGGTACTCCGCCGTCGCGTGGGGCTCGTCCGGCGGGTTCGTGCCCTCGGCCGCCAGGGCCGCCGCGTCCGCGATGGACGCGCCGGACGCCAGTGCCTCCTCGGTCGCGGAAGCGCGCAGCGGGACGCCGGCCATGTTGACCAGGCCCACCTTGCCGCCGACCACGGCCACGCCGACCATCGCCCAGTCCAGCGCGCGGCGGGTGAACTTCTCGAACCCCCAGCCGAGCCCGGCCTGGCTGGGCAGCCGGATCTCCGTCAGCAGCTCGTCCGGCTCCAGCGGCGTCGTGAACGGGCCGAGGAAGAACTCCGAAGCCGGGATGCGCCGCTCGCCGGACGGGCCGCGCGCGACCAGCACGGCGTCCGACGCCAGGATCGCCGCCGGGAGGTCGGCCGCGGAGTCGGCGTGCACCAGGGAACCGCCGAGGGTGCCGCGGTGGCGGACCTGGCGGTCGCCCACCTCCCCCGACGCGTGCGCCAGCAGCGGCGCGTGCTCCCGCAGCACCGGATCCCGCTCCAGGTCGCTGTAGCGGGTGAGGGCGCCGACGACGACCTCGTCGCCGTCCAGCCGGACGTAACGCAGCTCGTCGACCGGGCCGATGTCCACCAGGTACTCCGGCGCGGCCAGCCGCAGTTTCATCAGTGGCAGCAGGGAATGCCCGCCGGCGAGCACCTTCGCGTCGTCGCCGTGCTCGGCCAGCCGCGCGAGCGCCTCGTCCACTGTGGACACCCGCTCGTAGCGGAACTCGGCGGGGATCACCGGTCCACCTCCTGCCCCGACGCGTCCATCACGGAGCTGACGATGTTGTGGTAACCCGTGCAGCGGCACAGGTTCCCTTCGAGCCCGGCGCGGACCTCTTCGCGGGTCGGCTTCGGGTTGTCCGCCAGCAGCGACACCGACGCCATGATCATGCCCGGGGTGCAGAACCCGCACTGCAGGCCGTGCTGCTCCCGGAACGCGCGCTGCACCGGGTGCAGCTCACCGTCCGGACCGGACAGCCCTTCGACGGTGGTGACGGCGTGGCCGTCGGCCTGCGCGGCGAGCACCGTGCACGACTTGACCGACTCGCCGTCCAGCAGCACCGTGCAGGCGCCGCACGACGTGGTGTCGCAGCCGACGTTCGTACCGGTGAACCCGGCCGTGTCACGCAGGAAGTGCACCAGCAGGGTCCGGTCGGGCACCTCCTCGGCCACCGGCCGCCCGTTGACCTCGATCGAGACCTTCACCGCTGGTTCTCCTTGTTCGCTTCTTCCAATGCGGCCCAGACCCGGATCGGCGTCGTGGGCATGTCCAGGTGCCGGACGCCGCGGGCGGCCAGCGCGTCGACCACGGCGTTGTGCACCGCCGGGGTCGAGCCGATGGTCGCCGCCTCGCCGATCCCCTTGACCCCCAGCAGGTTCCGGTCGGTCGGGGTGGCCATGTCGACCAGCTCGAAGTCCGGCAGCTCGACGGCCGTGATGAACGAGTAGTCCGCCAGTGTCGCGGTGGTCGGGTTGGCGTCCTCGTCGTAGGTGACGACCTCCATCAGCGCCTGCGCGGCGCCCTGGCCGAGCCCGCCGTGCCGCTGGCCGCGGAAGGTCAGCGGGTTGACGATCGGGCCGGCGTCGTCGACGGCGATGATCCGCCGCAGCTCGACCTTGCCGGTCTCGGTGTCGACCTCGACGACCGCGAGGTGCGCGCCGAACGGGAACGTCGGCTTGCCGCCGCCGAACCAGACGTCCGCGGTGAGCTTGCCGTCGCCGGCGGTCTCCGCGACCTGGGCCCAGCTGAGCGTGGTGCTCGACGGTGCGCCGCGCACCTGCCAGACGCCGCTGCCGACGTCCAGCTCGAGGTCGTCCGGCGAGGCCTCCAGCAGCTCGGCCGCCAGTTCCCGCGCCTGCGCGATCACCTTCTCGGCCGCCTGGCGGATCGCCGAGCCGCCCAGCTGCAGCGACCGCGAACCGAACGTCCCGACCGCCTTGGGTACCTCGTCGGTGTCGCCGTGGCGGACGGTGATCTTCTCCAGCGGCACGCCGAGCTGGTCCGAAAGCAGCATCGCCAGGGACGTCCCGAGCCCCTGCCCGTGGGGTGAGCTGCCGGTCCAGGCGACGACCGAGCCGTCCGGGTGGATGTCGACGCGGCCGCTCTCGCCGCCCGCGTCACCGCCGGTGATCTCGACGTACGCGGCGAGCCCGAGGCCCAGCTCGACCGGGTCGCCCGCCTCGCGCCGCCGTCGCTGCTCGGCGCGCAGTTCGGCGTAACCGCCGGCCTCGAGGACCTTGTCCAGGGCCGCGGCGTACTCCCCCGTGTCGTAGGACGCGCCGGTCGGCGTCTGGTGCGGGAACTCCTCGGGCCGGATGAAGTTGACCCGGCGGACCTCGGCCGGGTCCACCTCGATCGCCGTGGCGAAGACGTCCATGGCCCGCTCGAGCGCCGCCGTCGCCTCCGGGCGGCCCGCGCCGCGGTAGGCCGCGATCGGCGTCGTGTTGGTGACGACGGCGCGGCTGCGCGTCTCGACCACCGGGAACCGGTAGACGCCGACGGCCATCAGCTCGGTGAGCGTCGGCAGGAACAGCGTCCGCGGGTAGGCCCCGGCGTCCTGGACGACGTCGAGGCGGTACGCGAGGACCGTGCCGTCCCGCTTCCCGCCGATGGTCACGGTGTTCTGCTGCGCGCGCCCGTGCGTCATCGACGTCAGGTTCTCGCTGCGCGTCTCGATCCAGCGCACCGCCCGGCCCAGCCGCTTGGCCGCCCAGCCGAGCACGGTCGCTTCCGGGTCCGCGCCGATCTTCGCGCCGAAGCCGCCGCCGACGTCCGGGGCGATGACGCGCACCGACTCCTCGCCGACGCCGAGGCTGCCGGCCAGCTGCGACCGGGCGATCTGGGCGTTCTGCGTGGACAGCCACGCGGTGAGCCTGCCGTCTTCGCCCCACACGCACGACGCGCCGCGGACCTCCAGCGGCGCGGGCGCGACCCGCTGGTTGACGATCGTCTGCGAGACGACCACGTCGCAGCCCTCGAAGATCGCGTCGTCGAACTCTTCGGCGCCGTGGACCTGCACGACGTTGCTGCCCGTTTCCGGGTACAGCAGCGTTTCGCCGGCCAGCGCGGTGTCGATGCTCGCGACCGCGTCCAGCGGGTCGTAGTCGATGTCGACCAGCTCGGCCGCGTCGGCCAGCTGGTAGCGCTCCTCGGTGAGGACGAGCGCGACGGGTTCGCCGACATAGCGGACGATTCCGTCGGCCAGCCACGGTTCCTTCACCGGCCCGGCGTCGTGCGGGTCGAGCCCGAGATCCGCGGCGGTGAAGACGCCGAGCACCCCCGGCGCCGCGAGCGCCGCACTCACATCGATGCCGCCGATCCGCGCGTGCGCGATGGGACTGCGCACGAACACCGCGTGTGCGGCTCCGGAAAGCGCTTCCTCCCGCAGATCGTCGACGTAGGTCCCACCCGCGGTGATCAGGTTCTGATCCTCTTGGCGGACCACCCTGGTCCCGACAATGCTCATCTGGTCTCCTGCTCGCCGATACCCGCCCGATCATGCCCTCTCGGGCGGCCCGGCGTCACGCGGCGAACGCCTGCCAACCCAAGACGACCGCGAGCACCAGCCCGGCGACGCCGATCCCGATCCGCAACGGCGTCGCGGGCAGGTGCCGGACGAGGGTCGCGCCGAGCCACGCCCCGGCGAGCGAGCCGAGGCAGACGGCCAGCGCCGCCGTCCAGACGACCTTGCCGGTCACCGAGAAGACGATCGCGGCCAGGAGGTTGGACGAGCCGGTGACCAGGTTCTTCGCCGCGTTCGTCCGGGCGAGGGACTGGCTCCACACCGAGACCAGGAGCGCGAGCATGAGCACGCCCGCCGCGGCGCCGAAGTAACCGCCGTAGACGCCGATGAGGAAGGCCAACCCGCCGGTGACCGGGCTCAGGCCGTGGTGCTCGGCGCCTTCGGCCAGCCGGCGCAGCCGCGGGCCCGCCATCAGGACCACCGACGCCCCGCCGATCAGCCACGGCACGATGACGGTGAACGCACCCGCCGGCGTCACCAGCAGCACCACCCCGCCGACCGCGCCGCCCGCGGTGCTGATGATGCAGAGCGGAACGATCCGGGCGCGCTGCCCGGCGAGCTCCGGCCGCGCCCCGGCGGCACCGCCGACGGTGGTTCCCAGCATGGCGACGGTGTTGGTCACGTTCGCGACGACGGGCGGCAGCCCGGCGGCGAGCAGCGCGGGGTACGACACCAGAGACGCGAGCCCGGCGGTCGCCCCGGTCAGCCCGGCACCGACCCCGGCGAGCACGAGCAGGAGCAGCACACCGGGGTCCGTGATCACGTTGTCATCCCAACACGGCGAGGCCCGCCCCCGGCGGTGAGCTTGCTCCCACCGTTCGAGTCCGTGAAGGCGGGCGGAGGTCGCCGGTATAGGTTGTTATACGAATTAGCCGGGCGTTGTCCGAAACCGGACGAGATCGGCCGACGGGGTTGCCGACGCCGCCGCGGCCGTCCCAGAATCGCCGCGATGACAAGGTTGTCAGCGAGCGGAGGCCGGACATGGGCGAACTGAACCGGCGGCGGGCCCTGGGTCTGCTGGGCGCGAGCGGCGCAGCGGCGATGCTGGCCTCCGGGCTGCTGCCGGGGGTCGCCGAAGCGGCGGCGGCCGGGGCGCCGAAGAGCGGGCCGCCGGACGCCGTCGCCGCGACCTACCTGCGTGTCCTGCTCCGGCACACCCGCTGGGCCGAGTCGCAGTTCGACGCCGCGGCCGGGATCTACCCGGCCAAGGACTTCACCTTCGCCGTCGTCCTCGGCAACGCCCTGCTGCTGACCCGCGACGGGTACGACGCCACCGTCGCCGGGGTCGACCAGGCCACCCTGCGCACGCACACCCTCGACACGATCAAGCACTTCGCGGCGTCGAACCTGCTCACCGGCGGCACCGAGTGGGGCCGGAAGCTGTTCTTCGACACCACCTTCCAGTCGTACTTCCTGCTCGCCGCCCGTCTGCTGTGGACGGACCTCGACGCGGCCACGCAGGCGAACGTCGAGCGCATCACGACCGAACAGGCCGCCTACACCACGGCACTGGGCACCCAGGACGACCCGACGTCCGGGGGCTGGACCCCCAACGGCCTGCTCGGCGGCCACGTCGGCGACACGAAGCTGGAAGAGATGGGCGTCTACGCCCAGTCGCTCGCCCCCGCCCTCGCCTGGGCGCCCGGCGATCCCCGGGCCGCGGCGTGGCGGGACGCCTTCGGGATGTGGAGCCGCAACGAGGGCGGGCTGCCCGCCGCCGACCTCGCCAACCCGCGGCTCGTCGACGGCCGGCCGATCAGCGCCAACACCGCGACCAACCTGTACGACACGTTCCTCGTCGAGAACCACGGCTCGTTCGGCCCGCACTACCAGGAAGAACTGTGGCGCACGTCCGGCCGCAACTCGATGCACTTCCTGCTCGCCGGGAAGCCGCTGCCGGAGGTCCTCACCGCGCAGCCGAACGGCGAACTGCTCTGGCGCACCATGCTGCTGATGACCAGTGACGCCGGCGAACCGCTGATGCCGATGGTCGCCGACCGCGAGCACCTCTACGGCCGCGACGTCATTCCGCTCGCCTTCCGCGCGCAGGTCCTCGGCGACCGCTACGCCGCCCGCGCCGAGGCCGACCTGGCCGCGCGCCTCGAGCCGTACCAGGCCTACGCGCCCGCCGACCGGATCACTAAGTTCTCCGGCGAGCCCAAGTACGAGCCGGAGGCGCGGGCCGAGGTCGCCATCAGCTACCTGCTGCACGAGTGGCGCGCCGCGCACGGCGGCCCGGTCGTCCCGGTGAGCGGGACGGAGTTCGACACGCAGGCCGCCGGGGTCGCCGACTTCGGCGCCGGGCCTGGGCTGCTCGCCCACCGCTCCCCCGCCGCCTGGGCCGCGACGGTCAGCAAGGCCGGCTTCGTGAAGTTCGCCTGGCAGCCCCACCACGACGACTGGCTGTTCGCGCTCGGCGCCGCGACGCCGATGCTGCTGCCCGCCACGAACCTCGCCGTCCGCGAACGCCACGCCACGACGTACACCCGGGTCCGCGACGGCTTCGACGGCACGTTCGGCGTGCTGCGCTTCGACACCGGCTACGCCGCGCTTGCCACCCTGCCCACCGGTACCGCGGTGTACGCGAGCACCGGCGTCGCGGCCGGCGAAGGCGCGCTCACCGTCTACAACCTGGTCATGCCCGGCGTTCCGGGGCTCGACGGCGACCGCGCCTACACCGCCGCCGAGGGCAGGGTGACGGTTTCCGCGCAGGACGCGCCGACCGGGGCCCGCACCGACGACCTGACCTTCACCCCCGTCACCGCCCGCTTCGTCCGCATGCTCGGCGTCCGCCCGGATCCGGCGTACGGCTATTCGCTGTTCGCGTTCGAGGTCCACGACGGCACCGGTCCGGACCTCGCCGTCGGCGGGATGGCGTCGGCGTCTTCGGCCACGTCGGGCAAGGAGGCGAAGTACGCCACCGACGGCAATCCGACCACCCGCTGGGCGGTGTCCACATCGGACCGTCCCCGCGTGGACAGCTGGCTCGCGGTCGACCTCGGCGCGGCGAAGACGTTCGACCGCGTCCACCTGAGCTGGGAGGCGGCCGCCGGGCGCGCGTACCGGATCGAGACGTCCCCCGACGGCTCGGCCTGGACGCCGGTGGCGAGCTACCCGGTGCCCGCGCTGCGCAGCACCCACGGCTGGCTCGACGTCGACGGCCGGGCCGGGCTGGTGGTGTCCGGGCCGAACCCGCTCACCGTCGTAGGCAACAGCGTCACCCTTTCCGACGGCCCGGCCGCGCCGCTGCTGGCCGAGCTGTACGCCGGCACCGAGGGCCTGGCGATGCTGGCCGGACGCGCTCGCGCGAGCACCACCGCGGGCGCGGTGCGAGCGAGCGTCACGGACGGATTCCTCGTGCTGGCCAACCTTTCCGCGGCCGCGGCGACCGGGACGGCGAACCTCCCGCAGGACCGCGCCGCGCTCAAGCTGTACCGCGGCGAGCAGGCCGTCACCGCGACGGGCAGCGCTTACCGGTTCACCCTCGACGCCGCCGAGGGCCGGATCGAACCGCCGCGGTTCACCCTGCGCGGCACGTTCGGCCGGGCGGTCCCGACGGGACTGAAAGCGGTCGTGCGCGACGCCGGGCGCGTCGATCTCACCGCGGCACCCGGCCTCCCGGTCATGATCACGGTCGAACCGGACGGCGGCCACGCCCGGCCCGTGCTGCTGATCCCGGGCCTGACCGTGCCCGTCCTCGTCCCGGAGGTCCGCCCCTACCCGCTGGCGGACCTCGCGCTCGGCGCCGTCACGTTCCCGGCGGAGCCCCTGCCCCCGGGCATGTCGAGCCCCGCCGCCGCGGTCGACGACGACCCGGCGACGGCGTGGCGGCCGGGGCCGGGCGGCCGGCTGGTCGTCGATCTCGGTGCGGTGCGGCCGGTTTCCGCGGCCGAACTCGGCTGGACGTCCGGCCGGGTCCCGGCGTGTGCCGTCGAAACCAGCACCGACGGCGTCACCTACACGACCGCCGCGCAGCCGGCCCGGACCCGCACGGCGACCGCCGCCGTCACCGGTCAGGTTCGGTACCTCGCAGTACGCACCCTCGACTGGCGAAGGGGCGACGCGAGCCTCACGCGGTTGTCCGTCCGGACCTGATCGATTTCCCACGGTGGCCGGGGCGAGTACCTTGGCACCACACGAGGCACCCGCCGGGAGGTCGCATGCGCGTCACGATCGCCGAGGTCGCCCGCCGCGCGCGGGTGAGCAAGACGACCGTGTCGAGGGTGCTCAACAACAAGGCCGATGTGGACGCCGCGACCGCGATCCGGGTGCGCGAGGTGATCGCGGCGACCGGCTACATCCCCAGCGCCGGCGCGGTCGGGCTGGCGCGCGGGGTGACCCGCACGGTCGGGATGCTGGTGCCGGGGCTGACCTGGCCGTGGATGGGCGAGGTGCTGCAGGGGGTCGCCGACGTCGTGGAGTCGAAGGGTTACGGCCTGCTGCTGTCCACCGCGAACCGCGGCGCCGACTCCCTGGAGGAGTTCTCGCGGCAGGTGTCGGCGAAGGCGTTCGACGGGCTGCTGCTCGTCGAACCACCGGACGCGGTGCGCCACCTGCGGGTGCTGCACGACTCCGGGCTGCCGGTCGTGGTGATCGACGACCGCGGCCGCCGTCCCTCGTTCCCTTCGGTGGGCACGAGCAACCTCAAGGGTGGCGCGGACGCGGCCCGCCACCTCCTCGAAACCGGGCGCTCCCGGTTCGCCACGGTGACCGGGCCCCGCGACTTCGGCTGCACGAGCGACCGGCTCAACGGCTTCCGCGACGCGATCCTCGAAGCCGGCCGCACCCTCGACCCGCGGCTGATCATCGAAGGCGACTTCACGAGCGAAAGCGGCGAGGCCGCGATCCTGCAGCTGCTGGAGACCGGGCCGGAGTTCGACGCGGTGTTCGCGCACAACGACCTCACGGCCGCCGGCGTGCTCGCCGGGCTGCGCAAGGCCGGGAAAGCGGTACCGGCCGACGTCGCGGTGATCGGCTTCGACGACATCCCGCTCGCCGCGCACACCCAGCCCCCGCTGACGACGGTCCGCCAGCCGTTGCGGCAGATGGGCGAGACGGCGGCCCGGCAGCTGCTCGCGCAGCTCGCCGGGGCGCCGTCTCCGAGTGCCCCGCTGGTGGTGCCGACGACCCTGGTGATCCGGGAGTCGACGGCCCGGTAGTCCCTACGACACGGTGACCACGCCGGACAGCGGCACGTTGCGCGAGGAATCACCGACGGACACGCGGTACTGGCCCGCGTTGGTCGTCCACGACCCGGTCCAGTGCGCGAGGTCCCGCGGGGTGAGCGGGAACGACACGGTCTGGCTCTGCCCGGGGGTGAGCTGCACCTTCTTGAATCCCTTCAGTTGTTTCGGCGGCTCGCCGTTGCCGGCGGGCTGCCCGACGTAGAGCTGGACGACGTCGGCGCCCGCGCGGGTGCCGGTGTTGGTGACCGTCGCCGTCACGGTCGCCGTGCCGTTCGTCCCCTGCTGGGTCACGACCAGGTTCGAGAACCCGAACGTCGTGTACGACAGTCCGTAGCCGAACGGGAACAGCGGCTCGATGTTCCGGCTGTCGTACCAGCGGTATCCGACGTTCAGGCCTTCCGAGTACTCGATGCGGTCGTTGGCGCCCGGGAACTGCTGGACGCTCGCCGTCGGCAGGTCGGCGATCTGCTTCGGGAAGCTGATCGGCAGCTTGCCCGACGGGTTGACGTCGCCGTAGAGCAGCGACGCGATCGCGTTGCCGTTCTCCTGCCCCGGGTACCAGCCCTCGATGACCGCCGCGGCCTTCGGCAGCCACGGCATCGTCACCGCCGAGCCCGTGTTCAGCACGACGATCGTGCGCGGGTTCGCCGAGGCGACCGCGTCGATCAGGTCGTTCTGCTGGTTCTGCAGGTCGATCGTGTCGAGGTCCTGGGTCTCTGACTCGCCGTAGCTGGCGAACACGACCGCGACGTCCGCGGCCTTCGCAGCAGTCACCGCGCCCGGGATGTTCGGCGTCTGCACGTGTTCACCCGCGCCGTCCACATAGGACACCGTGACGCCCGAGCCGGCACGCGCCTTGATCCCGTTGATCGGGTTCACCGACGCCGGCGACGGGTTGACCTTGGCGCTGCCGCCGCCGATGTTCTGCGGGTCGATCCCGTCGCCGCCGGACAGCGCGATCGACTTGGTCGCCGCCGTCAGCGGCAACACCCCGTTGTTCTTCAGCAGCACCGACCCGGCCGCCGCGACGTCCCGGGCGGTCGTCACGTTCGCCGCGTTGGTCACGACCGACTGCGGCGTACCGCGCCGGGCCCGGTCGAACACGCCGAACCTGAACATCTGGGTCAGCACCCGCCGGACCATGTCGTCGACCCGGTCCTGCGTGACCTCACCGCGCGCAACGGCGTCGAGCAGACCCTGGCCGAAGAACGCCCCGCCGGGCATCTCCATGTCCATCCCGCCGTTGGCCAGCTGCCGCGCGCCGCCGGTCGCCGAGCCCCAGTCGGAGCCGACGAACCCGCCCCAGTTCGCGTCCTGCTTGAACGCGGTGGTGAGCACGCCGCTGCTCTGGCAGGCCGGGACGCCGTTGATCTGGTTGTAGGCGCACATCATCGACGCGACCTGGCCCTGGCTCGCGACCTGCTGGAACGCCGGCAGGTACAGCTCGTGCAGGGTCCGGTCGTCGACGATCACGTTGTCCGACGGCGTCCCGCGCGACGCCCCGGCCTCGACGTTGTAGGCCGCCGCGTGCTTGGCCTGCGCCATCACGCCCTGGCTCTGGATGCCCTGGATCGTCGCGGTCCCGGCCGCCCCGGCGAGGTACGGGTCTTCGGCGTAGGTCTCGAAGTTGCGGCCCCAGCGGGGGTCGCGGACCAGGTTGATCGTCGGGCCGAGGGCGATGTCGACGCCCTTGCCGGCGAACTCGGCGCCCATCGCGCTGCCGTACCGGTTCATCAGGCCGGTGTCCCAGGTCGCGGCGGCCGTCACCGGTGCCGGGAACTGGGTGACGCCGTCGAGGCCGTCGCCGACCCCGGCCGGGCCGTCCTGCAGGCCGAGCGCCGGGATGCACAGCTCGGGCACGGCGTCGGTGTCGCCGATGTACGGCCCGGTCGCGCCGTTGCCGTGCAGCACCTTGACCTTCTGCTGTGCCGTCATGGCCGCCATGAGCTGGTTGACGCGGTCGGCGACCGGCGCCGCCGAGCCCACCCACGGGCAGCCACCCGGGTTGGTCGGCGTGGTCGTCGGCGGTGCGCTGTCGCTGGTGTGCACCGCGAACTCCCACAGCGAGATCCCCCACTGGGTGGCCCGCGCGGTGGCGTTGAGCCGGACGTACCTCGCCGTGCCGTTGACCGCCGGGTGCTCGGTGCCACCCGCGCCGGTCACGGTCGCCGCCGTCGTCCACGACGTCCCGTTCGCGGACAGCTGGATCGTGTACGCGCTCGCGTACGCGGCCTCCCAGGTCAGGTCGACGCCGCAGACCGGGCGCGAGCTGCCGAGGTCGACCTGGATCCACTGCGGGTCCGCGGCCAGGCTCGACCAGCGCGTGCCGGTGTCACCGTCGAAGGCCGCGCTGACCGGGAAGGCGTCGGACTGGACGCTGGAGGCCGACGACGGCTGCCGCAGGCCTGCGTTCGCACTGCCGCACGCCTGGGCCGAGCCGTCGCCGAACACCTGGAACTCCCACAGCGACACGCCCCACTGGGTCGCGCGCTGGGTGGTGGTCAGCCGGACGTACCGGCCGCTGCCCGACACCGGCAGCGTCTGGGTGCCGCCGGTGCCCGTCGTCGTCGAATAGAGCGTGGCCCACTGGGTGCCGTCGGCGGACGCCTGGAGGGTGAACGCCTTGGCGTAGGCCGCCTCCCACTGGACGACGACCTGGTTGAGGGTGTGCGAGCCGCCGAGGTCGACCTGCAGCGTCTGCGGGTCGGCGGCCAGGCTGGACCAGCGCGTGCCGGGGTCGCCGTCGACCGCCGCCGAGGCGGGGAAGGCGGCGTTTTCGGTGGAGGACGCGGTCACCGGGTGCCCCTGGGAGAGCAGGGTGGGTGCCGCCTGGGCGGTGAACAGGGGCGCGGTGAGCAGGCCCGCCGCGACCACCGCGCCCGTGACGAGCGCCAGCCGTCGCCTCATTGGTAGACCCGCACGTAGTCGATGACCATGTCCTGCGGGAGCACGGTCCCGGCTCCGGGCGGGCCGGGGAAGTCCCCGCCGATGGCGTTGTTGAGGATCAGGAAGAACGGGTGGTCGTACACCCACGGCCCGCGCGTGCTCTCCACGGTGTCGCGGTTGATCGTCTCGAACGCGTTGCCGTCGACGTAGAAGGTCATGTGCGAGGCGTCCCAGTCGAGGCCGAACCTGTGGAACCCGGCGGAGACGTCCTGGCCCACGTCGAAGGGCGCGCCGATGCCGCCACCGCCGTTGTAGGCCGGGGCGTGGATGGTCGAGTAGGCCAGGTTCGGCGACTTCCCGACGTGCTCCATGATGTCGATCTCACCGCAGTTGGGCCACCGGGTGCCGCTGAAGAAGTTGGCGCCCAGCAACCAGAACGCGGGCCACAGCCCCTGCGTGCCGGACACCTTGATGTTGGCCTCGACGTGCCCGTAGGTGAAGCTGAACTTGCCGGCGGTGTTGATCCGGCCCGAGGTGTACTGGCACGTGCCGCTGCCGCTGATCGGGTCGACCGGGCAGGCACTCCCCGGGGTGGCTTCGCGGCGGAGCTGGATGACGAGGTCGCCGCGGCCGTCCTGCTTGGCGTTGTTGTTGTTCGTGTAGTACTCGAGCTCGTTGTTGACGCCGGGGCCGGTCTCGGCGGTCCACTTGCTCGCGTCCGGGCCGGCGCCCGCGGCGCCGTTGAACTCGTCGCTCCAGACCAGCGTGCCCGGGAAGTGCGGGGCCGGCGGCGCGGGCGGCGGGGTGGTCGGGTTGCCGCCGGTGCCGAAGACGTCGAAGCCCCACAGCGAGTAGCCGTAGCCGTTGGACCGCGCGGTACCGTACATCCGGACGTACCGGCCGCTGCCGTTGACGGTCAGGGTCTCCTTGAAGCCCTTGCCGGTGGTCGTCGAATAGATCGACGTCCAGTTCGCGTTGTCGTTCGACACCTGGATCTGGTACGCGACGGCGTAGGCCGGGTCCCACTGCAGGACGACCTGGTGCACGTTCGCGGTGGCGCCGAGGTCGACGGTGATCCAGCCCGGGTCGACCCAGCCGGTGGTCGCGCTGGTCGCCCAGCGGGTGGCCGGGTCGTGGTCGAACGCCTTCGCCGGGAGGCAGCCCGGGCAGGCGCCGTCGTCCTGGTAGGACGAGGCCGAGCCGGACTTCCCGTACGACAGCAGGACGTCACCGGGCGGGGTGGTGCCGCCCCCGCCGAAGACCTGGAACTCCCACAGCGAGTAGCCGTACTGCGTGGCGCGCTGGGTGCCGGTGAGCCGGACGTACCGGCCGCTGCCGGTGACGGTCAGCGTCTGGTTCCCGCCGGTCGCGGTGGTCGTCGAATACAGCGAAGTCCAGGTGGCGCCGTCGGTGGACGCCTGGATCGTGAACGCCTTGGCGTAGGCGGTTTCCCAGTTCAGCACGACCTGGGACAGCTGCTGGGTGGACCCGAGGTCGACCTGCAGCCACTGCGGATCGCTGAACGCGCTGGACCAGCGGGTGCCGCCGTCGCCGTCGACCGCGGCCGACGCCGGGGTGCCGGCGTTTTCGGTGGACGACGCCGTCACGGGACGGCCTTGGGAGAGCAGGACGGGCGCGGCCTGGGCGGCGGGCGCGGTGAGCAGCGCGGCCACGGCCAGGGTGAGAACGGCGAGCACGCTCAGGCGGGCTCGGGGTCGCTTCATGCGGCGGTGCATGGGAACCTCCACGGGGACCGGCGCCGGGACGTCCTTGCCCCGGCGCGGATCGGCTCACGTGGCCTCGGCTCGGGTGTGGGGCCCGCGCTTCGGAACGCTCTTAGTTCAAGATATAAATAAAGAGCGTGAAAATGTCAACGACGCTGCGCCGGGCGGTCCCGGAACGGCCCGGACACTGGGCCGGGAGAAGGAATCCCACCCGGAGTCTTGACGCTCGCCGGGCGCGCGATGTTAACTGCTCCTCGCTTCGACGGAACCGGTTCCGTGGCCGCCACCTGGATCGATTCCACCCCTTCGGGCTGACTGGTTCGCGCCTCGCGCCGCCCGCTTCGCCCCGCTCCCCGGCTCACGGGGCCCGGCGGACGCCCCGGCCGCGAACCCGCCGCACCACCCGGACGCCGGCGCGAGCAGTGGGGCTCGCCCGGCACGCCGCCGCGCTCCCGGGCGCGGCCAGCCGGAGTTTCTCCGACCGATCAGGCAGGCAGATGAGATCAACGACGTTCTCCCGGGGACGGCGGTTCCTCGCCGTCTCCACCACCCTCCTCACCGCGTTCGCCACGGCCACGGTCCTCGGCTCCGCACCGGCGCAGGCCGCCGCGTGCGGGACCACGAACCTCGCACAGGGCCGCACCGCGACCGCGTCGTCCACCGAAAACGGCGGCACCCCCGCGTCGAACGCGGTCGACGGGAACACGGGCACCCGCTGGTCCAGCGCGTTCAGCGACCCGCAATGGCTGCAGGTCGACCTGGGCTCTTCGCAGCAGCTCTGTGACGTGGTGCTGACGTGGGAAGCCGCGTACGCCAAGGCGTTCACGGTGCAGCTCTCGAGCGACGGCACCAGCTGGACCGACGCGTACTCGACCACCACCGGCACCGGCGGCACGCAGACCGTGCCCGTCACCGGCACGGCCCGGTACCTGCGGGTCAACGGCACCCAGCGGGCCACCGGGTACGGCTACTCCCTGTGGGAGGTCGCGGCGCACGGCGTCGGCGGCGGCACCACGATCCCGCCGACCGACCCGCGCAACCCGGACCTCGGACCGAACGTGTCGGTGTTCGACCCGTCGACCCCGGCGTCGACCGTGCAGGGCCGGCTGGACCAGATCGCCAACCAGCAGCACACCAACCAGTTCGGCAACGAGCGCTACGCCGTGCTGTTCAAGCCCGGCAACTACAACGCCGACGTCAACCTCGGCTTCTACACCCAGGTCGCCGGGCTCGGCCTCTCCCCCGACGACGTCAACCTCAACGGCCACGTCCGCGTCGAGGCGGACTGGCTGCAGCAGGGTGACAACCCGGCCAACAAGGGCAACGCGACGCAGAACTTCTGGCGCTCCGCGGAGAACCTGTCGGTGACGCTGCCGGCCGGGCAGGTCGAGCGGTGGGCGGTCGCGCAGGCCGCGCCGTACCGCCGGATGCACCTGAAGGGCAGCCAGATCCAGCTGTGGAACGGCGGTGACGGCTGGGCCAGTGGCGGCCTGATCGCCGACAGCAAGATCGACGGGCAGGCCGTTTCCGGTTCGCAGCAGCAGTTCCTGACCCGCAACAGCGAGCTCGGCAGCTGGGCGGGCGGCGTGTGGAACATGGTGTTCGTGGGCTCGACCGGCACCCCGGCGGCGTCGTTCCCGAACCCGCCGGAGACCGTCGTCAACCAGACGCCGGTCAGCCGCGAGAAGCCGTTCCTCTACATCGACGGCACGGGCAGCTACAACGTGTTCGTGCCCGCGCTGCGGCAGAACGCCGTCGGCACCAGCTGGGGCCACGGCGCTCCCGCCGGGTCGTCGATCTCGCTCAGCGAGTTCTACGTCGCCAAGCCGTCCGACTCGGCCGCGACGATCAACGCGGCGCTGGCGGCGGGCAAGAACCTGCTGGTCACCCCGGGGGTGTACCACCTCGACCAGGCGCTGAACGTCACGCGCCCGGACACCGTGGTGCTCGGCCTCGGCCTGGCGACGCTGCAGCCGACCAACGGCACCGCGGCGATCACGGTGTCCGATGTGGACGGCGTGAAGATCGGCGGCCTGCTGATCGACGCCGGTGCGGTCAACTCGCCGGTGCTGATGCAGATCGGGCAGCCGGGCTCGGCCGCGAACCACGCGGCCGACCCGACGTCGCTGCACGACGTGTTCTTCCGGATCGGCGGCGCCGCCGTCGGCCGGGCGACGCAGACGCTGGTGGTCAACTCGAACAACGTCATCGGCGACCACATGTGGCTGTGGCGCGGTGATCACTCGAACGGCGTCGGCTGGAACGTCAACACCGCGGCGAACGGCCTGGTGGTCAACGGCGCGAACGTGACGATGTACGGCCTGTTCGTCGAGCACTACCAGCAGTACGAGGTGCTCTGGAACGGCAACGGCGGGCGCACGTACTTCTTCCAGAACGAGATGCCGTACGACCCGCCGGACCAGGCGTCCTGGTCCAGCGGTGGCGGCAGACAGGGCTGGGCGGCGTACAAGGTGGCCGACTCGGTGACCAGTCACGAGGCGTGGGGTCTGGGCAGCTACTGCTTCTTCCAGACCAATCCGTCCATTGTGGCCAGTCATTCGTTCGAGGTGCCGAACACCAGCGGGGTCCGGTTCCACAACCTGGTCTCGGTGTCGCTGGGCGGAGTGGGCACGATCGCCCACGTCATCAACGACACGGGCGCGGCGGCGAACCAGGCCAACCAGGTGAGCCCGCTGAACAACTACCCGTGACCCGGTCGTGAGTGAGTAACGGTGTTCTAACACTGTTTCTCACGCACGACCGCTCGAGCCGCGCCGGC
>NZ_JBICSQ010000099.1:0-25913 GCF_043197175.1 Amycolatopsis sp. NPDC049252
CGTCGTCGATCGCGCGCTGCGGCGGGGGGGGCCCGGCGCCCGGGGGGGGGGGGGGGCCCCCCGCCGCCGACCCCGGGGGAGCCCGCGCCGACGGCCGCCGTCACCGCCGGGTCGGCCGGGCTGGCCGGGTCGGCCGCGGTCAGCTCGGTGCTCGCGTCGTCCGGGCCGGTGCCCCGGACGGCGGCCGAGCGTTCGGCGAGCCCGGCCGGCAGCGGCCCGAACCGCAGCTCGCCGCGGACGCCGACCGGCGCCGCCTCGACCGAATCGGCGATCCGCTGGGCGACGGCGCGGGCGTCCGGCACCCCGCCGACCCGGGCGGTGAGCACGTGCTTGTCGTCGGCGGTCCAGGTGAGCAGGGCGGCCGTGGTGGTGTCGCCGGTGATCATGGCGATCCGGCCGTGCACGATGGTCTGGTCCCGGGCCGACGCGAGCTTGGGAACCGGCCCCGACCACTCTGGATCGGCCGTCGAATACGCCGTGAGCGTGATCTCCGCCGGCCCGGCGGACCACCGGCGGACCTGCGGCGTGAGGCCCGGGCCACCCTCGCGGTACTGCTCGGTGAAGCCGCCGGGCAGCCAGCCGGGGGTGTACCCGAGCACCGGGCGGCCCGCCGCCGGCTCGAGGTCCGGGGTCCTCGTCAGCAGCTGCGTGCCGGCGAAGACGCCGGCCACCAGCACGACCACGGCGGCCGCCACCAGGGTCAGCCGCGCGACCGGGCGGCGGCGCCGGGCGTCGGCGAGCGCGTCCCGGACCGCGTGGCCGTCCGGCGCGCGGGCGGCGAGGCGGTCGAGGCTCTCCCGGATCAGCGTCTCGGTGTCGTGGTCGCTGCGGGTCATTCGGGGGCTCCGGCCTTGATGGACACGATCAGGGGTTCGGGCTCGGGCGCTTCGCGCAGGGTCGCCAGCGCGCGGGAGATCTGGCTGCGCACGGTGGACGTGCCGCAGCGCAGCACGGCGGCGATCTCGGCGTCCGAGTAGTTCTCGTAGTAGCGCAGCACGACGGCGGCGCGCTGCTTGCGGGGCAGCGTCGCGAGCCGGCCGAGCATCGCGTCCCGCTCGTCGTAGGCGGTGGCGGGATCGGCTTCGGGCGGGGAGAGCGCGTCGAGGACGTCGTGGCTGCTCGGCACCATCCGCCGCACGGCCCGGCGGCGCCACGACAGGTACTCGTTGGTGACCATCCGGCGGACGTAGCTCGGCGGGGCGTCGATGCCGTCCCAGCGCTGCTGCGCGCGCAGCAGGACGTCCTGCACGATGTCCTGCGCGAGGTGCGGGTCGTTCGTCAGGACGGTCGCGTAGCGGAGCAGCCCGTCCAGCCGCTCCTCCACGAACTCTTCGAAGCCCACGTACGTCCCTTCGTCACCCTATGGACGCACGAGGCGGGCGGGCTGCTGCACGCGGGCAGGAAGTATTTCCGGGCCCGGGTTCACGGGGTGGGTGCCGGGTCGAGGTAGTACTGCGCGACCGGCGCGAGCAGCGCGACGATCTCCTCGTCGTCCGCGTCGGCCAGCGGCGGGAGCTTGATCACGTACCGCAGCAGCGCCAGCCCGATCATCTGCGCGGCGATCCCGGTGACGCGGACCTTCGGCACGTCCAGCGCACGGGCGACCTCGGCCAGCACCGCGCGCTCGATGAACTGGCGCATCATCAGCGCGACCTGCTCGTTCGTCGCCGCGGCCCGCAGCATCGCGACGAACGGCGTCCGGCCCTCGGGGACCGCCCAGACGGCCAGGAAGGCGCGCACCAGCCGTTCGCCCAGTCCGGCACGCGGGCCCGCGAGGATCGCCGGGACCAGGTCGGCCGGGTTCACCGGCAGGTTCATCGAGGCCGCGAACAGCTGCTGCTTGCTGCCGAAGAAGTGGTGCAGCAGCGCCGCGTTCACCCCGGCGTCGGCGGCGATCCCGCGGACCGTCGCGCCGTCGTACCCCAGCTCCGCGAACCGGTGCCGGGCCGCGTCGAGGATCTTCTCCCGCGTCTCCGTCTGCCCCGGCCGCCGCCCCGCCTGTGCCATTGCCCGAGCCTAGAGCGCCCTTGACTACGCTGGTGACCATGTCTGTCGCGGTGCGGGTGATCCCCTGTCTCGACGTCGACGCGGGCCGGGTCGTGAAGGGCGTCAACTTCGCCGGCCTCCGCGACGCCGGCGACCCCGTCGAGCTGGCCCGTCGCTACGACGCCGAGGGAGCCGACGAGCTGACGTTCCTCGACGTCACGGCGTCTTCGGGCGACCGCGAAACCACCTACGACGTGGTCCGCCGCACCGCCGAGCAGGTCTTCATCCCGCTGACCGTCGGCGGCGGCGTCCGCAGCAACGACGACGTCAACCGGCTGCTGCGCACCGGCGCGGACAAGGTGAGCATCAACACCGCCGCGATCGCCCGGCCGGAGTTCCTCCACGAGGCCTCGCGCCGGTTCGGCGCCCAGTGCATCGTGCTGTCGGTCGACGCGCGCCGCGTGCCCGAGGGCGGCGAGCCGACGGCGTCCGGGTTCGAGGTCACCACCCACGGCGGCCGCCGTGGCACCGGCATCGACGCTGTCGAGTGGGCCGCGCGCGGCGAGGAGCTGGGCGTCGGCGAGATCCTGCTGAACTCGATGGACGCCGACGGCACCAAGAACGGCTTCGACATCGAGCTGATCGAGCTGGTGCGCAAGGCCGTGCGGGTGCCGGTGATCGCCAGCGGGGGAGCGGGCGCCCTGGAGCACTTCCTGCCCGCGGTGCGCTCCGGCGCGGACGCCGTGCTCGCCGCCAGCGTGTTCCACTTCGGCCAGCTGAAGATCGGCGAGGTCAAGACCGCGCTGCGCGACGGCGGGGTGGAGGTCCGATGAAGTCCTGGCAAGCGCCCGTCGAGGTCAAGGTCGTCGCGGGCCTGCTGGTCGGCCTGCCGGTGGCGTGGGCCCTGCTCGACCTGATCCCGGTGCTCAGCGCGGGATCCAGCCTGAACATCTACCGGGTGCCCGCGCTCGCGCTGATCCTCGGCGGGGTCGTGACCACCGGGCTCGCGGTGAAGAGGGGCAGCGCCCGCATCGCCGGCCTGATCGTCACCGTGGTGTTCGCGCTGCTGCACGCGTTCCTGCTGCTGGGCGCCGAACTGTGGTTCAACAAGCTGTTCTCCGGCCTGTCCTTCGCCGGGTACGGCTACGCCTTCGTCCTGTTGAATTCGATGCCGCTGAAGCGGTACCTGCTGGGAGTCGATGCATGACCCTCGACGCGGGCGTCTCGGCGCGCCTCAAGCGCAACGCCGACGGCCTGATCGCCGCGGTCGTCGTCGAGCACGCCACCTCGGACGTGCTGATGATGGCGTGGATGAACGACGACGCCCTCGCGGCGACCCTGTCCACCCGCCGTGGCACGTACTTCTCGCGCAGCCGGCAGAAGCTGTGGGTCAAGGGCGAGACGTCCGGGCACTACCAGCACGTCCGCGAGGTGCGGATCGACTGCGACGGCGACACCGTCCTGCTGCGTGTGGACCAGACCGGCCCGGCCTGTCACACCGGCACGCACACCTGTTTCGACACCGAGGAGCGCCTGCTCCTGGCCGACGAGAAAGAGCACACCGCGTGAAGATCGCCGCCGACATCCTGGTCGGGCTGGTCGCCCTGATCCACGTCTACATCGTCGTTCTGGAGATGTTTCTCTGGACCACTCCCCGGGGCCGCGCGGCCTTCGGGACCACCGAGGAGTTCGCCAAGGAGAGCGCGCCGCTGGCCGCGAACCAGGGGCTCTACAACGGTTTCCTGGCGCTCGCGCTGGTCTGGGGCCTGATCGCCAGCGACCCGACGGGCTTCCAGCTGAAGCTCTACGGCATCGTCTGCGTGATCGTCGCGGGCATCTACGGCGCGGTGACGGCGAACAAGCGCATCTTGTTCGTGCAGGTCGTGCCGGGTGTGGTGACGCTCGTCGCGCTGCTGCTGTCCCGGTAACGCAGGCACTGTCCGGGACGCGGGTTTCCGTTCCAGGTGACGGAATGGAACCGGGGCGGGCGAGACGGGCGTGGCTGGCCGTCGAGGCGCTGTGCGCGCTGGTCTTCGTGGTGTTCGTGATCGGCACGGCCGTTTCGCTGGCCGAACCGGGGTACCCGTTCGAAGACGGCGAACTCGCGGCCGACGTCGGCGCGCTCGCCGGTTCGGCGGCGCTCACCGCCCTGGCCGCGCACCGGATCCGGGCCGGCGATCGGCGGGCCGCCACCGTGCGGGCGCGGCTGGACTTCGAACCCTGGCTGCCACCGCGGGAAGGCCGCGACGGGGAAGACCTCGACGAGGAGATCCGGCGGCTGCCGACGCTCGCCCGGCGCGCCCTCGTGATCGCGCTGCTCTGGGCCGGGGTGCTGGCCGGCTGCATCGTGGGCCTCGACCTGGTCGAGTACTCGGCCGACGCCCTCCTGACGACCGGGGCCCGTACCGGCGGCGTGGTCGTGCGCGTCGTCGACCCGCACAGCGGTGACGGCGCGCCGTCGATGTGGGTGCGCTACCACGTCGGCGACACGGCGTTGACCGAGGAGATCGTGCGGGACACCGACCGCCGCTACCGGCCCGGCGACGAGGTGACGGCCGTCTACGACCGCGACGATCCCGTGCACGTCCGCACGGTCGAGGAGCGGAACGAAAACCAGTACAGCGTCGGGTTCCTGGTCGTGCCGCTGCTGCTCGCCCTCGCCGGGCTGCCGTGGTCGCTGGTGGCGGCCGGGGGCTGGTCGCGGCGGTACCGGGCGGTGCGGGCCACGGGCTGGCGCGTCGCCTCCGTGACCGTCGTGGTCGACCACCTGGCCCGCGGGGGACGGCAGATGCCGGAGATCCACGTCCGCTACGGCGACGGCTCGCGCATGACGTTGCGCGCGGCGTTCTCGACACACGGCGCCACCTCGCTGAGGAAGCGCCCCGAGCGCCGCGCCTGGATCGGCGGCTGGGGCCGCGCGATGGTGGTGCTGTTCCCGCCCCGCCCGGGACACGAGCGTCCCTACGCGGTGCCGGCGTTCGCGAAGAGACGGCGTGGCCGCCCGTCACCGGGGGAAACACCGCCGGACCGGGCCGCCGCCTAGCCGATGTCGCCGCTGATGTAGCGCTGCACGTTCGGGGCCACCGCGGCGACCAGCGTCTCGATCTCCGACGTCGCCAGCGGCTCGAACTTCGCCACGTAGCGGATCATGCCCATGCCCACCAGCTGGGACGCGCAGAGCGTCGTGCGCAGCGGGATCTGGTCGGAGCCGACCGAGGAGAGCACGTGCGTGAAGAACTTCTGGAAGAAGTCGCGCAGCACGTGGCCGGCCTGCTCGTGGCCGGCGACGCTGCGGATGAGCGCCACGAACACCCCGCCGCCCGCGCTGTCCCAGCGGGTGAGGAACGTGCGGACGATCCGCTCGCCGAACTCCTCGTCCGGGCCGTCGCGCAGGGTTTCCATCAGCTCCTGGGGGTCGAACGGGAGCTCGAGCACCGCGCGGGCGAACAGGCCTTCCTTGCTGCCGAACCAGTGGTTGACCATGGCCGCGTCGACCCCGGCGCGGGTGGCGATCGCGCGCACGGTCGCCCCGTCGTACCCGTTCTCGGCGAACACCGCCCGCGCGGCGTCGATCAGCGCCGTGCGCGTGTCCTGGCCCGCGGGCCGCCGGCCGCGCCGGCGCGCCGTAGTCTCGGGGTTGTCGGTGGTGCTCACGCCTCCATCATGACTCATCCCCGGTCTTTAATTCAACATTTGCTGAATTTGGGACCCCGCGCATCCCGGCTCCCGGGGTGCAGCACAATGAGGTTCATGGTCAGCGCTTTCGCCGGTTCGACCGGCCCCGGCTCGGTCAGCCCGTCCCGGGCGGAGTTCCGCGCCCTCGCCGAAAGCCGCCGCGTGATCCCGGTCGTGCGCCGGGTGCTCGCCGACGGAGAGACGCCGATCGGGGTGTACCGCAAGCTCGCCGCCGACCGGCCGGGCACGTTCCTGCTCGAGTCCGCGGAGAACGGCGCCTCCTGGACGCGCTGGTCGTTCATCGGCGTCCGCAGCCCGGCCGCGCTCACCGTCCGCGACGGCGAAGCGGTCTGGACCGGCACCCCGCCGGTCGGCCTGCCGGCCGAGGGCAACCCGCTGACCGTGCTGCGCGAGACCATCGAGGCCCTGCACACCGAGGCGCTGCCCGGCCTGCCGCCGCTCACCGGCGGGATGGTCGGCTACATCGGCTACGACGCCGTCCGCTGGCTCGAGAAGCTGCCCGAGCTGGCCGAGCGCGACCTCGACATCCCCGAGCTCACCATGCTCCTGGCCACCGACCTGGCCGCGTTCGACCACCACGAGGGCACGGTCACGCTCATCGCCAACGCCGTCAACTGGGACGACTCGCCCGAGCGCGTGGACGCGGCCTACGACGACGCTGTCGCCCGGCTGGGCGCGATGACCGAGCAGCTGCAGGTGCCCGCGCCCGCCACCGTCGCCGCGTTCGACCGGCCCGAGCCGGAGTTCACCCGGAAGCGCTCCAAGGAGGACTTCCACGCGGCGATCGAGAAGGCCGTCGAGGCGATCAAGGCCGGCGAAGCGTTCCAGATCGTGCCTTCGCAACGGTTCGAGATCGCGACCGCCGCCGACGCGCTCGACATCTACCGCGTGCTCCGGACGTCCAACCCGAGCCCGTACATGTACCTGTTGCGGCTCGAGGGCTTCGACATCGTCGGGTCCAGCCCGGAATCCCTGGTCACCGTGCGGGACGGCCGCGCGACCACGCACCCGATCGCGGGCACCCGCTGGCGCGGCGCCGACCCGGAGGAGGACGCCCAGCTGGCCAAGGACCTGCTGGCCGACGAGAAGGAGCGCGCCGAGCACCTGATGCTCGTCGACCTCGGCCGCAACGACCTGGGCAAGGTCTGCAAGCCGGGCACCGTGCGCGTCGTCGACTTCTTCCAGATCGAGCGCTACAGCCACGTCATGCACATCGTGTCCACCGTCACCGGCGAGCTGGCCGAGGGCAAGACGGCCTTCGACGCGGTCACCGCGTGCTTCCCGGCCGGGACGCTGTCCGGCGCGCCGAAGGTCCGCGCGATGGAGCTGATCGAGGAGCTGGAGCCGGTGCGCCGCGCGCTCTACGGCGGCGTCGTCGGCTACCTCGACTTCGCCGGGGACGCCGACACGGCGATCGCGATCCGCACCGCGCTGGTGAAGGACGGGATCGCGCACGTGCAGGCCGGGGGCGGGGTGGTCGCCGACTCGGTGGCGGACTACGAGGACACCGAGTCGCTGAACAAGGCGCGGACCGTGCTCTCGGCGGTCGCGGCGGCCCAGACCATGGTGGCGGCGGGGCCGCTCGACCCGGCCGCGGACGCCGCTCGTGTCTGAGCCGCGGACCACCGGGGACGCGGAGCCCGGCACCGCGAAGCCGGCCCGGCGTCCACTGTGGATGATCGTCGTGGCGCTCCTGCTGGGCGCGCTCGCGTTGTGGGGCGCGTCCCGGCTGACCTGGTTCGCCGAGTTCCGCGACGGCGGCGTGCGCGGGACGGTGCTCTACCGCGAAACCGGCGAACAGCGCGCGACGGCGCTCGTGCCGCTGGCCCTGCTCGCGCTCGCGGGCGTGGCCGGGGTGATCGCCACCGGCGGCTGGGCCCGGCGCGTGCTCGGCGTCGTCCTGGCGCTGGCCGGGGTCGCCGCGGTGTGGTCGGGCGTGGCCGGGGTCCGGTTCGGCGGTTTCGCCGACGGGCTTCCGGTGACGCAGATGCTGCTCGGGCGCGGTCTGGCCGTGCTCGGGGGAATTCTCGTCGCCGCCGGCGGGTTGGCAGCCGTCAAGGGCGCCGGGCGCGGCGCCCGGCTGGGCGCGAAGTACGCGGCCCCGGCCACCCGGAAGAAGGTGCGCGATCCGGACGCCGAGCTGTGGGAAGCCCTGTCGGAGGGCGAGGACCCGACGGATGCCCGTGACAGGCATTCGGAGTAACGCGCACACCCGGAACCGGGCGCTTCGGATGCGGGGGTTAGCATCGTTTCGGCGGGAAGGGGAAGGTTTTTGTGAGCGACCTTGCGAGTGAAACCGTGACCACGAGCCCGGGCGGGGGCGCCCGGTGACCGTGCTCGAAGACATCGTCGCCGGCGTGCGGGAAGACCTCGCCGTGCGGGAATCCGCGCTGCCGTTCGACGAACTGAAGATCCGCGCGGCCGCCGCACAGCCGCCCCGCGACGTCATGACCGCGCTGCGCGAGTCCGGCATCGGCGTGATCGCCGAGGTGAAGCGCCGCAGCCCGTCCAAGGGCGACCTGGCCGACATCCCCGACCCCGCCTCGCTGGCCAAGGACTACCAGGACGGTGGCGCGCGGGTGATCAGCGTGCTGACCGAGCAGCGCCGCTTCGGCGGCTCGCTGGCCGACCTGGACGCGGTCCGCGCCGCCGTGGACGTTCCGGTGCTGCGCAAGGACTTCGTCGTCAGCCCCTACCAGGTGCACGAGGCCCGCCTGCACGGCGCCGACATGGTGCTGCTGATCGTCGCCGCGCTGGAGCAGAACGCGCTCGCCGCGCTGCTCGACCGGGTCGAGTCGCTGGGCATGACCGCGCTGGTGGAGATCCACAACGCCGAGGAGGCCGACCGCGCCCTCGAAGCGGGCGCCAAGGTCATCGGCGTCAACGCGCGCAACCTGCACACCCTCGAGGTGGACCGCGACGTCTTCTCGCGGCTGGCCCCCGGCCTGCCGATGGACGTCTACAAGGTCGCCGAGTCGGGCGTCCGCGGGCCGGGCGACCTGATGTCCTACGCCGGGCACGGCGCCGACGCGGTGCTGGTCGGCGAAGGGCTCGTCGCCTCGGGCGACCCGAAGGGCGCCCTGGTCAAGCTGGTCACCGCCGGTTCGCACCCCGCCTGCCCGAGGCCCTCCCGGTGACCGAAGAGCACAACCCCGAACACGACCCGGACGAGCGCGGCTACTACGGCCCGTACGGCGGCCGGTTCATGCCGGAGGCGCTGATCGGCGTCGTCGACGAGGTCGCCACCGAGTACGAGAAGGCCCGGCACGACCCGGAGTTCCTGAACGAGTTCAACCGCCTGCTGAAGGACTACGCGGGCCGCCCGTCGCTGCTCACCGAGGCCAAGCGCTTCGGCGAGCACGCCGGCGGGGCGCGCGTGTTCCTCAAGCGCGAGGACCTGAACCACACCGGCTCGCACAAGATCAACAACGTGCTGGGCCAGGCGCTGCTCACCAAGCGCATGGGCAAGAAGCGGGTCATCGCCGAGACCGGCGCGGGCCAGCACGGGGTGGCCACGGCCACCGCGTGCGCGCTGCTCGACCTCGACTGCGTCGTCTACATGGGCGAGGTCGACACCGAGCGCCAGGCGCTGAACGTGGCCCGCATGCGGCTGCTCGGCGCCGAGGTCATCCCGGTCAAGACCGGTTCGCGGACGCTGAAGGACGCGATCAACGAGGCGCTGCGCGACTGGGTGACCAACTCGGACACCACGCACTACCTGTTCGGCACGGCGGCCGGCCCGGCCCCGTTCCCGGCGATGGTCCGCAACTTCCACCACGTCATCGGCACCGAGGCCCGCGAGCAGATCCTCGAGCAGGCCGGCCGCCTGCCCGACGTCGTCGCGGCCTGCGTCGGCGGCGGGTCGAACGCGATCGGCATCTTCTCGGGCTTCTACGACGACCCGTCCGTGCGGCTGGTCGGCCTGGAGCCGGGTGGCGAGGGCATCGACGGCAACCGGCACGGCGCGACCCTGACCAAGGGCACGCCGGGCAACCTGCACGGCGCGATGACGTACCTGCTGCAGGACGAGGACGGCCAGACGGTCGAGTCGCACTCGATCTCCGCCGGGCTGGACTACCCGGGTGTCGGCCCGGAGCACGCGTGGCTGAAGGACACCGGCCGTGCCGAGTACCGCCCGGTCACCGACGCCGAGGCGATGGACGCGTTCAAGCTGCTGTCGCGGACCGAGGGCATCATCCCGGCGATCGAGTCGGCGCACGCGCTGGCCGGCGCCCTGGTGCTGGGTCGCGAGCTCGGACCGGAGGGCCTGATCGTCGTCAACCTCTCCGGCCGCGGCGACAAGGACATGGACACGGCGGCGAAGTGGTTCGGGCTGGTGGACAAGTGAGCGGGATCGACGACCTCTTCGCCACGACGCGCGCGGAGGGCCGCGGCGCCCTGATCGGCTACCTCCCGGCGGGCTTCCCGACGGTCGCCGCGTCGAAGGACCTGATCGCGGCGACGATCGACGGCGGCGCGGACCTCATCGAGGTCGGCGTCCCGTACTCGGACCCGGTGATGGACGGCCCGACCATCCAGGCCGCGTCGGTGACCGCGCTGGACAACGGCTTCCGCCTCAAGCACGTGTTCGAGGTCGTCGAGTCGATCTCGGCGCGCGGCGGCCGCGCGGTGGTCATGACGTACTGGAACCCGGTGCACCGCTACGGCGTCGACCGCTTCTCGCGGGACCTCGCCGCGGCGGGCGGCCTCGGCCTGATCACGCCGGACCTGATCCCGGACGAGGCGGGCGAGTGGATGACCGCGTCGGAGGCCCACGGCCTGGACCGGACGTTCCTGGTGGCGCCGTCGTCGTCGGAGGAGCGGCTCGCGAAGACGGTCGCGGCGGCCTCGGGCTTCATCTACGCGACCGCGGTGATGGGCGTGACGGGTGCCCGTGACCAGGTCGGCTCGGGCGCGGAGACGCTGGTCCGCCGCACGCGGGCGCACACGAGCCTCCCGATCGGCGTCGGCCTCGGCGTGCGTTCGGGCGACCAGGCGGCCGAGGTGGCGTCGTTCGCGGACGCGGTGATCGTGGGCTCGGCCCTGGTCACGGCGGCGGCCGAGGGCCCTTCCGGGGTGCACCGGCTGTCCGCGGAACTGGCCGACGGGGTACGCCGGGCGGTCGCCACCGCTTGACCTGGAGCCCACTCCAGGTGTCACTCTGAGCCGGTGACGTCCTACACCCCGGCCCAGGTGACCGAAAAGACCGGCTTCACCATCGACACCCTCAGGTACTACGAGCGCATCGGCCTGCTGCACCACGTCGGCCGCACCGCGGGCGGCCGCCGCACGTTCACCGACCACGACGTGGAGTTCCTGCAGCTCCTGCGCTGCCTGAGGTACACGGGCATGCCGGTGGCGGAGATGCTGCGGTTCGTGGAGCTGCTGCGCTCGGGCGACGCGACCCAGGACGAGCGCCTCGAGGTCCTGCGCGAGCACGAGGCCCGCGTCGAGGCCCAGATCGAGCGGCTGCGCGAGCACCAGGAGCACATCCAGTTCAAGATCAAGCTGTACAGCGGCGCGTCCGAGCTGGCCTCGGCGGGTTGAGTCGGAAACTGTCGGTGGTGATCCGCATACTCTTCGTGTGACTGCGAAAGGTGCGGATACAACTACGTCCCGAGGGCTGCACGGTCGACGATCTCTTCAGGCTGCCTGAGGAGCAATCTTCGTTGTGCCGGATCGAACTCGTCGACGGGTCGTTCTGGTAGGCCCGGCGCCGGACTCGGCGCACCAACGGATCTTTGATCCCTTACCTGGTGATCTTGACCTGCTGCCAGTCGACACCGTGGCCTACGCCGCACGTGATGTGCTGTTGGCAGCGGAGATCGTCTCGCCGTTGACCGAGGCGCGGGACCGGATCCTCAAGCGTGCGCTCTACGCCGAGGCCCTGATCCCGTTCTACCTCCTGGTCGAGCCGGGAGAGCCGGACACCGCGACCCTCTAGGCCCTTCGAAGCCGGGATCATCCTGGCCTGACTGGGCTTTGTACAAAAGCTGTACGCGGCCGCGGCAGAGTCCCGCCCATGGACATCGGACACCTCCCGCGGCGCACGTTCCTCCGCGGTGCCACCGGTCTCGCCGTCGCCGGGGCGGCCGGCCTGCTCCTGCCCCGCGCGGCGAACGCCGCGGCGGCCCCGCGGATCTACAGCTGTGCCGAGTGGGGCGCCCGGCCGCCGTCGGACGAGCTGGTCACCCTCGACCACCCGGCGAACCGCATCCTCATCCACCACATCGCGAGCGCCAACAGCACCGACTACTCCCTCGAGCACGCCTTCCAGGTCGCGCGCGACGATCAGCACGACCACATGGACAACAACGGCTGGTCCGACACCGGCCAGCACTTCACCGTCAGCCGCGGCGGCTACCGGCTGGAAGGGCGGCACGGCAGCCTCGACGCGCTGCGCGGCCGGACCACCATGATCCAGGGCGCGCACTGTCCCGGTCAGAACACCAACGCCATCGGCATCGAGAACGAAGGCCTCTACACCAGCGTCGAACCCCCGCAGTCGCAATGGGACTCGCTGGTCGTGTTCTGCGCCTACGTCTGCCGTCAGTACGGCATCCCGGTCGAGGAGATCAAGGGCCACCGCGACTACTACAACACCGAATGCCCCGGCGACCGGCTCTACGCCAAGCTGCCGCAGCTCCGGACCGAAGTCGCGAAGGCGCTGGCCGGGTGAGCCGGGGGCCGTCCCGCCGGACGGCCCCCGGGAACCTCAGCCGTTCTTGAGCGTGTCGAGCGTCCGCACGGCCGCGGAAGCCGCCGCCTGGTCGGCCGGGTCGGGCTCGGCGGCCGCCTCGGGATGGGCCGATGCCGCCGGGTGCGTGCAGCCCAGTTGCTGCAGCGAACCCTGGAGCCGGTCGGTCAGGAACTTCAGCAGGCCGACGCCGTCGTCCGGAGACGGCGCCGTCCGCAGCAGGCGGCGGTCGGCGGTGAGCCGGTCCAGCCCGGCCGTCCGCAGGTTCCGGCAGTACGACCGGGTGCTGCCGGCCCGCCGGTCGAGCGGGGGCTGGTCGACGCCGGCGCGGTACAGGTTCGCCTTGGCAACGCTGGGTTTCCCGTCGACGAGCGTCATGGGGTCGCCCTGGGGCACGAGGGCGACCGGTGCCCGCTGCCCGGCCGCGGCCTGCAGTTCGTTGAGCGCGAGAGACGTCGTGGGCCGGCCACGGTCGGTGAGGTCCGGTGCGGTGAACGGCGTGCAGCCCAGGGCCGGGTCCACGAACGCGTCGAGCAGCCGGTTGTCGCTTCCGTTGGCGAGGACGCCCGGTTTCCCGAGCGCGCGGGAGTTGGCCGTCGTGGCCTGGGCCGTCCGGCCGTCCGGCGTCGCGAGGTAGGTCGTGGTGACGTTGTCGCTCTGGTCCTGGTCCACCAGGGAAAAGTCGCGCACGGACGGGCACGCCCGGCCGTCCTTCGCCCGGCCCAGCGGCGGGATCCGCAGCTTGCCGGCCGACGCGGCGGCGTTCGCCGCGTCGAAGAACGCCTGGGCGTCGCAGAAGCCGACCTGCCCGAACAGTGAGCGGCCCAGGCCGTTGACGCAGCGGCCCGCCCGGAGTGCGGCCGGGCTGCCGCCGAGGGTGAGCGTGTCGCCGTTGAAGCCGAACCACAGCCCGACGACGGCGCCCCGAGGCAGGGCCGGGACGACCGGCGGCGCGGCGGGTGCCCGGCCCTCGTCGACCACGAGCGGGTGGTACACCGACAGCGCGCCGGTGGCGGGGTCGAGGATCGTCGCCTCGACGAAGGCGCCCTGCGCGTCCACGGATTCGTGGCACGCGCCCGAGCGTGGGTCGGTCGCGCCGAGCCGGTACGGCGTGGCCAGGCCACGCGCGGACAGCGGGTCTTCGGGCACCTTGAGGGTGCATCCGGGATTCGGGGTCGCGGTCACGGGCGTCGGCGCCGGGGTGCGCGGTGCGGCCACCGCGATCCCGACCGCGCCCAGCGACGCTGCCGCCACCGCGACGGTCACCTTGAGCTTCCAGGGCCGTTGCCGGTGGCGTGGACGTGCGTCTGGCATGGATCGTGCCTTCTTTCGGCCTCCTCACCTCACCCGGCGCAGGACGCTAGCACAGATAACGGGATGATCACAGGACCGTATCCGGATGATTCTGTGCCGCGAAAGTCGTTCGGTGGCAACGACTTCTGTCGAGAATCGGCGGAAAAGCCGCATTCTTGGCGCGCCGTGCCGGGCGAAAAGAGCTCAGTGCAGGTAGCGCATCACGGCGCACAGCTCGTCCGGCGCCAGGCTCCCGAGCCGGTCGATCTCCCCGAGGCGAACGTCCATCAACGTGGTGGCCAGCTCGGGACCGAACGCCTTCGTCAGCTCGTCGTCCGCCTTGAACGCCGCGACGGCTTCGGCCAGCGTCCGCGGCAGGCGCTCGGCCGAGGGCAGCGTCCCGGGGTCGACGTCGACCGGGTCCGGCAGCGTCGCCCCGGACTCCAGGCCCGCCAGCCCGGCGAACAGCAGCGCGGCCACCACCAGGTACGGGTTCGCGGTCAGGTCGAAGCACTTGACCTCGAAGTTCGCCGCCCGGTCGCGCTGGCCGGCCGCGCCCCGCACCAGCCGCAGCGGCGCCTCGCGGTTCTCCAGGCCCCACGCCAGGAACACCCCCGCCCAGTGGTGCGGCTCCAGCCGCAGGTAGCTGACCACCGACGGCGCGCCGATCGCCAGCAGCGCGGGCAGCCGCGTGTAGATGCCGGCGGCGAACGCCTCCGCCGTCGCGGTCAGCTCGAACCGCCGGTCGCCGCCGGCGCACAGGTTGCGGTCGCCGTCCCACAGGCTCAGGTGCACGTGGCCGCCGTTGCCGACCCCGCCCGGCGCGAACTTCGGCGTGAACGACGCGCGCAGCCCGTGCTGCTCGCTGACCGCCCGGATCGTCTCGCGCGTCAGCACCGCGATGTCGGCCGCGCGCACCGGGTCGTCCGCCGCCACCGACAGCTCGAACTGCCCGGCCGCGTATTCGGGGTGGATCTGTTCCACCGCAACACCTTGCGCGGCCAAGGTGGACACCAGCGCGCGCAGGTACGGTGCCTGCGCGGAAAGCCGCGCGTAGCCGTAGGCCGGGCCCGCCGTCGCCGAGCGCGGGTCGTCCGGCGCGTCCGCCGCCGTGATCACCCATTCGATCTCGAAGGCCGTCCGGACGTTGTAGCCCAGCGACGCGAGCCGCGCGGTCGCCGCGGCCGCCAGCGCCCGCGCGTCCTGCGGGTGCGGGGTGCCCTCCTGGTCGTAGCGGTTCGCCGGGGCCCACGCCCAGCCCGGCTGCGCGGCCAGCGGGACGAGCCCGTCGAGGTCCGGGTGCAGCCGCAGGTCGCCGACCGGGCCGCGCGAGTAGCGGCCGCCGACGATTTCGTCGGTGGCCAGGAAGAAGTCGAACGAGTGGGACGCGCCGACGCCCCACGCGGCCGCCGACCACAGCCGGTCGACCGGGACCGCCTTCGTGCGTGTGATGCCGCTGTTGTCCACGAAGGTCAGCGCGACCAGCTCCACCCCGGCCGCGCGCAGGCCGTCGGCCCGGATGGCGCCCTGCTGTGCGAGTTCCGCCCGATCGAGCTGGCTCATTCCGCCCCCGTCGATGTTCACTGGATGCTTCCACACAGGAAGAGGTGGAGATCGTGTCAGACACCGTCGAAACCCGTCCAGGCCTGCGCCGATCGCTGTCCGTCTGGCAGGCCGTCGGCCTGTCCGTGGCGCTGATGGCCCCCAGCATGGCCGCCAACATCAACCCCCAGCAGACCGCGGCCGCCGCCGGCCGCGCGGTCCCGCTCGCCTTCCTGCTCTCGGCGGTCGGCGTGCTGCTGGTCGCGTACGGCTTCGTCAAGCTCTGCCAGTACTACCAGCACGCGGGTTCGGTCTACGCGTTCGTCGGCGCCACGCTCGGCCCGCGCGCCGGTGTCGTCTCCGGCATCGGTCTCCTCGGCACGTACACCTTCTACGCCGTCGTCACCAGCTCCGCGGCGGGCACGCTCGGGACGGCCTTTCTCACCCAGGCCGGCATCTGGCCGGACCCGCCGTCCTGGGGACCGTTCGTGCTGACCGGCGTCGCCCTGGCCGGCAGCTGGCTGCTCGCGGTGGCGCCCGCCCGGCGCGGCACGAGCACGCTGCTCGTCGTCGAAGGGGCCACGATCGCGCTGATCCTGCTGGTGACGGTGGTGATCCTGGTCCGGCTGATCGCCGGCGGCGCGCCCGGGGGCGGCCGGTTCACCCTGGACGTGTTCGTCCCGGAAACCGGGCTGTCCGGCGTGTTCCTCGGCGCGGTGTTCGGTTTCCTGTCCTTCGCCGGGTTCGAAGCCGCCGCGACGCTCGGCGAGGAGACGCACGACCCGAAGCGCACCATCCCGCGCGCCATCCTGGGCACGGCGATCTTCGGCGGCGCCTACTTCGTCGTGGTCACGGCCGTCGAGATGATGGCGTTCGGCTCGGACGCGACGGCCTTCCACGACTCGCCGTCCCTGCTCGGCGACCTCGGCGGCCGCTTCGTCGGCTCGTGGGCGGGTGACGTGATCAGCGCCGGCGCCGCGATCAGCGCGTTCGGCTGCTGCCTGGCCTGCGTGGTCGGCGGCTCGCGCCTGCTGTTCGCCCTGGGCCGCGACGCGGTGGGCGGCCGCGGCATCGGCCGGACGTCGGCGAAGGGCACGCCGGTGGCCGCGGTCGGCGTGGTGACGGCGGTGGCGGCGCTGATCATCGTGGTGTGCGCGGTGTTCTTCGGCGCGACGGCGTCGGACACCTTCGCGTGGTCGGGTTCGATCGGGACGCTGATCCTGCTGGTGATCTACCTGCTGACGACGCTCGGCGCGATCCTGCTGCTGTTCGTCAAGCGCCGCATGCGGGTGCCGGTGTGGCACCTCGTGGTCCCCCTCGGCGCGCTCGCCGTGCTCGGGTACACCGTGTACGTCAACGTGGTGCCGTACCCGACCGAAGGACCGGCGCGGTGGTTCCCGCTGGTGGCGGGCGGGGTGCTCGTGCTCGCGGTGATCTTGGTGCTGGTCGCGCCCGCCTACGCTCGTAGGGTGGGGGCGAGGATCGGCACGCTGGACGGAGGCGCATGACCGAGCTGCTCCCGTTCGTCGCGGACCTGCCGCTGGTGGACCACCACTGCCACGGCGTGGTCACCGAAGACGTGGCCCGCGCGGGCTTCGAGGCCATGCTCACCGAGGCGGACACGACCTCGCCGCTCGGCACCAGCCTGTTCGACTCGCTGATCGGCCTGGCCGTGCGGGAACGCTGCGCGCCGGTGCTCGACCTGCCGAAGCACGCCCCGGCCGACGCCTACCTCGCCCGCCGCGCCGAGCTGGGCGCGGCCGAGGTGGCCCGGCGCTTCCTGCGCGGCACCGGCACGACCGACTTCCTGCTGGACGGCGGGTTCCTCCCGGACGCGCTGACGACCGCGCCGGAGTTCGGCGCGCTCGCCGCCGCCCGGGTGCACGACGTCGTCCGGCTGGAACAGGTCGCGGAGGCGGTGCTCCCGGGCACGACCGCGGCCGGGTTCGCCGCGGCCTTCGCCGACGAACTGGGAAAACGCGCCGCCACGGCGGTCGGGTTCAAGTCGATCGCCGCCTACCGGGTCGGCCTCGACCTGAACCCCGAGCGCCCCACCGCCGGTGAGGTCGCGGCCGCGGCGGGACGCCGGCTGCGCACCGGAACCGTCCGGCTGGCCGACGAGGTGCTGCACCGCCACCTCGTCTGGACCGGGCTCGACCTGGGCCTGCCGGTGCAGTTCCACGTCGGCTACGGCGACTCCGACGTCGACCTGCACCGCTGCGACCCGCTGCTGCTCACCGGCCTGCTGCGGGCGACGCGCGATCGGGGGGTGCCGATCCTGCTGCTGCACAACTACCCGTTCCACCGCAACGCCGCCTACCTCGCGCAGGTCTTCGAGCACGTGTTCGTGGACGTCGGGCTCAGCACGCACAACGCGGGGTTCCGGGCGCCCGCGATCCTCGCCGAGCTGCTGGAGCTCGCGCCGTTCGGGAAGGTGCTGTTCTCGACCGACGCGTTCGGCCTCGCCGAGCTGTACCACCTGGGCACGGCCCTGTTCCGCCAAGGCCTGTCCGACTTCGTGCGTGCCGCGCTGGCCGCCGACCGGATGTCCGAAGTGGACGCCGTCCGGCTGTGTGCTTTGGTGGGACACGAGAACGCGAAGAGGATCTACCGCTTGGAGCACGCGTGAGCGACCTGTGGACCCGGTGGACCCGGGCGATCGACGACGAGCTGCCCGCCGCCGTCGCCCTCCGGCACACCGTGCACGCCGACCCGCGCGGCTCCGGCGACGAGGAGGACACCGCCGGGCTGGTCACCGAGGCGATCGGCGCGGGTGACGGCGTCCGCGTCGCCAAGACCGGCCGCGCGATCCCGCTGCCCGGCGGTGAGGGCCCGGGCGTGGCGCTGCGGGCCGAGCTCGACGCCCTCCCGGTGCTGGAGGGCACCGGCGTGCCCTGGGCGTCGGGCAACGAGCTGATGCACGCGTGCGGCCACGACGTCCACCTCGCCGCGCTGGTCGCGGTGGCCCGCGCGGCGGTGCGGGTCGGCGTCCCGCGGCCGATCCTCGCGCTGCTGCAGCCGCGCGAGGAGACGTCGCCGCCCGGCGCGCTCGACGTCGTCGAGTCCGGTGTGCTGCCCGAGGCCGGGGTGCGCACGGTGATCGGTGCGCACGTCCAGCCGCGGATCGCGCACGGCGTCGTGTCGGCGGTGCCCGGCCCGGTGAACGCCTCGACCGACGAGTTCGAGGTGACGATGCACGGCCAGGGCGGCCACGCGGGCTACCCGCACCTGCTGCGTGACCCGATCCTGGCGCTGTCGCAGCTGGTCGTGAGCCTGCAGCAGCTCGCGTCGCGCCGGATCGACCCGGTGTTCGGCGCGGTCTGCTCGATCGGCCGGATCCAGGCCGGCGCCGCGGCCAACGTCGTCCCGAACAGCGCGACCGCGCTGGGCTCGCTGCGCCTGATGCGCGAGAAGGACCGCGAGCGCGCGCTGGAGACGCTGGCGGACATCGTGCACGGCACGGCGAAGGCGCACGGCTGCACGGCCGAGCTGAAGATCAACCCGTGCGAGCCGGTGCTGGACAACGACCCGGCACTGGCCGCGGGCGCGCAGCGCTGGCTGCGGCACGGCGGGTTCACCGTCGACGACCAGTTCCGCTCGTTCGGCGCGGACGACTTCGCCCACTACTGCGGCGGCGCGACGCGCGGCCTGATGCTGTTCGTCGGCCTCGGGGACACCGCGGGCGTGCCCAGCCTCCACGACGACCGGTTCCTCCCGCGTGACGAGGCCGTCGTCCAGGTGGCGCACGCGCTGGTGGCGGGCTACCTGGCCGCTGTGGATGCGGAGCCGGCCTAGCGCTACGGTGGCCCGGTGATTTCCGCCTACCTCGCGACGATCCCCAGCCCCGACCGCGGGGTGTGGCACCTGGGACCGATCCCGATCCGTGCGTACGCCCTGTGCATCATCGCCGGCATCATCGTGGCGATCTGGTGGGGGGAGCGGCGCTGGGCCGCCCGGGGCGGCACCAAGGGCACGGTCATCGACATGGCCGTGTACGCCGTGCCGTTCGGCCTGGTCGGCGGCCGGTTGTACCACGTGATCACCGACCCCGAGCTGTACTTCACCGAGGGCAAGAACCCCTGGAACGCGTTCGCGATCTGGGACGGCGGCCTCGGCATCTGGGGGGCCATCGCGCTCGGCGCGGTGGGCGCGCTCATCGCGTGCCGCCGCAAGGGCGTCCCGCTGCCGGCGATGGCCGACGCGATCGCCCCCGGCATCGTCGTCGCCCAGGCCATCGGCCGCATCGGCAACTACTTCAACCAGGAGCTCTACGGCGCGCACACCGACCTGCCGTGGGGCCTGGAGGTCTTCCAGCGCTTCAACCCGGAGGACCCGGAGAACCTGCTCAACGGCGTCGCGACCGGGCACATCCCGCTGCCGGAGAGCCCGGTCCACCCGACGTTCCTGTACGAGCTGATCTGGAACCTGCTGGTCGCGGCCGCGATCGTGTGGGCCGACCGCCGGTTCAAGCTCGGCCACGGCCGGGTGTTCGCGCTGTACGTCGCGGGCTACACGGTGGGCCGCGGCTGGATCGAGATGATGCGGACCGACACCGCGAACCACATCCTCGGCCTGCGCGTCAACGTCTGGACGTCGATCCTGCTGTTCCTGGCCGCGGTGATCTACTTCGTGGTGGCGGCCAAGCGCGGGCCGCGCGAGGCCCCGGAGCTGCTGGCGGGCAAGGACGCGGTCGTGGCGCCCGCGCCGGAAGCGGCCGCGGCCGACGACGAAGACGCCGTGAAGGTGCCCGCGGAAGCCCCGGCCGAGAAGCCCGCGGAGGAAACCCCGGTCGTGGACGAGCCGAAGAAGACCGACGAGAGCTGAGGGTCAGAGGTCCGGCAGGCCCAGCTCCAGGTTGGGGGCCTGGAGCCCGCCGTCGACCTCGAGGATCTTGCCCGTGATGTAGCCGCCGGCGCGGGAGGCCAGGAAGACCACGGTCGCCGCGATGTCCTCGGCCTCGCCGATCCGGCGCAACGGCGTCGCGGACTCCATCTTCTCCTTGAGCTCCGGGTTGCCGACCACGATCTCCAGCGCCGACGTCGCGACCGAGCCGACCGAGATCGCGTTGACCCGCACCTTGGGCGCGAGGTCGGCCGCCGCGAGGCGGGTCCAGTGGGCGAGCGCCGCCTTCGCCGTGCCGTACGCGACGAAGCCGCGGCCGCTGACCCGGCCCATGATCGACGAGATGTTGACGACCGAGCCGCCCGTCTTGATCAGCGACGGCGCCGCCGCCACGGTCAGCGCGTGCGCCGTCGAGACGTTGAAGCGGAACGCTTCCTCGAGGAACTCGGGGGTCGTCTCGATCAGCGGGCGCGGGTAGGTGCCGCCGACGTTGTTGACCACCAGGTCGAGCCGCCCGAACTCCTCGACGGCCACCGCGGCGAGCGTCGCGGCGGCGGCCGGGTCGGCGAGGTCGAGGGGGACGACGTGGGCCCGGCGGCCCGCCGAGAACACCCGGGAAGCCACTTCTTCGAGCTGGGCCGCGGTCCGGGAGGCGATGACCACGTCGGCGCCCGCTTCGGCGAGGGCCACGGCGGTGGCCGCGCCGATCCCGCGTCCGGCGCCGGTGACCACCGCGACCTGTCCTGGCAGGCGGAACCGGTCGAGGATCATGCGAGGAAAAGTAACACGTTCTAGTTGGTTCCGGCAGGGCTGTGAACGGCGGAGTTGAACCGGGGATGGCGGCGGTTCGACGGGCCGGCGTCGGCCATGTCACGTTAGACTTGACGAAGGTTTCCGGGACGTATACTTAGCAGAGCGAACTACCAGGAACCCATCAGGAACTACGTCGTTCCACGCAGCCAGATCGTTACCGTCCGACGTCGCTCGGGGCGCTCTGAATTGATGCTGGCATGTTTCCCAGGTGTTAAAGTCGCGCTAACAAGCGGGCCATCGTCGTCCCGTGCAAGCTTCCCGGCCGGTAGCCCGGCCAGCACGAACAGACGACGAAGGAGGTCCCTTCATGATCTTCTCCGCCATTCCCGGCAAGCAGGGTCTCTACGATCCGGAGACCGAACAGGACTCCTGTGGTGTGGCCATGGTGGCCGACATCCGCGGACGCCGTTCCCACGGCATCGTCACCGACGGCCTCGCCGCGCTGACCAATCTGGACCACCGCGGCGCCGCCGGCGCCGAACCCACCAGCGGCGACGGCGCCGGCATCCTGCTGCAGCTGCCCGACGAGCTGCTGCGCGCGGAAGCCGGTTTCGAGCTGCCCGGACCCGACGAGCGCGGCCACCACCGGTACGCCGCCGGAATCGCCTTCCTGCCCGCCGACGCCGAGCAGCGCCGCAAGGCCGTCGAGCTGGCCGAACGCATCGCCGTCGAAGAAGGACTCGAAGTACTGGGCTGGCGCGAGGTCCCGGTCGACGCCGACCGCGCCGACATCGGCCCGAGCGCCCGTTCGGTGATGCCGCACTTCGCCATGCTCTTCGTGTCCGGCAGCGGGGCCGCCGGCCTGGAACTGGACAGGCTCGCGTTCTGCCTGCGCAAGCGCACCGAGCACGAGAGCGGGATCGCGGGCTGCGGCACGTACTTCCCGTCGCTGTCCTCGCGCACGATCGTCTACAAGGGCATGGTCACGCCGGAGCAGCTGCCCGCGTTCTTCGCCGACCTGCGCGACGAGCGGCTGGAAAGCGCCATCGCCCTGGTCCACTCCCGCTTCTCCACCAACACCTTCCCGTCGTGGCCGCTCGCGCACCCGTTCCGGTTCGTCGCCCACAACGGGGAAATCAACACCATCCGCGGCAACCGCAACCGCATGCGGGCCCGCGAGGCGCTGCTCGAATCCGACCTCATCCCCGGCGACCTGACCCGGCTGTTCCCGATCTGCTCGGCGGACGCGTCGGACTCGGCGTCGTTCGACGAGGTCCTGGAGCTGCTGCACCTGGGCGGCCGGTCGCTGCCGCACGCGGTGCTGATGATGATCCCGGAGGCGTGGGAGAACCACGCGACGATGAAGCCCGCGCGCCGCGCGTTCTACCAGTTCCACGCGAGTCTCATGGAACCGTGGGACGGCCCGGCCTGCGTCACCTTCACCGACGGCACGCTGGTCGGCGCGGTCCTCGACCGCAACGGCCTGCGCCCGGCGCGCTGGTGGCGCACCGCCGACGACCGCGTCGTGCTCGCCAGTGAGGCCGGCGTGCTGGACGTCGCGCCGAAGGACGTCGTCGCGAAAGGACGGCTCAAGCCCGGCCGGATGTTCCTGGTGGACACCGACGCCGGCCGGATCGTCGACGACGAAGAGGTCAAGTCCGAGCTGGGCAAGGACCTGCCGTACGAGGGCTGGCTGCACGCCGGCCTGCTGAAGCTCGCCGAGCTGCCCGACCGCGACCACGTCGTGCAGAGCCACGACTCGGTGCTGCGGCGCCAGCTTTCCTTCGGCTACACCGAGGAAGAGCTCAAGATCCTGCTCGCGCCGATGGCCGAGAAGGGCGCCGAGCCGATCGGCTCGATGGGTACCGACACGCCGCCCGCGGTGCTGTCCCAGCGATCCCGCCTGCTCTACGACTACTTCAAGCAGAACTTCGCGCAGGTGACCAACCCGCCGCTCGACGCGATCCGCGAAGAGCTCGTCACGTGCATGGCGCGGATCATGGGCCCGGAGCGCAACCTCCTGGCCCCGGGCCCGGCCTCGTGCCGGCACCTGAAGCTGCCCTACCCGGTGATCGACAACGACGAGCTGGCCAAGCTCATCCACATCAACGACGACGGCGACCTCCCGGGCTTCGCGTGCAGTGTCCTTTCCGGACTGTACGAAGTGGACGGTGGCGCCGAGGCGCTGGCCGCGGCGATCGAGCGGGTTCGGCGGGAGGCATCCGAAGCGATCGCCGCCGGCGCGCGCACGCTGGTGCTGTCCGACCGCGACTCCGACCACCGGATGGCGCCGATCCCGTCGCTGCTGCTGGTTTCCGCGGTGCACCACCACCTGGTCCGCACCAAGGAGCGTCTGCGCGTCGCGCTGGTCGTCGAAACCGGGGACGCCCGCGAGGTGCACCACATCGCGGTCCTGCTCGGCTACGGCGCCGCCGCCGTGAACCCGTACCTGGCCTTCGAGACCATCGAGGACATGATCGGGCAGGGTGCGGTCACCGGCATCGAACCGGCCAAGGCGGTCCGCAACTACGTGCAGGCGCTCGTCAAGGGCGTCCTGAAGATCATGTCCAAGATGGGCATCTCGACGGTCGGCGCGTACACCGCCGCCCAGGTCTTCGAATCCTTCGGCCTGGCCCAGGACCTGCTCGACGAGTACTTCACCGGGACGTCGTCGAAGCTCGGCGGGGTCGGCCTCGAGGTGCTCGCCGAAGAGGTCGCCGTCCGGCACCGCCGCGCGTACCCGGACAACCCGACCGACCGGGTCCACCGCGGGCTCGACACCGGCGGCGAGTACGCCTACCGCCGCGAGGGCGAGCTGCACCTGTTCACGCCGGAGACGGTGTTCCTGCTGCAGCACGCGTCCAAGACCGGTCGCGAAGAGGTGTACCGCTCCTACACCGACGAGGTGCACCGCCTCTACCGCGAGGGCGGCACGCTGCGCGGGCTGTTCTCCTTCCGCGACGGCGTCCGCGAGCCGGTGCCGCTCGACGAGGTCGAGCCGGCCGAGGCGATCTTCAAGCGCTTCAACACCGGCGCGATGTCGTACGGCTCGATTTCGGCCGAGGCGCACGAAACTCTGGCCATCGCGATGAACCGGCTCGGCGGCCGGTCCAACACGGGCGAGGGCGGCGAGGACCCGGAACGGCTCTACGACCCCGAGCGTCGCAGCGCGATCAAGCAGGTCGCTTCGGGACGCTTCGGCGTCACCAGCGAGTACCTCGTCAACGCCGACGACATCCAGATCAAGATGGCGCAGGGCGCGAAGCCCGGCGAGGGCGGCCAGCTGCCGCCGAACAAGGTGTACCCGTGGATCGCGCGGACCCGGCACTCCACGCCGGGCGTCGGGCTCATTTCGCCGCCGCCGCACCACGACATCTACTCCATCGAGGACCTGGCGCAGCTGATCCACGACCTCAAGAACGCCAACGAGCACGCCCGCATCCACGTGAAGCTGGTGTCCTCGCTGGGCGTCGGCACGGTCGCGGCGGGCGTGTCCAAGGCGCACGCCGACGTCGTGCTCATCTCGGGCCACGACGGCGGCACCGGCGCGTCCCCGATGAACTCGCTCAAGCACGCGGGCACGCCGTGGGAGATCGGCCTCGCCGAGACCCAGCAGACGTTGCTGCTCAACGGGTTGCGCGACCGGATCACCGTGCAGGTGGACGGGGCCATGAAGACCGGGCGCGACGTGGTCATCGCGGCGCTGCTCGGCGCCGAGGAGTACGGCTTCGCGACGGCCCCGCTCGTCGTCGCGGGCTGCATCATGATGCGCGTCTGCCACCTCGACACCTGCCCGGTCGGTGTCGCCACGCAGAGCCCCGAGCTCCGCAAGCGCTACACCGGCCAGGTCGAGCACGTGGTGAACTTCTTCGAGTTCATCGCCCAGGAAGTCCGCGAAACCCTGGCCGCGCTGGGCTTCCGCACGCTCGACGAGGCCATCGGGCACGCCGAGCTGCTGAACACCGACGAGGCCGTGCACCACTGGAAGGCGTCCGGGCTCGACCTGTCGCCGATCTTCGAGGTGCCCTCCGAGACGCCCTACGGCGGCGCGAAGCGGCGCACCCGCGGCCAGGACCACGGCCTCGAGCACGCCCTGGACCGCACGCTCATCCAGCTCGCCGAGGCGGCGCTGGAGGACGCGCACCCGGTGCGGCTCGAACTGCCGGTGCGCAACGTGAACCGGACCGTCGGCACGCTGCTGGGCTCGGAGATCACCCGTCGTTACGGCGGGGAAGGCCTGCCGGAGGGCACGATCCACGTGCTGCTCACCGGGTCCGCGGGCCAGTCGCTCGGCGCGTTCCTGCCGCGCGGCATCACCCTCGACATGGTCGGCGACGCGAACGACTACGTCGGCAAGGGCCTGTCCGGCGGGCGGATCATCGTCCGGCCCGACCCGACGGCGTCCTTCGCCGCCGAGGCGCAGACGATCGCGGGCAACACGATCGCCTACGGCGCGACCGGCGGCGAGATCTTCCTGCGCGGCCAGGTCGGCGAGCGCTTCTGCGTCCGCAACTCCGGCGCCACCGTCGTCGCCGAGGGTGTGGGCGACCACGCCTTCGAGTACATGACCGGCGGCCGCGCCGTCGTGCTCGGCCCGACCGGGCGGAACCTGGCGGCCGGCATGTCCGGCGGCATCGCGTTCCTGCTCGACGTCGACCGCAAGAAGGTCAACCAGGACATGGTGGACCTGCTCAAGCCGACCGCGGACGATCTGGCCTGGCTGAAGAAAACCGTGCAACAGCACTACGATCTCACCCGCTCCGCGGTGGCCGCGTCGCTGCTCGGCGACTGGCCGCGCCGGTCCGTGGCGTTCACCAAGGTGATGCCGCGCGACTACCAGCGGGTCCTGGACGCGGCGAAGGCGGCGAAGGCCGCCGGCCGCGACGTCGACGAGGCGATCATGGAGGCCGCTCGTGGCTGACCCGACCGGCTTTCTCAAGTACGACCGCGACGAGCCGAAGAAGAAGTCCTACGAGGAACGGCTTTCCTCGTGGGGCGAGGTCTACGCCGACGTCGATCCGGGCGAGCGCAACGAAGACGTCCGCAAGCAGGCGTCGCGGTGCATGGACTGCGGCATCCCGTTCTGCCACTCCGGTGGCTCCGG
>NZ_JBICSQ010000100.1:0-25657 GCF_043197175.1 Amycolatopsis sp. NPDC049252
GTCGTAGGTGACGATCTCGGCGCCGTAGCCCCTGGTGGCGTCCACTTTGGACTTCGGGGTGTCCTCCGGGACCAGGATCACCGCGCTGCTCCCGAGTTCGCGCGCGGCGAGCGCGACGGCCTGGGCGTGGTTGCCCGAGGAATAGGCGGCGACGCCCTTGGCCAGCTGCTCCGGCGTGAGGCGGGAGACAGCGTTGTACGCGCCGCGGAACTTGAAGGCGCCGATGCGCTGCAGGTTCTCGCACTTGATCAGCACTTCGGCGCCGACGAGGTCGTCGAGGGTGCGCGAGCGCACGACCGGCGTCCGGTGCGCGACGCCGGCCAGGCGGGCGGCGGCGTCACGGATGTCTTCGAGGGTCACGGCGGCGGTCATTCGGCTCCTTGGGCGCGGATGTCGGCGAGGTAGTTGTAGGCGGAGGCACGGGAAATCCCGATGCGGGCGGCGACCTGCGGCACCGCGCGCCGCACGGCGAAGACGCCGCGGTCCTGCAGGCTGCGGAACAGGTCGAGCCGTTCGTCGCGGCTGAGCGCGGCCCACGGTTTGTTCAGGCGCAGCTGGTGCTCGTCGACGATCGCGTCGATCACGGCGTCGACGTCGTCGCCGAAGGTGGTCGTCGGGGTTTCGGCGGTCGTGCCGACGTCGGCCAGTTCGCCGACCAGGGTCCGCAGCTGCCCGAGGGCGGTGACGTCCAGGTTCACGCACAGCGCGCCGAACACCGAGCCGCCGCTGTCGCGGACCAGCATCGTCGACGATTTCACCAGTTTCCCGGAAGCCGTGCGGGTGACGTAGTTCAGCTGGTCTTCGGCGGCGTCGCCCCGGGCGAGCAGGCCCATGCCGATCTCGCTCATCGACCCGCCCACCGTGCGTTCGGTGACCGAGCCGGCGATCGCGACGACGGAGGCGTCCGGCCGCCGGAAGTCGTGCACGACGACCTCGCAGAACGAGCCGAGGGTCGCCGCGATGCCGTCGGCGACCGGGGCGAGCGCGGCGAGGATCGCGTTCCGCTCAGACATCGCGGGCCAGCGCTTCGACCTCGACGACGGCACCGTAAGGCAGCGACGCCACTCCGACGCAGGTGCGCGCGGGCCGGGGTTCGGCGAAGAACCGCTCGTAGACGGCGTTGAGGCCGGGGCGATCGGCGATGTCGGTCAGGTAGGCCACGACCTTGACCACGTCGGCCCGGCTCGCGCCCACCGACTTCAGGGCGGTGTCGAGATTGTCGAAGGCCTGCGCGCATTCGGCGTCGAAACCGCCCGGCACCAGCTCGCCAGTCCCGGTCACGCCGAGCCGTCCGGACACGGAGACCAGGTCGCCGCTGCGGAAGGCGGCGGGGTAAGGGTGCTCGCTCGTCATGGACTTACTGTATAGCCACTGGACAGATCGTCCAGATGAGGTGCGTCACGCCTCGGCGATCAGCTCGAGCAGATCGGCGTTCTGAGCCAGGTAGTGACTATCGACGGCCTGGGCGGTAGCCGCCGACCAGGCCGCGAAGTAGGCGTCGGACGCGGTGTCCGGCGCGTAGGAACCCCTTGCCGCGGCCACCGCCGCGGCATGCGCGACGGCGCCGGAAGCGGCGGCCGAGCGCGCGGCGGCCGCGGCGTGATCCGCGGTTTTCGCGGCGGCGAAGCCCTTCGCGACGTTGTGCACTTCCGCGTACGCCGAGGTCAGGGTCGCGGCCGCGGTGATCGCGTCCGCGGCGACGTGGGCCGCGTGCGCGGCTCCCGCCGCGGCGGCCGTCCAGGACGCCGCGTCCCCGTCGGCGGCGCGGGACGCGGAGAGCGCGGCGGCCAGGGCGCGCCCGCCGTCCGGGCCGATCGACGGGTCGGCGACGAGGGGGCCGGCGGCGCGGCGTGCTTCCAGAAGGTCGCCTTCGCCGAGCGCGCCGTCGAGAAATCCTTCTGTGGCTTCGACACACCGGAGGATGCGCTCGTCCATCGGGTGTCGCTGCTCGAGAGCGCGCCTGGCGCAACGGACCGCGAAGCGCCGCAGCACGAGAGGCGGGATCTCCTCGGTCAGCCTCAGCTCGCTCGCCGCGAACTTGGTGTCCTGATGGGAGAACTCCCCGCGGGCCTCCGCGTGGAACCACCGGCGGCCGTACACGTTCCGCACGGAGTCGCGCGGGGTCGGGGACGCGTGCAATCCGCTCGCGCAGCAGGCGACGGGCCCGCTCACCACGTTCCACTCCCCGAGCCGCCAGGACAGACCGCCGGTGGCCGAGGTCAGGTCGTCTTCGACGAACCGGTAGCACTCGATGCTCGACATTCTTCACCTTCCGTACGCCGTATCACTAGACCGTACACTGTATCGGTTCGCGAGACACCGTATCGCGAACGCAGGCTGCTTTCGGTAGACTCCGCCGGTGCCTGCACCACGTCCGCCCGCCCAGATCTGGCTTCGCGACGCCGAGAAAAAGCCACCGACGCCTCGGCCGCTGACCCGCGAGCGCATCGTCGCGGCGGCGATGGCCGTGGCCGACGCCGAAGGTCTCGACGCCGTCTCCATCCGCCGGATCGCCGGCGAGCTGAACGCCCGCCCGATGAGCCTGTACACGCACATCGGCAGCAAGGACGACCTCCTCGAGCTGATGCACGACGCCGCGGCCGAGGAAACGCTCGTCGGCGACGTACCCGCCGACTGGCGCGAGGCGCTGCGGCTGATGGCCCGCGCCAACCGCGCCGCGGCGCTGCGCCACCCCTGGCTGCTGGCCACCCGGGAGACCGGCTGCCCGATCGGCCCGGCCTCGCTCAAGCGCATGGACGAAGCCGCCGCCGCGGTCCGCGGCCTGGACACCGACAGCGCGACCCGGCGGGCGCTGGTCCTCGCGGTCGACACCTACACGTTCGGCCAGGTGGCGGCCGAGCTGTCCGGCGCGATCCGCCGCCGCACCACGGAAGCGGCGAACGCCGAACGCCGCGAGGCGGCCACGGAATACGTCCGGACCCAGCTGGACGCGGGCACCCTCCCCCACCTCGCGGACACCGGCTTCACCGGCCTGCTGGACCACGACGACCCGGCGGAAAGCTTCGAACGCGGCCTGGAATGGCTGCTGGCCGGGGCGGCCGCGTCGCTGGAGCGCTAGCCCGCAACTGCTCGGCCAGCCGCTGAAGTTCGGGGCCACCGCGAGTTGGGCATTGCTGAAACCCACCATGTGCGGCTTCGCTCGGTCCTCGCTGTTCGGCTCCAGCTTCGCCACCACCGCAGGCGAAGCATCACTGAACCCGCCATGTGCCGCCGCCAGGCTGCGGACGCTGTTCACCAAGCCCGCAACCGCTCAGCCAACCACCGAAGTTCGGCCGCCACCGCAGGCAAGGCATTCCTGAACCCGCCGTGTGTGGCCGAGTGGCTGGGGTCCTCGCTGATCGCAGCTCGGGCAACCGCGCAAGTTCGGCCGCCACCGCCAGCGAAGCATCACTGAACCCCTCCCGCCCGACCGCAGCAACAGCTATTCGCACCAGCGTGCAGCTGCTCGACCACCGCGCGCGTTCCGCCGCCACCGCAGGCGAGGTATCACGGAGCCCGCCCGTCGAGCTGGGGAACCAACTGCCCAGCCAGCCGCTCCACCTCAGCTGCCACCACAGGTGCGGCATCACCGAACCCGCCGCGCGCGGCCCGTCAGGCTGCGAGCACCAGCCGTTCGCCCCGGCCCGCCACCGCTCAGCCAACCGCCCGAATTCAGCCGCCGCCCCAGATGCGTCACCGAACCCGCCGCGCGCGGCCCGTCAGGCTGCGAGCACTAGGCGTTCGCACCTATACGCAACCACTCAGCCAACCGCCCGAATTCAGCCGCCGCCCCAGATGCGTCACCGAACCCGCCGCGTGCAGCCATCAAGCTGCGAGCACTAGCCGTTCGCGCCAGCCTTCAATTGCTCAGCCAGCCGCGCCAACTCGGCCCCCACCGCGGGCGAGGCGTTGCTGAGCCCGCTGTGCACAGCCGTCGGGCTCTTCAGGAAGCGCCGGACCACGGCCACGAGCAGCGGCTCCGGCAGCACCTGCAACACCACGAACCCACGAGGGACCGGCGGTCCCGGCAGGGCGGCCAGGTGCCGGCGCACGCGGCGGATCATGCCGCGGATCGCGGCCGGGTCGGCGGCCAGCGCCAGCGGGCCACCCGCGGTCTGCGCCGCTTGCTCGAGGGGCACCGAGAACGCGGCGTGTGTTTTGTGCCAGGCTTCCATCCGCGGCTCGGCCTTGGCGTTGATCCCGGCGGCGCGAAGCGCCCGCACGATCCGGTCCAGCCGCGGTGTGGTGTGGCCGCCGGGTTCGCCGACCGGCATGGGGAAGTTGCGGGTCAGCAGGTTGGGCGCGCGGTAGCGGACCACGTCGCCGTCCATCGTGCCGCCGGCCGTGGGAGCCCCGAGCAGCACTCGCTCGGGGCCGAGTACCGCGCCCAGCGGCTCGGCGCCGGCCGCCCAGTTGAGCAGGAACAGCACGTCGCCGCGGACACCGGTGAGGGCCTCGAGCACCGCGTCCACCTGGTGGGTGCGGACCATGACGGCGATCAGGTCGTACCCGTCGTCCGGGTGCTCGACCACCGGTACCGGCACCTGCCTGACTTCCGGGCTGTCCCCCTCGGCGAGCAGCACACCACCGTGCCGGCGCAGGACGGCCAGGCGCTCGCCCCGGGCGAGGAGCGCGACCTCGTGCCCGGCCTCGTGCATCCGGACGGCGAACTGGCTGCCGAGTACCCCGGCCCCGTAGACCAGCAGTTTCATCGTGACCCCATCTGTCATTCATACGTTCGTTTGAATCATACGTATGTACGATACTCTCGTGGCGCCATCGGACACCCGCACCCAGCTCCTCGACGCGGCCGAGCACCTCTTCGCCGAGCGTGGCTTCCACGGCGCCTCGATCCGGGCGATCACCGACCTCGCCGGCGCGAACCTGGCCGCCGTCGGGTACCACTTCGGCTCGAAGGCGCAGCTGCTGACCGCCGTAGTCCGCCGGGTGGTCGAGCCGATCAACTCCGCGCAGTCCGCCGCGCTCGACCGGTTGCTCGCCCGGACGCCGGACCCCGAGGTCGCCGAGCTGGTGGAGGCGTTCGCGGGCCCGCTGTTCGACGAGATGGCGGCGAGCGACGAGGGCGGCGCCCGGAAGTCCCGGCTGATCATGCGCATCCTCGGCGACCCGGCCGAAGAGATGCGCGAGTGGCCCGGCCCGGCCGAGGACGCGGTCCGCGACCGCTACCTGGCGGCCTTCGGGCACGCGCTGCCCGGCCTTTCCGCGAACGAGCTGTGGTTCCGGATCCGCGGAATCCTTGCCGTGGCGGCGGTGGACCGCGTCGACGTCCACAATGGACAGCCGCCGCCCGGCCGGTCTTCGGCCGCGGCCCGGCGCTGGGCGATCACGTTCCTGACGGCGGCGATGACCGCACCACCGACCGGGTCAGCGCCCAGCCGGGGTCCATGACCCGTCCACCGCGATACCCGCGGCCGCCGCGATCCGGTCCCGGGACGCCAAAACCCGCGCACGCAAACCCGGCAGGTCAACACCCAGCAGCTGCCCATCCCGTTTGACCGCGCGCCCCGCGACGAACACGCTGTCCACCAAGCCCGGGTGCCCGGCCGCGACGATCGAGCCGGGCGCGTTGCCCACCGGGAAGATCGACGGGTCCTCGGCGTCGAGCAGGAGCACGTCCGCGTCCTTGCCGACGGTGAGGCTGCCCGTCCGGGCCTCGCGGCCGCACGCGCGGGCGCCGTCCAGCGTGGCGAACTCGAGGAAGTCCCGCGCCGTCAGAGCACCATCGACTCCGCGCTGCACGGCGAAGGCCGTGCGCATGGCACCGAACAGGTCGCCGCCGGCGGACGGGCAGTTGTCGGCCGACAGGGACGGGCGGATCCCGGCGGCCAGCATGCGGCCGGTCTCGGGCCTGCCGAAGCCCATCTTCAGCTCGACGTCGGGGCTGATCGACACCGAACAGCCCGCGTCGGCCAGCATCGCCACCTGGTCGTCGGAAAGACCGTTGCCGTGCACGATGGTCGTGCGGTCGTCGAGCAGGCCCCGCGCCCCCATCTCGGCGATCGGGCGGCGGCCGCCGGGCCAGCCGGTGGCGCCGTGCACGTGGACGCTCACCCGCAGCCCGAGTTCCCGCGCCAGCGCGACATCCTCGGCGGTGGTGTCCATGGTGGTCAGTTGCGGCCCGCGCAGGCCCAGCGCCATGCCGTCGCCGGGCAGCACTGACCGCACGCGCTCGATCTCGGACGCGGCTCCCACGCAGTAGCAGAACACCGAATGGCCGGGTGCCTCCCGCAACGCCTGGATCGCGGCGTCGGCGTTCTCCGGGCGCTCGGAGCAGTGGAACCAGTCGAGCAAGGTCGTCACGCCCGAACCGAGCGCCTCGATCCGGCCGAGCAGGTTGCCCAGGTACACGTCCTCGGGCCGGTACAGCGGTTTGAGCACGCCGTGCATGGCGTCGCGGTTCTGGTCGAACGTCCAGTCCGCGCCGACGCCGCGGAAGGCGGTCGGCCAGGTGTGCCGGTGGGTGTCGACGAACCCGGGCAGCACGATCTTGCCCGTGGCGTCGACGATCTCGGCGCCGGCCGCGTCGACCACGGCGGCGACCGCGGCGATCCGGCCGTCCTCGATGAGCACGTCGCCCCGCGCGAGGTCGCCGACGGCCGGGTCCATGCTGACCACCGTTCCGCCCCGCAGCAGGGTTCTGGTCTGAAGCGTCATGAGTACCCCTCGATAGAAGTTGACGTGTCAACTCTAGGGTTGCCGAGTTGATGCGTCAACTTCGGGTGACTATGCTTCCGCCATGGTTGAGCCCCGCACGCTGGCACCCGAGGAGTGGGAGTTCTGGGACACCTGGATGCGAGCGCAACGCCTGCTCGCCCGGGAGCTCGACCGCGGCCTGCAGGCCGACTGCGGCATCTCGAAGGCCGAGTTCAGTGTGCTGGTCAGCCTGTGGCGGGCGCCGGGCCGGGAGCTGCGCGTCGGCGAGCTCGCCGCCGCGCTCGACTGGGAGAAGAGCCGCGTCTCGCACCTGCTGACCCGCATGGAGAACCGCGGCCTCGTGGAACGGACCTCGTCCGGCGCCACCGGCCGCCGCACCGGGATCGGCCTGACCCCTGAGGGCGGCCGGGTCGCGCGGGACGCCATCGCCCACCACGCGGGCAACATCCGCCGCCTCTTCTTCGACGCGCTCACGCCCGAGCACGCCGCGACCATCCGGGCCTGGAGCGAGCAGCTGATCGACCGCGTCGAGGGCAGCGAAGTCCCTTAACGCGATTTGGCCCGCAGGTGCAGCCGCTCCCCCTGCTTGCCGAACAGGCTCAGGATCTCCGCGGGGCGCCCGTCGACCGCGCCGAACCAGTGCGGCAGCCGTGTGTCGAACTCCGCCGCCTCGCCCGGGCCCAGTGTCATGTCGCGGTCGGCCAGGACCAGCCGCAGCCGTCCCGAGAGCACGTACAGCCACTCGTAACCCTCGTGGACCTGGGGATCCGGCTCGCCCGTCTCCGGCTCGAGGATCATCTTGAACGCCTGGGGCGCGCCCGGCTGGCGGGTCAGCGGCAGCACCGTCATCGTCGCGCCGTTGTGGCGCGGGATGCGGCGGGCCGTCAGGCGGACGCGGGGGTCGCCGACCTCCGGCGCGCCGACCAGCTCGTCCAGCGGGACCTGGTGCGCCTGCGCGATCGGCAGCAGCAGCTCCAGGCTCGGCTTCCGCTGGCCGGCCTCCAGCCGGGACAGCGTGCTCTTCGAGATGCCCGTCGCCTCCGACAGGTCGGCGAGGGTGACACGCCGCTGGGTGCGCACCCGCTTGAGCCGGGGGCCGACCTCGGCCAGGGCCTGGTTGATCGCGTCCGTCATGCCCTCCAGGAAACCCCTTCGTCCCGGAAACGGCAACATTTGTTGTCGAATTCGCGACTTCCGGGTCAGGGTGGGCGCATGACCGAAAACAGCAGGTACGACGTAGTGGTGGTGGGTGGCGGCGCCGCGGGTCTCAACGCCGCCCTGATGCTCGGCCGGGCGCGAAGGCGCGTCGCCGTCGTCGACGGCGGTGCGCCGCGCAACGCCCCCGCCGCCCACATGCACGGTTTCCTCTCCCGCGACGGCCTTCCGCCGGACGAGCTCCTCAAGATCGGCCGCGAAGAGCTCCTGGGTTACGACGTCGACCTGATCGACGACGACGTCGAGCGCCTCGAGCCCGGGTTCACGCTGCGGCTGGCCGGCGGCCGCGAGCTGAGCGCGCGGCGCGTCCTGTGGGCCACCGGCGTCCACGACGACCTCCCGGACCTCCCCGGCCTGCGCGAAAGCTGGGGCACCGACGCGGTGACCTGCCCCTACTGCCACGGTTACGAGGTGCGCGACCAGCCGCTCGGGGTGCTCGGCACCGAGCCCGCAAGCGTCGAACACGCGCTGCTCGTGCGTCAGTGGTCGCCGGACGTCGTGTACTTCGCCCACACCGCGCCACCGTCCGAAGAGGACCGTGAGCGGCTCGACGCGCGGGGCGTCCGGGTCGTCGAGGGGACCGTGACCGCGGTGCGCCGCGAGCACGGCGCGATGACCGGCGTCGAGCTGGGCGGCCGGTTCGTGCCGCGGGTGGCGCTGTTCATCCGCACCCGGACCGTCCCGCACGACGCGCAGCTGCGCGCACTCGGCTGCGCGGTGGAGGCCGGCGTCGTCAAGGTCGACGCCGGCGGGCGGACCAGCGTTCCCGGCGTGTGGGCGGCCGGCAACGTCGTGGACGCGCGGGCCACCGTGATCATCGCCGCGGCGCAGGGCGCGGCCGCCGCGGGAATGCTGAACCACGACCTCGTCACCGAGGACGTCCGCCGGGCCGTCGACGCGTTCGGCGGTTTCACGCCGGCCGCGGAACGCGCCGCCGCGGCCGCGCGCTGACCTGGCGTTCACGGGCCGCGCGTGCCAGGCTCGGCCCGTGCGCCCGACCCTCTACGACTTCGCCGGCGGCGACCCCGCGTTCCTCGCGCTGGCCGCCGCCCACCACGAACGCTGCCTGGCCGACCCCGAGCTGAACCACCCGTTCTCGCACCCGGGGCAAAACCCGAAGCACGTGGAGCGGCTGGCCTGGTACTGGGCGGAGGTCATGGGCGGCCCGCCGCGGTTCTCCACCGAGTGCGCGGACCAGTCCGCGATGCTCCGGATGCACGCCGGCAACGGCGACATGTCCGACCTCGGCCGCCGGTTCGTCGACTGCTTCGTGCGCGCCGCCGACGACGCGGAGCTGCCCGCCGATCCCGAGTTCCGCGCCGCGCTGCGGTCCTACATGGAGTGGGCGGTGGCCGAGGTGCTGACCTACCCGGGACCGGCCGACGAAGTACCGCCGGACCTGGCCATGCCGCACTGGTCGTGGAACGGGTTGAAGACCTTGTAACGCCCGGGGCGGCCTCGGCGTCTTGTGAGCAACGACTGGCTGTGGAGGTCCGTCGCAGAGCCGTCCCGGGCGTGTTTCCCCCCAACCCGCCCGGGCCGGCTCGTCCACCGGACGCCAGGTCCGAAATCCGCCTGCCCGCGCCGCGCGCGCCCGGCAGACTGGGCCCCGTGGCCGACACCTTCACCGGGCTCTTGGACCGGTTCCTCCTCGCCGCCAAGGGTTTCGAGCACCACCTCCGCACGGTGGCGCCGGACGGCTGGCACGCGCCGACCCCCTGCACCGAGTGGGACGTCCGGCAGCTGGCCAACCACATGGCACGCGGGAACCTGAACTACGTCGGGCTCGTGCGCGGCGCCACCCGCGAGGAGTTCCTGGCCCAACGGGACGCCGACGCGCTCGGCGACGACCCGGTCACGGCGTTCACCGCGTCCGTCGCCGCCTGCGCGGACGCCTTCGCCGGGAGCGGCGCGTTGGACCGCGTCGTCGATTACCCGATGGGCAAGCTGAGCGGGCGGCAGGCGCTGGCCGTGCGGACCGCCGACAGCGTCGTCCACACCTGGGACCTGGCCCGTGCCCTCGGCGCCGACGACACGCTCGACCCGGACCTCGTCGCGTGGGTCGGCGACGGGTACGACGACATCTTCGCCGGGCTCGCGGTGGACCGCTTCTTCGCCGGGCAACCAGCTGTCGCACGGACGGCGTCGCGCCAGGACCGGCTGCTCACGCGGTTCGGCCGGGACCCCCGCCGACCGGGCAGTCCAGCCGGTCCGCCAGCTCGGTGAGGGCCTGGCCCAGCGGCCGGTCGACCCGCACCGTCGCGTAGCGGTCGCCACGGGTCTCGCCCTGGTTGACGATCACCACCGGCTTGCCCGCGTTCGCCGCGTGCCGGACGAACCGCAGGCCGGACATCACGGTCAGGGACGAGCCGAGGACCACCAGCGCGTCGGCGTCGTCGACCAGCCGGAAGCACTGCTCGACCCGCGGGCGCGGCACGTTCTCGCCGAAGAACACCACGTCGGGCTTGAGCACGCCGGACACGCAGTCCGCGCACGGCACCAGGCTGAACCGGCGCACGACCTCCTCGGGCAGCTCGACGTCGCCGTCCGGGTTGATCCGGGTCGCGGTGCCCTCGAAGTCCGGGTTGGCCGCGCGCAGCCGCCGGTCCAGCTCGACACGCGGGCTGGTGCGGCGGCAGCCGAGGCAGATCACGCGGTCGAGGCTGCCGTGCAGCTCGACGGCGTCCGCGGTGCCTGCCGCCTGGTGCAGGCCGTCGACGTTCTGGGTGATCACGCCGGAGAGGAACCCGCCGTCGCGCAGCGCGGTCACCGCGCGGTGACCGACGTTCGGGTCGGCGCGGGCGATCGTGCGCCAGCCGAGGTGGCTGCGCGCCCAGTAGCGCTGCCGCCCGGTGTCGCTGGTGACGAACTCGTCGTAGGTCATCGGCGTGTGGCGGCGCAGGCTGCCGCTTTCGCCGCGGTAGTCGGGAATCCCCGACTCGGTGGAGAGCCCGGCGCCGCTCAGGACGGCGACCCGCCGCCGGGAGACGACGTCGGTCAGCTCGTCGAGGCTCGCCGTCCGCGGCAGCGGCGCGTCCGCCGAGGTCCAGGTCAGGGTGGGCCGTGTCCGCACCGGACCAGCCTACGTGGACTTCTCGAACCAGTGGTCGGCGTAGTGCTCGCCGTTGAACGCCGGGACCTCGCGGTACCCGGCCGCGCGGTACAGGCCGATCGCCTCGCCGAGCGCGCGGTTCGTCTCCAGCCGCAGCGCGCGGACGCCCTGGGCGGCCGCGTGCGCCTCCAGCTCGCCCAGCAGCCGCCGGCCGAGCCCGAGACCGCGCGCCGACGGCGCCACCCACATCCGCTTGACCTCGGCGGGCGCGTCGTCGTGGAACTTCAGCGCGCCGCAGCCGACCGGCTCGCCGTGCAGCGTGGCCACCAGCAGCACCCCGGCGGGCGGGGTCATCTCGTCGTCGGCCGCGGGGTTGCTGCGCGCGGGGTCGAACCCGCCGTCGAACCGCCGGGCCAGCTCGGCGAAGAACTCGCCCAGGCAGAACCGGGCGGCGGGGTGGCCGGGCGGGAGCGCGGCGACCTCGACCGACGACGCCGTCAGCAGCCGTTCGACCTCGGCCATCGCGGCGACGAGCCGGGTGCGCTGCCCCTCGGACAGCGGCTCGAGGATCGAGGTGGCCGAGGCGTCGGAGCGTTCGTCCAGCGTGACGCGCTCGGCGAGCCCGGCCTCGGTCGGCCGCGCGACCCGGATCCGGCCGTCTCCCGCGCTGCGCCCGACGCGGACCAGGCCGTCCCGTTCCAGCGCGCGCAGCAGCCTGCTGAGGTAGCCGGAGTCGAGGCCGAGCCGTTCCCGCAGCTCCCGGACGTCGCACCCGGCCTCGCCCAGCTCCCACAGCACGCGGGCCTGGCCGAGCGGCCGGTCGCGGGCGAGGAACGCGTCTTCGAGCGCACCGATCCGCTGGGTGACGGTCCGGTTGAACCGCCGCACGCCGTCCACCAGGTCCCGATCCATTCGCTGACTGTAGTCAGAGATTCTCCCGGACGTGCCGCGACCCTTCGTCTTCTCCGCAGGCACGTCCCGTGCGGCAACCGGGTGCAGAACGGGTGCAAGCCACACCCACCGCGGTCGTCGACGCGTGGATGCACAGCCCGGTGCACCGGGCCGACATCCTCGACTGCTCGCTGCGCGAGATCGGCACCGCCTACCGCCTCGGCTCGGCGAAGAAGGCGTCCTGGACGCAGGACTTCGGGACGCCCCGGACGTGCGCCCGGGCGCCCGATCCACAGTGGACTCCGGCTCCCGGGCCCGCCCCGCCGCCGCCCAGGATCGCGTAGTCTCCTCAGGCCCGGTGACCGAGTGGAGGACGTGCGCGTGAGCTGGCAGTTCGGGCCGTACCGGGTGGAGTCGCAGATCGCCCGCGGCGGGATGGGCGAGGTGCTACGGGCCTACGACACGCGCCACGACCGCGTCGTGGCGCTGAAGCTGCTCGCCCCCGAGTTCGCCGCCGACCAGGCGTTCCAGGAGCGGTTCCGGCGCGAGGCGCACGCGGTGGCGCGGCTGCGGGAGCCGCACGTCATCCCGATCCACGCCTACGGCGAGATCGACGGGCGGCTCTACCTCGACATGCGCCTGGTCGAGGGCGACGACCTCGGCACCCGCCTCACCGCGGGCGGGCCGCTCTCCCCGGCCGACGCCGTCGACGTCATCGGCCAGGTCGCGCAGGCACTGGCCGCCGCGCACGCCGAAGGCCTGGTGCACCGGGACGTCAAGCCGTCGAACGTGCTCGTCGGGCCGACCGGGTTCGCCTACCTCGTGGACTTCGGCATCGCCCGCGCCGCCGGGCTCGGCACCGAACTGACCGCGACCGGCGGCGCCGTCGGCACCCTCGACTACATGGCGCCGGAACGGTTCACCGACGCGCCCGCCGACCACCGTGTCGACGTCTATTCGCTGGCCTGCGTGCTGCACCAGTGCCTCACCGGCCGCAAGCCGTTCGCGGCGACGACCGCCGCCGCCCTGATCGGCGCCCACCTCCACCAGCCGCCCCCGCGGCCGAGCGAAGGGCGGCCCGGCCTGCCCGCGGCGTTCGACGACGTCGTCGCGCGGGGCATGGCGAAGGACCCGGCGGAGCGGTTCGGGACCGTCGCGGAACTGGCCGATGCCGCGCGGACGGCGGTCGGCGTCACCAGCCCGGTCCGCTCCCCCGCGCCGCCGACCCTGACGGCACCGCGCGCCACACCGGTCCCGCGGAGTTCGAAGGCACCGTGGCTGGTCGCCGGCGTGGCGGTGCTCGCCCTGGTGGCCGCCGGTGGGTGGTTCCTCCTCGACCGGTCGTCGTCGCAGGCCGGGGCGACACCCGGCCCGTCGGCGCCCTCTTCGGCGCCCTCTTCGGCGCCCTCGTCGACACCGCCGCCGCCGACGTCGAGCGCGCCGCCGGTGACCGCCCGGGTGACGACCACCCAGGTGACCGTGCAGACCTCGGTCGTCCCGGCGGCCGACCTGGGGCTGGCGACCCCGCTGAGCACGCCGGCGTGCGACGGCTCCTACGTCGTGGTGCTCGGCTCCGCGATCACCCCGGCCCGCTACCGCGCCGACGTCCAGCAGTTCCTGACCGCCCACCCGGGCGCGCGGTACCTGCACACGCCGAGCACCGGCTGCGGCTCGCTGCGGCAGCAGGTGAACGGCGCCGACGTGTACGCCGTGTACGAAGGTCCGTTCGCGAGCAAGGAAAGCGCGTGCGCGCGGCGTACCGGCGCGGCGTACCGGCGCGGCGTACCGGCGCGGCGTACGTCAAGCGGCTCGACAACACGACGTCACCGGCCACGGTCGTCACCTGCTGACGAACGGGCCGTCCCAGACCGACTCCGCGTCCACAAAGGACTCGAGCAGCGCGGTGAGGGTGGTGTCACCGCGGGCGTTCAGCTCTTCGGAGGCGATGCGCCGGGCGACCCCGGCGAGGAAGTCGGCGACCTGCACGCGGGCGTCGGACCGGGAGTCGACGAACCGCACCCCCGCCAGCCGGGGCCCGAGGGTGGCCTTGAGCTGCAGGACCCGCTCGGCGGTCAGCGCGAGCTGCTCGTCGTGCACCACGGCGACCGGGGTGCCGCCGGCGCTCCAGTGCCGGATGGTGTGGAGCACCGCGGGCACGAGCGGATCCAGCACGGGAACGACGCTCGGGTCCTCGGCCAGCCGGGCCCGGTAGTCCGCCACGCGCTCGCCGCCGTCGCGGAAGAGGCTCATGATCTCGCCGGGTTCCCCCGGAGTCTCGGCGAGCTCGCCGACCAGGGCGAAGAACTCGGCGGGGGACGTCGTCACGCCGCGGCGCGGATTGAGCCGCAGCACGCTGGTGAAGGCCGCCAGGAAGAAGTCCCAGCGAGCGCCGAACGCCGCCCGGCCATCGCGGTGGAGCGTGCGTGCCATGGCGTCCGTGCCGTGCTCGGCCAGCAGCGTCACGGCCGCCCGCACGGCGAAGAAGGTCTTGTCGGTCAGGTGCACGTGCCCACGGCCGGCGAGCGGGCCGGCCGGGTCGAGCAGCCATTCGAGCACCGGCCGGTGCTTGGCGCGCAGCAGGTGGTTGGCCTTGTACTCCTCGGCGGGCGAGCCGATGCGGCGCCGGATCTCCCGCACGCAGGCGCGGGCCTCCTCCGGCGTCATCCGGATCCCGGCGTGCGCGAAGACGTCCGTTTCGCCGCCGACGAGGTTCTCCCCCTCCGAACCCGACTCGTCGCAGGCGATCTCGACCGGGTTCACCAGCCCGATGGTGCCAGACGGGCCGGACCACGGCGAGCCCATTACCAGCGGCGAAACCTCGCGCACGGGCCGGCCGGAGGCCCATACTGCGTCCCGGTCACGGTTGGGCGACGACGGCTAACGCGCGGGTGCGGTCCGGAGACTCGACGAGCAGGTGCTGGGAGGTACGGATGGCCACGGACCACGGGCCGGCCCGGCTGGCTCTGGCGGCGGCGGTGGTCGCGCTGCTGCTGGGCGCCGGCGGGGTGCTGGTGCAGCAGCGGCTGGCCGCCGCCGGGGACGCCTCCGAGGTGACCGGGGCCGCGGGCGCGACGCTCACCGTCGGGGACATCGAGGTCGTCGTGCCCCCGGACGCCGTCGTGCCCGGCACCCGGCTGTCCGGCCGCCCCGCGCCGGAGCCGGGCGCCCTGACCCCGGCGGCGCGCCGGAGCGGCGGCGGCGCCGAGCTGACCTTCGACGCCGGTGTGCGGCCGCGGCTGCCGGTCCAGGTGCGGATCCCGGTGCCCGCCGCGCCGCCGCCCGGGTTCGCACCGGTCGTCGTCACCGCGAACGGGACCCGCCTCGCCCTCGCGACCTACGACTCCGAGAGCCGCCGGATCGTCGCGGATCTGGCGCCCGACGGCGCGTTCTGGGGCGGGCTGCTCGACTTCGCCGCGCTGGGTCGCGCTGTCGGCCAGGCCACGGCCGATCCGCCGGCGACGTGCCTCGGGCGCGCGGCCGGTTCGGCCGGTCTCACCGTCGAGGTCGGCGGAACGGCCGGCACCGACCCGCGCTCGCCGGTCCGGGCGTGCGTGGCCGCGAACGGCGGCGGCGCGAGTGTCACCCTGACGTCGAACGCGCGGGTGCCCTACCGGCTCGTCCTGCCGCCGGGCTGGCCGGAGCCGACCGCCCGCACCGCGGCGCCGAGCACGTCCGCCGTCCAGCTGTTCCCGCAGCCCCGCTTCCACGACCTGCTGTGGCCCGGCGCGGGCGTCACCTACGACGTCCCCGTCACCCGCCTGCCGGCGACCCTCCACGGCCAGGCCGACCCCGGCCCGTACCTCGGGCTGGCGCTGGCCTGGACGGCCCACCGCGCGGCCGGGCTCTTCGGCATGGCGCTCGACCGGCCCGGCGAGCTCGAGCAGAACCCGGGCGTGCTGGCCTGCGCGGCGGAGGCGGGCGCCGCGCACTACACCGCCGACCGGCCGTTCGCCCAGGTCGCGGCGGAAACCTGGACGGCGCTCGCGACGTGCGGCACGGCGGACGCGGGCGCGTTGCACAGCTTCCTGGCCGCCGGCATCGGCCCGCTGACCGGCTGGCTCGCCGACGCGGCGGGCAGCCCCGGCGTCGACGTGCCGCTGACCGCGAGCCGCGGCACCGGGCCGTTCACGCAGGCCGTCGTCTACCGGGCGTGGACCGGCACGCGCGTCGCCGCCGGGATCCGGACCACGGCCGCCTCCGGCACCTGCCCGGCGGGGTCCGCGGTGTCCGGCCGGCACGACGCCTACCGCTGCACGGCCGGGGACAAGGCGTACGACCCGTGTTTCGCCGCCACGGCGGCGAACGCCCGGCACCAGGTCGTCTGCCCGACGTCGGCGACCAGGGCCGTGCTGCTGACCTACCCCGGCGCCCTGCCGTCACCACCGGCGGCCGGCGGGACGGCGAGCCCGTTCCTGCTCACCCTCCAAAGCGGCCTGCAGTGCACCGCCGCGCCCCCGCCCGCGAGCTACACCTGCACGGACGGCCGGACCGTGCTCTCCGGCGAGCCGGACACCTCGACTCCACTGTGGACGGTGCCGGCGGGCGCCGCCCCGCCGGCGACGATCACCAAGGCCTACACCTAGCTTCGCAAGCTGTCCGGTGGCCGGAGCGGGCTTGCCCGCGGAAAGTCCTCGGCGTTGGGTGCATCGCACCTCGGCACCACAACCTCGAGATCCCCTCGCGGCCACACCGCCGGCCCTGCCGATCGAGGCGGCCGGCTCGGCGTTGCCGGGCACGACTCAGGCCAGCGTGATCTTCCCGCCGGTGACCGTGACCGACCTCTTCTCCAGAGGCCGCGTCGCCGGGCCGGCCGCCACCGAGCCGTCGGCGATCTTGAACTTGCTGCCGTGGCAGGGGCAGTTGATGGTGCCGCCGGAGACGGCGTCGACCGCGCAGCCCTGGTGCGTGCAGATCACCGAGAAGGCGGCGAACGTGCCCGCCGCCGGCTGCGTCACCACGACCTGCTTGTCGGCGAACACCTTCCCGCCGCCGACCGGGACGTCGCCCGCCGCGCCGAGCTCGGTTCCGCTGCCCGCGGCGGGCTGCTGCGCCGCGGGCGTCGCGCCCGCGCCGCCGCCGTAGGTGCTGCAGCCCGCCACCAGCCCGGCGCCCAGCACCACGAGCGCCGTCCGGCGGCCCAGTGTTTCTTCGTCGCGCACGATCGTCCCCCTAGAAGGTCAAGCCGGATTGGGTGAAGAACCACAACGACGCGCTCAGCCAGAGCCCGACCAGCGCGGTGAAGACGAGCCCGCCGACGAGCGGGAGCGACCAGCCGGGCGCCCCGTCGCGGCGCAGCAGCAGCATCTTCACGACGAAGACGCCGTAGAAGAAGCAGCCCAGCAGCGAATGCAGCAGGACGCGCGTGTCGAACGACTGGAACCCGAGCGCGTAGAGGCAGTGCAGTGCCACGGGAATCGACACCAGGAACGCCAGGCGGCCCGACCAGCGGTGCACCGGCGAGACCCACGCGGGCGCGGAGCGGCCGAGCTTGCCGTACATCACCAGGGCCGTGACGAGCTGCACGAGCGCCAGCACGACGACCACGGTGGCCAGCCACGCCTTCACCGCCTGCGGGCTGGAGAAGCCCGCGACGTTCACCGCCACCCCGGTCGGGGTGTGCAGGTTGCCGTAGACGCCGAGCGCCACCGCGACGACGGCGCCGACCAGCAGCGGCACGAGAAGCACGGACCCGGCCCGGTTGCCGGCCGCGGGAGTGGTCATCAGAAGTCACCCGCCCCGTCGATCCCGCTGATCGGCTCGGCGACCACCAGGGCGCCCTCGACCGTCGCGGTCCGGGCCGCCGGGTCGAGCACCGGCGCCGCGGCGGACTGGTCGTCCGTGGTGAGGATGCCGACCTGGCTGCCGTCGGCCTGGACGATCCAGCCGGCCTTCGAGGCCTTGCCCTGCACCTTCGGTGCCGCCCGGTAGAGCCCGGCGGGCCGCTTGGCCGGGCCCGCGGTGAACCGCCACGTCTTGCCGCCCGCGGTGACCGAGCCCGTCACCGCCGCGGCGTCGTAGCTCCCGGCGAGGCTCGCGCCCTGGGGGCCCGTGAGGTCCAGCTTCCCGCCGGCGGTCACACCCTGCAGCCAGGCCTCGACCTTCTTGCCGTCACAGACGTAGGCGATCGCGCGGCCGTCGCGGATCGACACCGCGACCGACGCGCCGCCGCCCTCGACGCGCCCGGCGTAGTCGGCCCGCGCCGGTGCGTCGGACTTCGGGGCTTCGGACGTCTTCGGTGGAGCCGTCTGGGGCGGCTCCGTCTTGGGTGACGCCGTCGCGGAGGGCGCCCCCGCGGCGTTCGCGGCACCGGCGACCGGCGTCGCGCCGGTCCCCGTCGCCAGGTTGGTGATCCCGATCCCACCGGCGAGCACAACCCCGGCGAGCAATGTGAACAACGGCCCCGGACGTTTCATGATCTTCCCCGCATCTCCCTACCCACCACCGTGCCCTTAACACGGCAATCGGGTCGAAGCGGCTCAACGCTACGCGAGGAAAACAGCTATCGCTTAGCCCACGCAACTGGTCGGTGCGTGGTTGACTGGCGGCATGCTGCCCTGGGACGGCGACCTCGCCGGCCGGCTCGACCGGCACACCGTGAACTCCGCGCTGCTGCGCGGCAATCCGCTCGGCGACCCGCACGAACGGCCGCTGTGGGTGTACGTCCCACCGGGCTACGACGACGGCGCCGGGCGGTACCCGGTCGTGTACGTCATCCAGGGCTACACCGGGCACCTGGCGATGTGGGCCAACCGGACGCCGTTCCGGCAGCCGTTCCTCGAAACGGCCGACGCGGTGTTCGCCGGCGGCGCGCCCGGCTGCGTCGTGGTGTACGTCGACGCGTGGACCGCTTACGGGGGCTCGCAGTTCGTCGACTCGCCGGGCACCGGCCGCTACCACTCGTACCTGTGCGACGAGATCGTGCCGTGGGTCGACGAGCACTACCGCACCATCCCGGACCGCGAATCCCGCGCGATCACGGGCAAGTCGTCGGGCGGGTTCGGCGCGATGATCACGCCGATGCTGCGCCCGGACCTGTTCGGCGCGCTGGCCACCCACGCCGGCGACACGCTGTACGAACTCTGCTACGTCCCGGACTTCGGCGACGCGGTCCGCGCCCTGCGCGGCTACGACCAGGACATCCAGCGGTGGTGGGCGGACTTCCGCGCCCGCCCGGCGTTCACCAAGCCGGAGGACGGGAACCTGCTGCAGCTGATCGGTGTCTCCGCCTGCTTCTCCCCCGGCGAGGACGGCAAGCCGGAGCTGCCGTTCGACCCCGCGACCGGCGTGCTGCGGCCGGAGACGTGGCAGCGCTGGCTCGACTGGGACCCGGTCCGGATGGTCCCGGGCCACGCGGAGGCGGTCCGCTCCCTGCGCGCGATCTGGATCGACGCGGGCACGCGCGACGAGTACTACCTCGACGTCGGCGCGCAGGCGTTCCGCGACCAGCTGGCGAAGGCGGGCGTCCCGGACGAGCGGGTCCACTTCGAGCTGTTCGAGGCGGGCCACGCCGCGATCGACTACCGGTACCCGCTTTCGCTGGCCTGGCTGGCGGAACGGCTGGCCCGCTGACGGCGGTTCAGCCGCCCGTCTGCCGGATCACGTCGTGGCGCTGGGCCAGCCGGCGGGGGTGCAGCTCGGCCTCGGCCTTGCCCTGCTGGCGCAGGTGGCGGGCGAAGCGGTTGAAGTTCGCCGGGCTGTAGTCGGCGGACCGCGGGGTTGGCGGTGAACACCGGGCAGCAGCCGGACCGGCACCGGGGTTTCGTTACGGCGAGCCTGACTTCGCTAGGGTCGGGCCATGGTGACCGAGACCGATCTGGTGCTGCCCGGCGGCCGGACGCTGCACGTCCACGACACCGGCGGGCCCGCCCGGCTCACCGTCCTCTGGCACCACGGCACGCCCAACACCGGCACGCCGCCCGCGCCGCTGGTGCGGGCGTCCCCCGACGTGCGGTGGGTGGCCTACGACCGGCCCGGTTACGGCACCTCGACGCCGGTGCCCGGGCGGGACATCGCCAACGCCGCCGACTGCGCCACCGCCGTCGCCGACGCGCTGGGCCTCGGCGAGTTCGCCGTCATGGGGCACTCGGGCGGCGGGGCGCACGCCCTCGCCTGCGCCGCGCTCCTGCCCCGACGGGTCCTCGCCGCCGTGAGCGTTTCCGCCATGGCACCGTTCGACGCGGCGGGGCTCGACTGGTTCGGCGGCATGGCCCCGGCGAGCGCGGCCTCCCTGCGCGCGGCCGCCGAAGGCCGTGCGGCCAAGGAAAAGCACGAGGCCGCCGCCGAATTCGATCCGGGCATCTTCACGGCCGCGGACTTCGCGGCGCTCGAGGGTTCCCAATCGTGGCTGAACGACGTCGTCCGCGCGGCGCTGGAGGGCGGGATCGGCGGGCTCGTCGACGACGACCTCGCCTATGTCACGCCGTGGGGCTGCGACCCGGCGTCGATCACCGCGCCACTGCTGGTGCTGCACGGCGAAGACGACCGGTTGATCCCCGCCGCGCACGGCGCGTGGCTCGCCGCCCGCTGTCCGACCGCGGAGTTCCGGCGGTACCCCGCCGACGGGCACCTGTCCGTGCTCGACCACGCCACCGACGCTCTCGACTGGCTCGCGCACCGCTGATCAGGACGCCAGCGCCAGCGCGGCGACCACCGGCGCCAGGTACATCACCGGGAAGGCCAGGTGCGCGTACGACTTCGCCCGCGCGACCGTGATGACGGCGCCGGTGAAGTAGAGCACCAGGCCGATTCCGGCGGCGACACCGATCACCGGGACGAACAGGCCCGCGACGAGCCCCGCGGCGCCGGCGGCCTTGGCGGTGCCGAGCCACGGCCACCACGAGCGCGGCACGCCGTACTCGGCGAGCGGCTCCACGACCCACTTCGCGTGGGTGAAGACCGAGTAGGCCGAGAACCCGGCCATGGCGGCACCGACGATGCTGACGATCAGGTGGGCGGTGGACATCGGGGACTCCTCAAGGGTTTCCGGCCCCCGGGGTTCGGGGTCCGTCACCTGCTCGACCCCGGGGACCGCGCCCGTGTGACAGCCGGCGACGTGACCGTCGTCACTCCCGGGGCGGTGGTTATCCCCTCCCGCCGGAGGCCGCCGACCGGAAGGCTAAAGCGATGATCGTGCTGCGGCTCATCGGCACCCTGCTGTGGTTCGGCATCCCGGCCGGCGTGCTCACCTACGCCGTCCACGACCTCGGCGTGCGGGACGCGCCGACCTACAGCATCGAAGGCACCGTCGTCGGGCACCGGCAGCAGCACCACGAGGCGACCCAGGACTCGCCCTCGTACACGACCTACTTCATCACCGTCCGCAGCGCGACCGAAGACTTCGAGTTCGGCGACGAACAGCAGGCGCTGGACACCGAGCCGGGGACCCAAGTCGTGGTGCAGGTGTCGAAGGCGACGGAGGACATCGTCTCCGTGCGCAAAGGCGGCACGGTCGTGGATCTGCGCAACACCGTGGGCAACGACATCGGCTTCATCGTCTTCGCCTCGATCGGCCTCCTCATCGCGCTCGTCCGCGAACTCCTGCTGGAGGACTACGACATCCCGCGGTGGGCGGGTCTGCTCCTCGGCCTGCTTTCCGCGGGCGGCGGGGTGTACGTGGCCCTCTTGCTCGTCTGAGTCAAAGGACGAGCCGCACCACGACCTCACCGTCGTCGACCTCGCCGGTCGGGCGGAACCCCTGCTTCTCGTAGAAGGGGCCCGGGCCATCGTCGTCAGGCTGGTGGCTGGTGGCTGGTGAGCAGTTCGGTGCCGCCGACGTAGACGGCCCGGTACCAGGGCTCGGCTTCGGGCGGTGATCTCGACCAGCCGCATCGGGTCCGTCACGCCGGGAACACCGGCACCCACAGCTCGATGACGTCGTTGCGGCGGTAGAACTCCACGAGCGGGCGGGCGTGGTCGACGGGTTCGGTGCCTTCCAGTTCGGCCATCCCGGGCCCGATCTTCCCGAAGATCGCGGGCGGCTCACCGGTCAGGGTCCCGCGCAGGTACCAGCCACCGGCCAGCACCCCGGTCGCCAGGCCGAGCTCCGCCGGCCGATCGTCGTCCTTGACCGGCGTGCAGGCGGTGTAGGTGTTCGCCTTCACGTCGGCGCGCCCGTACATCTTGCGCCCGCGCAGCCCGACCAGCCGCTCGAACGCGGGCCAGAGCTGCTGGATCTCGGGCAGCTCGTCGGCGGTGGCCTGCTCCATGACCGTGACGTCCGGCCGGTGGATGCGCGTGGGCGGAGCCTGCAGTACTGAAGTCGTCATGGCGCCCATGGAACCACCGGCCACCGACAGTTTCCGGCGGTCACACCGGCGGAATGCGGACCTCGTCCGGGGCCCGGTCCGGGCGCAGGCCGCGCCAGGACGTGTGGCGCAGCCGCATGTCCGGGGTGATCCGCCGGTAGACGACCTCGCCGACCAGCGTCGGCTCGACCCAGTGCGCGCCGCGGGCGCGGTCGCGCGGGACCTCGGTGTCGAACGGGCTCGCCGGTCGGGCCAGCGGTGCGAGCACCGCGCTGAGGTGGTCGAGCGCGTCGTCGGTGAAGCCGGTGCCGACGTCGCCGAGGTAGACCAGCGCGCCTTCGTCGTCGTACGCGCCCAGCAGGAGCGCGCCCAGGGTGCCCGAGCGGCGGCCGGCGCCGGGACGCCAGCCGCCGACGATCACCTCGTCCGTGTGGGTCAGCGCGCGCTTGGTCCACAACGGCGACCGGGCGCCGGGCAGGTACGGCGCGTCCAGGCGCTTCGCGACGACACCCTCGATGCCGTGCTCGGCCGCGGTCGCCAGCAGCTGGGCCGGCGCGATGTCGGCGCGGGTGTACCAGGGCGGGACGACGATCCGGCCGTCCGCCGGCCGCACCAGCTCGGCCAGCAGCTCGCGCCGCCGCGCGTACGGCACGGTCAGCAGCGACTCGCCGTCGATCCGCAGCAGGTCGAAGGCGAAGTAGACGACCGGGACCTCCGCGCGCAGCTTCGGCGTCGGCTCGTGCATGGCGCGGCGCTGCATCAGCTCGAACTCCGGCCGTCCGGCCGCGTTCAGCGCCACGACCTCGCCGTCCAGCACCGCGGCCCGGCCGCCGAGCGCGGGCCCGAAGACGTCGCCCAGCTCCGGGTAGCGCGGGGTGTGGTCGCTGCCGCTGCGGCTGGTGATCCGGGTTTCGCCGGTGGCCGCGACACGCACGCAGCCGCGGAAGCCGTCCCACTTCCACTCGTAGCCGTGCCGGTCGTCGTCGGGAAGGGGCCCGTCGACGGCCAGCATCGGCGAAACCGCGTCCGGCACCGTCCCCGCCATGGCGTCCAGTGTGGAGGATCGGCACCCGGCGCGCCTAGCGTCGCGACCCCAAAGGTCACCCGAGCGTGGCCCTGAAGCGGAGCGGGGTGGGTGGGCGCGGAGGCCGGTCGCCGACGGTCTTGCGCCCGGCGCGCTAACCGGTCGGCAGCAGGGGCAGCAGTTCCTGGTGGCTCCCGGCGCGGCGCAGCACGGGCGAGCCGGGCCCGTCCGGGGCCAGGTCACCGGCGCGCAGCGCGGCCAGGAACCGGACGATCACCCGGGGGTCCGGCAGGATGTCGGCCCCGCCCAGGTAGGCCAGCACGATCATCTCCTCGCCGCAGGCCGCCTCGACCGCGACGGCCCAGCCGTGGACCTCGTCCCACAGCAACGCCACGTCGCGGTGCGGGAAGTGCCGCAGGCGCCAGTCGACCGCGAGGTAGGCCGACACCGGGACGTCGACGTCCACGGTGCACGACTCGAGGCCGAAGCCGAGCGCCCTGGCCACCTCGCCCAGGTAGGCGCGCAGGCCGCGCTGGAACCAGAACTCGAGATCGGCGTCGATCAGGCCGGACACCCGTTTCCTTTCCCTCCTCCGAAGCCGGCCGGGCGCCCTGCCCGGCCGGTCGAGACCGCGATCAGCCGACGGCGGCGAGCGCGTCGGCGCGATCCCGGTAGCACGCGAAACCGGCGACGCCGGTCCCCCGCAGCAGCCGCCACATCCGCGGGCTCCGCACCACCCAGGCGACCGGCACGGCCGCCAGTTCGGCCCCGCGCCGCAGCCGGTGCAGCGCGCGAAGCCCGGCCCCCGAGCAGAACCTCACCTCCGTCAGGTCGACGACGAGCACCCCGCCCGCCCGTACCGCGGTTTCAATACATTCGACAAGAATTCCAACGGTGGCGAGATCAATGTCGCCCACCACGGCGACGACCGCGCACCGATCACCCTCGAACGTGGTGGTGACCGAGAACGGCTCGCACAACGCGCCCGGCGAACTACGACCGAAGGCTCGCGAAAGCCGCGGTGGTTTCTGGATCCTCATGACCGGCTCCGGCGGCTCATCCTGACGGTTTACGCGTAGACCGTACCCAGTCCGTCCACCTTGGCGCACAACGGGAACACACCTGTCCGGCGGGGCGTGCACCGACACGGCCGTCTGCACGTGCACCGATCCGAAGAGGACGATCGAATCGCGCTGGTCCCGCCCGTTTCCCGCAATTCTCGTGATCGGCGCGACGGGCGCGCGCGGAACCGGAGCCCATTCAGCGGGGAATTGCGTTTTCCGAAATTCAGCCGATTGCCGGAATCGGCACTCGAGTCCGTTCCAGGTCCGCGAAGAGGTCACCGATGTCCGCGACCCGCTCCAGGACCTCGTCCGCGGTGAACCGCAGGTGCGTGACGTGCCGGCAGGCGCGCACCTCGTCCCAGGTGACCGGGGTCGACACCGTCGGCTCGTCGCGCCCGCGCAGCGAGTAGGGCGCCACCGTGGTCTTGAACGGGTTGTTCTGGCTCCAGTCGATGAAGATCTTGCCGGGGCGCAGGGTCTTCGTCATCCGCGCGACCACCAGGTCCGGGGTCTCGGCGGCCAGCCGCTCGGCCAGCGCCTTCGCGTACTGCGACGTCTCGCCGCCATCGGCGGTCACCACGCCCGCGTAGAGCTGCATGCCCTTGGAGCCGCTGGTCTTCGCGACCGGGGTCAGGCCGTCATCGGTGAGCACGTCGTAGAGCCGCTCGGCGACCCGGCAGCAGTCGACCACGGTCGCGCCGGGCCCGGGGTCGAGGTCGAACACCAGCCGGTCCGGGGTGCTCCGCTCGTCGTCGGCGTCGACGGTCCACTGGTGGACGTGCAGCTCGAGCGCGGCGAGGTTGGCCGCCCAGACGAGCTCGGGCAGGTCGTTGATCAGCGGGTAGGCGACGATCTCGGGCTCCTTGCCGCGGCCGCTGACGGCGAGGCGGGCGGTGCGGACCCAGTCCGGGGCGTGCCGGGAGACGTCCTTCTCGAAGAACGAGCCGCCGGTGACGCCGTCGGGGAACCGCACGAACGTCATGGCCCGGTCGCGGATGTGCGGCAGCAGCAGCGGTGCGATCCGGGTGTAGTAGTCGAGCACCTCGCCCTTGGTGAACCCGGTCTTCGGGTAGAGCACCTTTTCGAGGTTCGAGAGCGTCAGCTGCCGCTCGCCCACCCGCACCGTGATCCGGCTCCCCGCCACGCCGGACACGCTACCGCGCTCTTCTCGGTTGAGCGCGTCGGTCACTCCTGGTTATGATGCAGTCGTATCACCAACGGGAGGGGGGAACCATGAAGTTCGACGTGCTGCAGGTGCTGGGGATGGTCGTGACGGTGGCCGGTGCGCAGGGCGCGATCCGCCTGCTGATCGACCACGGGAACGCCGGCCTGCTCGGCCGGCTCGGCGCGGGGTTCGCGGGGACGCTGGTCTGCTACCTGGTCGCGACGGCGATCGGCGTCGTGCTGACGGGGTGGGCGCACGACCGTGCCAAGGCGGCGGGGCGCCGGAAGTAGCGAGCTGTCGGACCGCCTGCAGGCCAGGCGCTCCACG
>NZ_JBICSQ010000101.1:0-24010 GCF_043197175.1 Amycolatopsis sp. NPDC049252
CGAACACGAGACCCACTCCGCCCGCACCAACCCGCCTCCTCACCACCAGAAGCGCAGCCGCCTGCGGTCGCCGACCACCGGAAGCCAGGCTCAGCGGCCGGGCCGGTTCCGCCGATACGCCGCCGAACACGAGACCCACTCCGCCCGCACCAACCCGCCTCCTCACCACCAGAAGCGCAGCTGCCTGCGGTCGCCGACCGCTCGAAGCCGAGCCTGGCCGCTGGAATCGCCGGCCGGAATGCGGCAGGCACGCGGCCGGCCCGCCACCGAGAGTCGAGCTGCCCGCGACCGCTCGCCACCGGCACGGTTCGCGGACGGGTTGGCTGTTCGGGTTCATGCCAGCCCCACCACCAGTCCGGTCACCACCGCGCAGGCCGCCGCCACCACGAAGGTCACCGGGGCGAAGCGGACCGCGAACGACCTTCCGAACGTGCCCGCCTGGAGGGCGAACAGCTTGACGTCGACCGCCGGGCCGACGACCAGGAACACCAGCTTCGGTAGCAGCGGCAACGCCGTCAGGGACGCCGCCACGAACGCGTCCGCTTCGCTGCACAGCGCCAAGACCACCGCGAGCACCGCCATCACCACGATGCCCAGCACCAGCTGATCCCCCAGCACGCCGAACCACTTCGCCGGGACCAGTACGTTCAGCGCCGACGAGATCAGCGCGCCCAGCACCAGGAAACCGCCCGCCTCGACCAGGTCCGTGCGGGCCGTCTCGGCGAACACGCGCCAGCGCCGGCCGCCCTCGACGTCCGGCAGGCGGCGCAACGCGCGCTCGGTGATCCAGGCGAGCTTGCCCCAGCGGGCCCACAGCCAGCCCATCACCATCGCCGTGGCCAGCGAACCCGCGAAGCGGGCCAGCACCATCTCCGGCTTGCCCGGGAACGCGACCGCGGTGGCCACCAGCACCACCGGGTTCACCGCCGGCGCGGCCAGCAGGAACGTCAGCGCCGCGGCCGGGGCCACACCCTGGCCCATCAGGCGGCGCGCCACCGGCACCGACGCGCACTCGCAGCCCGGCAAGGCGACCCCGGCGAGGCCGGCGACGCCGACCGCGGCACCGGCCCGCCGCGGCAGCACCTTCTCCAGCACGCGCGCGGGCACGAACGCGGCGATGGCGCCGCTGATCAGCACGCCCAGCACGAGGAACGGCAGCGCCTGCACGCACACCGCGACGAACACGGTCGAGCCGGTGCGCAGCGCCGGCACGTCGAACAGCTGCTGCAGCCGGCCTTGGCCGAGGATCGCGACCAGCAGGATCGCGCACAGCACTTCGACCGAGCTGACCCGGAACCGGCGGGTGCGCCGCCGGCCGGTCTCGGTGGCAGGTTCGGAAAGGGTGTCCACGACGGCGATGATGCCAGGACGCCACGACCCCAGGAGACCCGCACAGGCCGCGAACGGCCGATTACGGTCCGTTTCGAACCGCGATGGACCGTTCGCGTCGAAAAAGGCTACTCCGCGGGCAGGATCCCCGGCAGGTCGGTCCGCAGCTGCGACGCCGTCGACACCACGAGCATCAGCAGCGTTCCCAGCGCCGCCTCGTCGAGGCCCACCGCCGGGAACGCGTAGCGCAGCGTGACGTCGACGCCGTTGTCGGAGTGGCCGACGCCGAGCGTGCCGAACAGCCCCTGGCCGGCCCGCTCCGCGACCGCGATGGACAGCTCCGGCGCGTCCGCCAGGTCCCAGCCGACCACGCAGGTCAGGCTCAGCACGGTGAGTCCCTCGCCGAGCCGGGTCGCCTGGATGACGCACGGGACGTCGCCGTGGGAGAACGTCAGCGCGCCGTCGTCGTCGACGTGGACCTCGAGGTAACGCTCCAGGGCGCCCTTCGCGCTGGTCAGCAGCTCCGCGGTCTCGGCCGCTTCGGTGGCGCTCATGACGACGAGGCCTGGTCGACGGCCGCGCCGAAGCGGCGGTCGCGCTTGGCGAACTCCAGGCAGGCCCGCCACAGGTGGGTCCGGTCGAAGTCGGGGAACAGCGTGTCCTGGTAGACCATCTCGGCGTAGGCCGACTGCCACAGCAGGAAGTTCGACGTCCGCTGCTCCCCCGAAGGGCGCAGGAACAGGTCCACGTCGGGCATGTCCGGCTGGTACAGGTACTTGCCGATGGTCTTCTCGGTGACCTTGTCCGGGTTCAGCTTGCCGTCGGCGACGTCGCGCGCGATCCGCTGCATCGCGTCGCCCAGCTCGGCGCGGCCGCCGTAGTTGACGCACATCGTCATGTTCAAAGCCGTGTTGTGCTTGGTCTTCTCTTCGGCCGCCTGCAGTTCCTTGATCACCGACGCCCACAGCTTCGGCCGGCGCCCGGCCCAGCGGATGCGCACGCCGATCGAGCCCAGGTAGTCGACCTGGCGGCGGATCGTGTCGCGGTTGAAGCCCATCAGGAACCGCACCTCTTCGGGGCTGCGCTTCCAGTTCTCCGTCGAGAACGCGTAGACCGAGAGCCACTTGACGCCGATCTCGACCGCGCCGGCGGCGACGTCGATCATCACCGCCTCGCCGCGCTTGTGGCCTTCGATCCGCGGCAGGCCGCGCTGGTTGGCCCAGCGGCCGTTGCCGTCCATGACCAGCGCGACGTGCTTCGGCACCAGTTCACGCGGGATCTCCGGGGGCACCGCCCCGGACGGGTGCGGATCCGGGGCACGCAGCTCGGATCGCGACGCCTTGTTCTCGCGTCCCCTGCGCAACACGGCGGGCCTCCCTGGATGGGTGAAAATCGATCAGGCCCGACCCTACTGCCCGCGTACCACAGGCTCCCGGGCACGTCGCTCGACCAGGGGAAGGGACCGGAGCTGACGCTCCAGATGCCACTGCAGATGGGCCGCGACCAGGCCACTCGCGTCGCGGCGGGTGCCGGGCAGGGTCGACTCGGCCATCGTCCATTCGCCGTGCAGCAGGGCGGTGAGCAGGTCCAGGACCTCGGGCGCGGGGTGCACGGAGCCGGGGACGCGGCAGTCCTGGCACATCGAGCCGCCGGCCGCGACGCTGAACGCGACGTGCGGGCCGGGCAGGCCGCAGCGGGCGCACTCGGTGAGCGCGGGCGCCCAGCCGGCGTAGGACATCGCGCGGAGGAAGAACGCGTCGAGCACCAGGGAGGCGTCACGTTCCCCCGCGGCGAGCGAGCGCAGCGCGCCGCAGACGAGGAGGTAGAGCTTGAGCACCGGCTCGCCCTCTTCGGCCGAGAGCCGGTCCGCGGTTTCGGCGATCGCGCTGGCCGCGGTGTAGCGCTGGTAGTCGGCGACCAGCGGCAGCGCGAAGGCGTCCACGGTCTCGACCTGGGTGATCACGTCCAGCGTGCGGCCGGTGTAGAACTGCACGTCGACGTGGCCGAACGGCTCCAGCCGGGCCCCGAAGCGGGACGAGGTGCGCCGCACGCCCTTCGCGACGGCACGCACCTTGCCGTGCCGCCGGGTCAGCAGGGTGACGATCCGGTCGGCTTCACCCAGCTTGTGCGTGCGCAACACCACCCCGGTGTCGCGGTAGAGGTTCACCACCCCGACATCGTCCCACTTGCGGGCGACGCCGGGGTGGACCGACCCGGGTTCAGCAGTAGTAGCCGGTGCAGTAGGCCGTCGTGGCGGTGGCGATGGCGACGATCCAGATGATGATCGCGGTCACGCAGCTCAGGCCGCCGATGATGGTGGCGATGAGGCAGAGCGTCTTGGTCGTCTTCGACGCCTGCTCCGCCATCATGTAGTTGCCCTGCATCTTGTACGTCTGGACCTCGTTGGACTTCATGATCGCGAAGATCGCGAGGATCCAGAAGAGGAAGATGCAGCCGATCGCCCAGCCCTTGTAGTCCTTGATCTGGTTGATGTCGCCACCACCGGGGCCGTACCCCGGGGCGCCGAAGCCGCCGGTGGGCGGCTGGCCGTAGGGCGCGGGCTGGCCGTACGGCGCGGGCATGCCCCCGGACGGCGGCCCGTAACCCGGCTGCTGCGGGAAACCGCCCGACTGCGGCTGCTGACCGTAGGGCGGCTGCTGCTGCCCGTAGGGATTGGTCATGAACGTCTACCCCAACTACTCGTGAACTTCCGCCGGAAACCCGGCGGTGGTGCGGAAAGTCGTGTGCCGCGGCTACTGCTGCGGCGGCTGGCCGGGCTGCTGCGGCGGCTGCTGCCCGAACTGGCCCGGCTGGAGCTTCTGGGTCGCCTCGGCCTCACCCTGGGCCTCGGGACGCAGCATCTGGGTGCGCTCCGCGCCTTCGCCGAACGGCGAAGCACCGGTGTCCGGACCGGCGCCGGGGCGGAGCATCTGGGTGCGCTCGGCGCCTTCGTCGAAGGCACTCTGGCCCGGGGGCGGCGCCAGTGGCTGGCCGGGCTGGCCGAAGCCGCCGGACTGGGGCTGCTGCTGGAAACCGCCGGACTGCGGCGGCTGGCCGAAGCCACCCGGCGCGGGCTGCTGCGGGAAGCCACCGGACTGCGGCTGGTCGAACCCGCCGGACTGCGGCTGTTGCGGGAAACCGCCGGACGGCGGCTGGCCGAACTGGCCGGGCTGCTGTCCGGCCGGCGGGTAGCCGCCGCCGAACGGCTGCGCGCCGGGCTGTCCCGCTCCGGGCTGGCCGAAGGGCGCGGCCGCACCGTCGGCGTTGACGACGACGGTGCCGACGATCTTGTCGGAGAGCGTCTGGGACTTGTCGTCCCACAGCGGCCAGAGGTAGCCGACGTAGCAGATGATGCCGTCCACGAAGTGGGCGAGGTCGCGCACGAACGCCATGCCGGCGCCGATCGGCTGCCCGGTGCTTTCACCGACGAGCTTGATCTTCGTGACGCGCTTGCCGAGCGACTGGCCGGTGTTGCCCTGCTGGATCCAGCGGTTGTAGATCGTCCAGCCGATCTGGGCCACCCAGCCGATCCCGCCGACGACCAGCAGGGGCGAGGGGTCCTGGGCGATCACGGCGATGAGACCGCCGAGGATGTAGAGCACGAAGACCGGGGCGATGTCGATGATCAGCGCGAGGGCGCGCTGACCCCAGTTCGCGTAGTTCGCGGGCGGGCCGAAGGGCGTGCCCTGCTGGCCGAACGGAGCCGGCTGCCCGAACGGTGCCTGCTGCCCGTAGGGCGCCTGCTGCCCGTACGGCGGCGGCGCCTGGCCCGGCTGCGGCTGTCCGAACGGCTGCTGGCCGCCGGGCTGCTGCCCGAAGGACGGCTGGCCGTAGGGATCGGTCATGTGGGTCTCCCCCTCGCTGGTCACTCCACCCGCACACCTCATGCGGAACCGGCCCGAATGTACGGCACGGTCCGCGGGAGCGTACTCGGTTCGCGTTCGCCCGCGCGTGTCAGGCGTCCACTGTCCGGGTGAACGTAGCGAAGCTCCGACGCATTACACGGCGCGCCGGTTCCCCTCCGTTGCGATTCAGACGCGCAAACCGGTGAACGGGGCGAACGGGAGGTTGCGAACGACGAACCAAACGGCGAACGCGAGGCCGACGGCGAGCGGGGTCCAGCGCCAGTGCAGCCAGCTGTTCACCCAGCGGCCGCGCAGCCGCCCGACCGTCCAGGCGGCGGTGCTCCAGACGAAGAGCAGCACGAAGACGAACGAGAGGGCGTTGTAGTGCAGGGCCGCGGGGATGTCGCCGTGCATCAGGCTGTAGGCCATCCGCATGCCGCCGCAGCCCGGGCAGTCGATGCCGAACAGCGCCTTGGTCGGGCAGACGGGAAGCCAGCCGCCGGGGGTGGTGGGGTCGCCGATCCAGACGGCCGCGCAGCACAGGCCGAGCCCGCCGGCGACGGCCATCGGGGCGCTCAGGGCGCGCAGCGTGGCCCTGGTCCCCTGGGCCGGGAATCCCGTGTAGACGGTCGTCATGTCGCCAGCCCCCAGAACGAGGCGCCGACGGCCACGAACATCACGATGAAGAACACCACGTAGAGCGCGATCAGGATGCCGAAGGAGATCGCCGACCACATCGCCCACTTGCGGGCTTCGTCGGCGGCCTTGTGCGCTTCGGCGTGGTACCCCTGGAACCACAGGGTGTTGACCTGGTTCGCCTTCACGATGGCGACGATACCCAACGGCAGGCAGCACAGCACCGTCGCCAGGATCGCCCAGATCAGGTTGTTCTCCGGGGGTGGCCCGTAGTTCGGCTGCCACCCGTAGTACGGGTACTGCTGGGTCACCGGGTTCTCCTCCTGCCGCCGACGTTCCTCAGTGGGACGCGGCGTCGTCGAGCAGCGTTCCCAGCAGCAGGATGCCGCCGACGACCACGAGGATCCAGAGCACCACGCCGACGACGGCGCCGATGATCGCCCAGCGCCGCGCGGCACCGGCCGCGTTCCGGGCGGCGTCCGGGTCGCCCTGGGCCCAGAGCCGCTCCACCTTGGCGGCCTGGAAGATCGAGACGATCCCGAAGGGCAGGCAGATGATCGCGGCGACGATGCCCCAGGCCAGGTTGCTCGAGGGCGGGGGCCCGGGGTTGTAGTCGGCGGGCGGGTGCGGGCGCTCGGTCACGTCAGAACCCGAGCCGGCGCAGCTGACGGGGGTCGCGCTGCCACTCCTTGGCCACCTTGACGTGCAGGTCGAGGTAGACCTTGGAGCCGAGCAGCGCCTCGATGTTCTTGCGGGCGGTGGCGCCGACCTCGCGCAGCCGCTCGCCCTTGTGCCCGAGGATGATGCCCTTCTGGCTCGGCCGCTCCACGTAGAGGAACGCGTGCACGTCGATGAGGTCGTCGCGGCCTTCGCGCGGCAGCATCTCCTCGACGGTGACGGCGATCGAGTGCGGCAGCTCGTCGCGGACGCCTTCCAGCGCCGACTCGCGGATGAGCTCGGCGACCAGCGTCTGCTCGGGTTCGTCGGTGAGCTCGCCGCCCGGGTAGAGCTGTGGGCCTTCGGGGAGCTTCTGGACGAGCAGGTCCGCGAGCGCGCCGACCTGGAAGCCGTCCACGGCGGAAACCGGGATCAGCTCGGCGAAGTCCATCACGCCCTGCAGCGCCAGCAGCTGCTCGGCGACCTGCTGCGGCTGGACCAGGTCGGTCTTGGTGACGATGCCGATGACCGGGGTGCGCTGGGCGATCTTCTGCAGCTCGGCGGCGATGAACTTGTCGCCGGGGCCGATCTTCTCGTTGGCCGGCACGCACAGGCCGACGACGTCCACTTCGGACCACGTCGTGTGCACGATGTCGTTGAGCCGCTCGCCGAGCAGGGTGCGCGGGCGGTGCAGGCCGGGGGTGTCGATGAGGACGAGCTGGGCGTCCTCGCGGTGCACGATGCCGCGGATCGCGTGGCGGGTGGTCTGCGGCTTGCTCGACGTGATGGCGACCTTGGTGCCCACGAGCGCGTTGGTCAGCGTCGACTTGCCCGCGTTGGGCCGGCCGACGAAGCAGGCGAAGCCGGAACGGTGTTCGGTCATCGGTTCAGCACCTCGAGCACGGTTCCGGACGGGTCGGCGAGGATGATCGGCGCGTACTTCGCGATGTCGCGGATCGCGTGCCGGGAAGCTTCCTTGAGCAGACCTTCGCCGGTGACTACGGCGGCCGCTTCGATGCCTTCGGCGCCGCTGGACAGCGCGGCGGCGACGGCGGCCTGCAGCGCGGTGAGCTTGAACGACGGCTGGTCGACCGTGCCCGCCGCGTAGGTGCGGCCGTCGGTGTCGCGGACCGCGGCGCCTTCGGACGCCTGGATCCGGGCGCGCGAGGACCGGGCGAGGGTGACCAGTTTCTGGTCCTCCGCCTCGAGGTCAGGCATGTTCGACGCTCCTGTCGCGTTCGTCGGGGTGGGGCAGGCGCGTGCGGCGCCGGGAGGTCCGGTCCGCCGGGTCGGTCATCGCCTCGGCGGTGACCGGGTGCACCACCACGGAGGTGATGCGCATCCGGCCGCGCCGGTCCTTGCCCCCTTCGGCGAACAGCCGAAGGCCGGCGACCTCGGCTTCGGCCCCCGGTAGCGGGACCCTACCCAGTCGTTCCGCGAGCAGCCCGCCCACGGTCTCCACGTCGTGGTCTTCGAGGTCGATGCCGAACAGCTCGCCGAGGTCGTCGACCCCCATCCGGGACGACACGCGGACGGCGCCGTCTTCGAGCTCCTCGACCTCGGGGCGTTCGTCGGCGTCGGACTCGTCGGTGATCTCGCCGACGATCTCCTCGAGGACGTCCTCGATGGTCAGCAGGCCGGCGGTGCCGCCGTACTCGTCGACGGCGATGGCCATGTGGTGGTGCGAGCGCTGCATCTCCTTGAGCAGCTCGTCGAGCCGTTTCGAGTCGGGGACGAAGGACGCCCCGTTCATCACGGTGTCGACGACGGTGCTCGGGCCGTCCGGGTCCAGGTACCCGGACATGAGGTCCTTGATGTTGACGACGCCGACGATGTCGTCGACCGACTCGTCGATGACCGGGAGCCGGGTGAAGCCGGTGCGCAGGGCCAGCGCCAGTGCCTGCCGGACGGTCTTGGTGCGCTCGATCCAGACGATCTCGGTGCGCGGCACCATGACCTCGCGGGCGATGGTGTCGCCGAGCTCGAACACCGAGTGGATCATCTCGCGCTCGGAGTCCTCGACGACGCCGCGTTCCTGGGCGAGGTCGACGAGCTCGCGCAGCTCGACCTCGGAGGTGAACGGGCCTTCGCGGAAGCCCTGGCCGGGGGTGATGGCGTTACCGATGAGGATGAGGAGGCGGGACAGCGGGCCGAGGACCGAGCCGAGGACGCGGACGGGCCCGGCGACGTAGCGGCCGATGCGGTAGGGGTGCTGGCGGCCGAGGGTGCGCGGGCCGACGCCGATGAGGACGTAGCTGACGACGATCATGACGACCGCGGTGACCAGCACGGCGAGGCCGAGCGGCTGGAGCCGGGTGCCGACGAAGACGGTGACCAGCACGGTGGCGGTGAGCTCGCAGCCGAGGCGCAGCAGGAGCAGCAGGTTGATGTGCCGCCGCCGTTCGCCGACGACCGCGGCGAGGTGGCGGGCGCCGGGCAGGCCCATCCGGGCGAGGCCGTCGGCCCGGGCCTGGGACACGGTGCTGACGGCGGCGTCGGCCGCCGCGAACACGCCCGCGAGCAGCACGAGCGCGATCGCGAAGAGGAGCTGGACCATGGCTGACGCCTAGGGCGCGTCTCCCGCGGGCGGCGCGGGGCTCGGCTCGGCGCTCGCGTCGAGCCCGGCGATGCCGAGGACGCGGTCGTCGGTGTTGCGCTGGGCGTTCTGCTTCTCCAGCGCGGCGACGGCGTCCTGGTACTCGCCGAGGATGCGCTTCTGGAGGCCGAACATCTCACGTTCCTCGGCGGGCTCGGCGTGGTCGTAGCCCAGGAGGTGGAGGCAGCCGTGGACGGTGAGCAGGTGCAGCTCGTCGATCAGGCCGTGGCCCGCCGTCTTGGCCTGGTCCTTGGCGAACGCCGGGCAGAGCACGATGTCCCCGAGCAGCGCCGGCGACGCGTCGGGCGCGTCCGGGCGGCGGGAGGAGTCGAGCTCGTCCATCGGGAAGGCCATCACGTCGGTGGGGCCGGGCAGGTCCATCCAGCGTTCGTGGAGGTCTTCCATGACTTCGAGGGTGACGAGGAGGATGGACAGCTCGGCGAGCGGGCTGACCTCCATCTTGTCGAGGGCGTAGCGGGCCGCGGAGACGATGGACGTCTCGTCGACGTCGACGCCGGACTCGTTGGCGATTTCGATGCTCAACGCCGGTTGCCCTTCCAGCCGTTGCCCTGCTGCTGGTCCTGGGCGTCCTGCACGGCCTGCCACTTCTCGTAGGCGTCGACGATGTCGCCGACGAGCTTGTGCCGGACGACGTCCTGGCTGGTCAGTTCGGAGAAGTGGAGCCCTTCGACGCCGCCGAGGATTTCGCGGACGACACGGAGGCCGCTGCGCTGCCCGGTGGGCAGGTCGACCTGGGTGATGTCGCCGGTGACGACGATCTTGGAGTCCTGCCCGAGGCGGGTGAGGAACATCTTCATCTGCTCGGGCGTGGTGTTCTGGGCCTCGTCGAGGATGATGAAGGCGTCGTTCAAGGTCCGGCCGCGCATGTAGGCCAGCGGCGCGATCTCGATGGTGCCCGCCTGCATGAGCCGCGGGATCGACTCGGGCTCGACCATGTCGTGCAGCGCGTCGTAGAGCGGCCGCAGGTAGGGGTCGATCTTCTCGTTGAGGGTGCCGGGCAGGTAGCCGAGGCGCTCGCCGGCTTCGACGGCCGGGCGGGTCAGCACGATGCGGGTGACCTGCTTGGCCTGCAGCGCCTGGACGGCCTTCGCCATGGCGAGGTAGGTCTTGCCGGTGCCGGCGGGGCCGATGCCGAAGACGACGGTGTGCTTGTCGATGGCGTCGACGTAGCGCTTCTGGTTGAGCGTCTTGGGCCGGATGGTCTTGCCGCGGCGGGAGACGATGTTGAGGCTGAGCACTTCGGCGGGCGAGGCGTCACCGCTGCTCAGCATGCCGATGGTGCGGCGGACCGTGTCGGGTCCGACCTGCTGGCCGCCGGTGGCGAGGGTGACGAGGTCGGCGAAGACGCGTTCGGCGAACGCGACGTCGGCGGGCGCGCCGGTCAGGGTGACCTCGTTGCCGCGCACGTGCACGTCGGCGGCGAGGAGTTCCTCGGCGACACGCAGGTTCTCGTCGCGGGAGCCGAGCAGGCTGAGGGCGGCGGCGTCGGGGATCGGGAACCGGGACTGGGCCGCCTGGGCGGTGGTGTCGTCGGTCTTGGGGACGTCTCCGGGGACGTCGGGTCGGGCGGCTCCACCCGGTGCGGTTCCGGCCACGTGGCCTCGGCCCTGCTTTCTCGGTGAGGGACTACTGACCCCACCGATGCTACTGGCACCCCCCGACAAGACGCAGGCCGGTTTCCCGACTCACCCCGCGTGAGCTCCGAAGAAGCCGAGAGACTCCCCACCCAGGACATGAGCGTGCACGTGGAACACGGTCTGCCCGGCATCCCCATCGGTGTTGAACACAACCCGGTACCCACTCCCGAGGATGCCTTCAAGCTCGGCAACCTTACGAGCAGTAGCAACAACATCACTCAGGAGCGACGGATCACCGGCGGCCAGCTCGGCCAGGTTCCGATACCGCTTCTTGGGCACGACGAGCACGTGAACGCGAGCCTGAGGCCGAATATCCCGAAACGCAAAGGTGGTGTCGTCCTCATAGACGACATCGGCAGGGATCTCACCAGCAATGATCCGCTCGAAGAGCGTCTCGTCCTCACTCATGGGAAGAACCCTATCGACCGCCGGACCCAACGCGCACCTGGACGGACGACACACGTACACAGCCGGACGACACGCGTACCTGGCGGGACGACACGCGTACCTGAAGGGACGACACGCGTACCTGGCGGGACGACACGAGGCGCAGGGCCGAAGGCCCGAGCAAGGCAAAGCGCCTTTTGAACAAGGGAAACGCAAAAGCCGCGGGGGGTCCGGGGGCTTGCCCCCGGCTGGGGGTCTGGGGGTTTGACCCCCAGAAGACACACCGAAGCGAAGTGGCAACTGACGGAGCGAAGCGAAGGAAGATGCCGCGCAGCGGCGGATCCTGGGGGTCGATCCGCCGCTAGCGCGGCTCCGCCGGACCGAGGGGGGAGGTGCCCGGCGGGGTCTGTGCTTTCCCAGTGGCGCGCCGAAACACTGTGTGGCGCGTTAGTAAACGAGAGTAACGGGTCGGAGTGTGATCGCGCCATAACTGGGCGCAAAATCCAGCCCCTTTTTTCGGGGTGATCTTTTCAGTGCCGGTCAGTGCCACCGGGTGGTGAGGGCGCCCAGCGCGCCGAGGGCGACGGCCGCGGCGGTGGAGGTGCGCAGGACGGTGGTGCCGAGGCGGACGGCTCGGGCGCCGGCTTCGCGGAGGGTGTGGAGCTCGTCGTCGGTGATGCCGCCTTCGGGGCCGACGACGAGGAGGATGTCGCCGGTGTCGGGCAGGGTCAGGTCGGTGAGCCGGTCCGGGACGTCGGATTCGAGGACGATGACCAGTGACATCGTGGTGGCGAGGCCGGCCAGCTCGCGGGTGCCGACGGGTTCGGTGACGTCGGGGACGTGGGCGCGGCGGGCCTGTTTCGCGGCGGCGCGGGCGGTGGCGCGCCAGCGGGCCAGTGCCTTGTCGCCGCGGCCGCCGTCGTCCCACTTGGCGACGCTGCGGGCGGCGCGCCAGGGGACGATGGCGTCGGCGCCGGCCTCGGTGGCGAGTTCGACGGCGAGTTCGCCGCGGTCGCCCTTGGCGAGGGCCTGCGCCACGACGACGCGCAGTGCGGGTGGCTGCTCGGTCCAGCTCTCCTCGACCGTGAGGGTCACCAGGGCGTCGCGGCCGGGCTGGACGGCGTCGACGACGCAGCGGGCCATGGTGCCGGCGCCGTCGGAGAGGACCAGCCGCTCCCCCGCGCGCAGGCGGCGGACGGTGGCCGCGTGCCGGGCTTCCTCGCCGTCGAGGACCGTGGTGCCGCTGGTGGGCACCACGGAAGCGAGGAAGACCGGCAGGGTCGTGTCGGGCACGGGGCTCAGCGGTGGTTCTTGGCGCGCAGCTTGGAGAAGAGGCCGCCGTGCTTGTTGCCGTTGGACGCCAGCGTCGGGACCTCCTCGCCGCGCTGCGTGGCGAGGTCCATGAGCAGCTCGCGCTGGGCTTCGTCGAGCTTGGTCGGGACGACGACGTCGATGTGGACGTGGAGGTCGCCGCGGCCGTCGACGCGGCCCGAGGAGCGCAGCCGGGGCATGCCCTTGCCGGTGAGCACCAGCTCGGCGTTGGGCTGGGTGCCCGGCTCGACGTCGAGCTCGTAGTCGCCGTCGACGAGCGTCGCGATGGGGACGGTGGCGCCGAGCGCGGCCGTGGTCATCGGGATGCGGAAGTTGCAGTGCAGGTCGTGACCCTGGCGGACGAAGACCTCGTGCGGGGTCTCGTCGATCTCGACGTAGAGGTCGCCGGCCGGGCCGCCGCCGGGGCCGACCTCGCCCTGGCCGGACAGCCGGATGCGCATGCCGTCGCCGACGCCCGGCGGGATCTTCGCGGTGACGTTGCGGCGGGCGCGGATGCGGCCGTCGCCGCCGCACTGGCGGCAGGGGTCGGGGATGACCTCGCCGAAGCCGCGGCAGACCGGGCAGGGGCGGGCCGTGACGACCTGGCCGAGGAAGGACCGCTGGACGGACTGGACCTCGCCGGCGCCGCCGCAGGTGTCGCAGGTCTTGACGCCGGTGCCCTCGGTGGTGCCCGCGCCGCGGCAGAGGTCGCAGACGATCGCGGTGTCGACGGCGATCTCCTTGTCCACGCCGGTCGCGCAGTCCTCGAGGGACAGGCCGAGCCGGATCAGGGCGTCGGAGCCGGGCTGGACGCGGCTGCGCGGGCCACGGCCTCGCCCGCCGCCCCCGCCGGCCGCGCCGAAGAAGGCGTCCATGATGTCGCCGAGGCCGCCGAAGCCGGCGAACGGGTCGCCGCCGCCCGCGCCGCCGCGGCCGCCGCCGTCCATCGGGTCGCCCCCGAGGTCGACGATCTTGCGCTTCTGCGGGTCGGACAGCACCTCGTAGGCGGTCGTGACCTCGCCGAACTTGTGCTGCGCGTCCTCCGACGGGTTGACGTCGGGGTGCAGCTCTCGGGCCAGCTTCCGGTACGCGCGCTTGATGTCCTGGTCGCTCGCGTTCTTCGCCACCCCGAGGATGCCGTAGTAGTCCCTCGCCACCGTCTCTGCTTCTCCTTCTGCTCTGCCCGGCTCAGCGGCCGGACAGGATCTGACCCACGTAGTTGGCGACCGCGCGCACCGCGGCGATCGTGCCGGGGTAGTCCATCCGGGTCGGGCCGACCACCCCCATGCCACCGAGCACCGTGTCCTGGCCGTAACCGATCGAGACGACCGAGGTGCTGCGCATCTGCTCGTCCTCATTTTCCTCACCGATGCGCACGGTGATCGCACCGGGGTTGCGGGTGGCGGCGAGCAGCTTGAGGACGACGACCTGCTCCTCGAGCGCTTCGAGGACCTGGCGCAGGGAGCCGGGGAAGTCCGCGACGTTGCGGGTGAGGTTCGCCGTACCGCCCAGGACCAGGCGTTCTTCCGGGTGCTCGGCCAGTGACTCGACCAGGACCGTGCAGACGCGGATGAGCGCGTCGCGCAGGTCGCCGGGCGACTTGTCGGGCAGTTCGGCGACGCGCGCGGCGGCCTCGTTGAGCCGCCGCCCGGACATCGCGCTGTTGAGCACCGTGCGCAACCGCGCGACGCCGTCCTCGGTGATGACGTCGCCGAGGTCGACGGTCCGCTGGTCGACGCGGCCGGAGTCGGTGATGAGCACCAGCATGAGCCGCGCCGGGGTGAGCGGCACCACTTCGAGGTGGCGCACCGCGGCGTTGGTCAGCATCGGGTACTGCACGACGGCGACCTGCCGGGTCAGCTGCGCGAGCAGCCGGACCGAGCGGCGCAGGACGTCGTCGAGGTCGGTGCCGCTGTCGAGGAACGTCGTGATCGCGCGGCGCTCGGCCGCGCTCAGCGGCTTGATCTCGGACAGCCGGTCGACGAACAGGCGGTAGCCCTTGTCGGTCGGGATCCGGCCGGCGCTGGTGTGCGGCTGCGTGATGTAGCCCTCTTCTTCGAGGGTGGCCATGTCGTTGCGCACGGTCGCGCTCGACACGCCCAGGTTGTGCCGCTCGACGATCGTCTTGGAGCCGACCGGCTCCTGGTTGGACACGTAGTCGGCGACGATCGCGCGCAGCACGTCGAAGCGTCGCTCGTCCGCGTTGGCCACCGTTCCTCACCCACTTCGCTCGCTGCTCATGCCGAGTTTACGGAAGCCTGAGCCGGTCGTGCTCAACACGGCCCGCTCGGGCCCGGGTAAAGAACGGACAAATGAATTCCCATGCGTTGTTCCCCGGAAAAAACTTCGGGTTGTCAGTGGAACCGAAACCGGGTTTGCTGCCTCTGATCCGCATGCCCTCCCCCGACATTCGAGGTCGCCGTGAACACAGTTGAACCCGCTTCGGCCGGTATGCCCGAAATCGTCCGGCGCGCCGCGGAGGCGAAGGCGCGGCTCGAGCACATCTCGGCGACGGCCACGAGCGCCGACGGCGCCGTCACGGTGACCGTCAACACCAGCGGTGCGCTGCAGGAACTCACCTTCGGCCCGCGTGCCGACGAGCTGCCCCGCACCCGGCTCGCGGCGGCCGTCGTGGCCACCGCGAAACGCGCCCAGCTGCAGGCGGCCCAGCAGCTCACGAGCGTGATGGCACCGGTGATCGGCGCGGACAGCGACGCCATGAAATTCCTCCGGGAACAGATTCCGGAGCCCGAACTGCCCGAAGAGGAATCACCCCGGGAATTCGCCCGCAAACCGCCGCCCCGGCCGGGTGACGACGAGGACTTCGGCGGCCCGATCCTGCGCCGGGAGCTGTGATGACCGCCATGAAGGTCGACTTCGACGTCCTCGGCGGCCACGAGGACGAGATCCGCGAGATCGCCGGAAAGGTCCAGCAGGCGCTCGACGCCGCGGGCAGCGCGCAGGCGCTCGACTTCGACGCGTTCGGCATCGTCGGGCAGGTCTTCGCCGTCCCGATCCAGGCGTGGGTCGACACCGCCGACAGCTTCCTCGGCTCGGCCGTCGAAGCCGGGCACGACGTCGCGGACCGGGTGAAGACCGCGCACACGGCGTTCCGCGACCACGAACAGACCACGAAGAGCCTGATCGAAGGCATCGGCAAGGAGCTGCCGGCATGACCGAGACGCAGGAGAACCCCCTCGTCGCGACCAGCGAGTCCGCGGGCGGCTTCTGGAGCGGGATGGGCGACGGCTCGAAGGGCGAGCTGGACAACGTCAACGCCCAGACCGGCGGCGCGGGCATCTTCAGCGACGCGGCCTCGACGCTGACCGACGCCCGCAACGGCGACTGGGGCAACCTCGCCATGGACGTCGGCACGGACGCCCTCGACCTGCTCGGCGCCGCGATGGACCCGCTCGGCACGCTCGCGAGCGCGGGGGTCGGCTGGCTGATCGAGCACATCAGCTTCCTCAAGGACGGCCTCGACAAGCTGGCCGGCAAGCCCGAGGCCGTCACCGCCAAGGCCGTGACCTGGTCGAACATCGCGAAGCAGCTGACCGAGACGGCCGAGCAGTACGAGCAGCAGGCCAAGAAGGTCGGCCAGTCGTTCAGCGACTGCGGGTCCGCGGAGGCCTACCAGCGGACGGCGGAGAGCTACGTCGGCGTGCTGCGCGGCGCGGCTTCGCACGCCGGCGACGCGTCGACCGCGATGAACGTCGGCGCCGCGCTGGTCGGCACCGAGCGCGGGCTGATCCGCGACATGATCTCGTCGTTCGTCGGCGAGCTGATCGTCAAGGCGCTGGCCGCGCTGGCCGCGTCGTGGTGCACTTTCGGCGGGACGATCGCGGCGTTCATCGCCGACACGGTCGTCGAGGGCGGGGTGCTCGCGGAGAAGATCAGCACGCGCATCACGAAGGTCGTCGAGAAGCTCGAGAGCCTGGCGAAGGGCGCGGGCAAGTCGAAGGCGGCCCTGGAGGGCGCGGCGAACGCGCTGAAGAAGGTGGGCAAGGGCGTCGACAAGCTGGTGGACAAGAGCGTCGACACGGCCGCGGGCATCGAGCGCAAGGCGAACGAGCTGAAGCAGGCCGGCAAGGAGGCGAAGTCCGCCGAGGAGACGGCGAAGGGCTGGAGCGACGGGGCGAAAGAGCATGTCCCCGGCCGCGAGAAACTCGAGGGCCCGGGCAAGTACTCCGAGGAGGGCCGCAGTGTGCTGAACCAGCACAAGGTGCTCGACCCCGACGAAAAGGTCCACTGGAACACCGCCGACACCGTCGGCGTGGCGACCGAGGGCCGCCGCCAGGAGAACGAGCAGATCGACCGCTACCACGAGGGCCAAGAGGCCTACGAGAAGGAACACCCCGAAGGCGAGGGCGAGTGATCGAGCAGGCCGAGGTGGAGCTGGCCAACCGCAACGGGCAGCTCCACCCCGCCCAGCGCGGGAAGCTGCTCGACCTCAACTTCTGGGCCGCGGCGGTGCTGGCGGTCGCCGGGCTGGTGGTCGCGGTGCTCATCGCGACGGTGGCCGACACGGCGGGCGAGGTACTGGGCACCGTCGTCCCGATCCTGGCGCTGACCGCCTGGTTCGCGTACGTCTGCTGGCGGCGGCTGGCCGACGCCGGCGGTGGGCGGCTGCTCGCGGTCACCGGCTGGACGCACGACTTCGACACCGCGCGGCTCACCGACGAGTACCCGATCGGCCTGCACCACAGCCCGGCCGGGTTCAAGAGCGTCGAGACGTTCAGCCTGCGTGCCGGCGGCCGGACCTACCCGCTGGAGCGGAAGCTCCGCGAGCGGATCCAGCCGGACCGCACCAACACCGTCTACACCACGCCGCGGTCCAAGATCCTGATCAACGTGCTCCCGGCTTAGGCGGCCGCCGCGCTCAGCGCTTCGAACTCGGCGTCGGTCAGCTCGATGTCCGCCGCCGCGATGTTGTCCTCGACGTGCGCGACCGACGACGTCCCGGGGATCGGCAGCACCACCGGCGAGCGCTTGAGCAGCCAGGCCAGCGCCAGCTGCGACGGCGACGCGTCGTGCTCCTTGGCCAGCGTGCTCAGCGGGCTGTCCGGGCCGGCCAGGGCGCCGGTGGCCAGCGGGAACCACGGGATGAACGCGATGCCGTGCTCGGCGGCGTGGTCCAGCAGCGGCTCCGCGTCGCGCTTGGCCAGGTTGAACATGTTCTGCACGGACACGATCTCCGCGGTCTTCTGCGCCTCCTGCAGGTCCGCCACGCCGACCTCGGACAGGCCGATGTGCCGGATCTTGCCCTCGTCCTGCAGCTTCTTCAGCTCACCGACCTGCTCGGCCACCGGGACCTTCGGGTCGATCCGGTGCAGCTGCAGCAGGTCGATCCGCTCGAGGCCGAGGTGGCGCAGGCTCAGCTCGACCTGCTGGCGCAGGTACTCGGGGCGGCCGACCGGGACCCACTGGTCCGGCCCCTGCCGGGTGAAGCCGGCCTTCGTCGCGATGACGAGGTCGTCGGCGTACGGGTGCAGGGCCTTCTTGAGCAGCAGGTCGGCGACGAACGGGCCGTAGACGTCGGCGGTGTCGATCAGCGTGACACCCAGCTCGACGGCGCGCCGCAGCACGCGGACGGCCTCGTCGGGGTCCTTCGGGTCGCCCCAGACGCCGGGCCCGGTCAGCTGCATCGTGCCGTACCCGAGCCGGGTGACCGGCAGGTCTCCGCCGATCGTGAACGTACCGGAGTTCTTGGCGCTCATCTTTCGTCCCATCGTTGTCCGGGGGTACTCCCTCGGTGTCAACCCGCGGAGTACCCCGGACAATCCCGGATCACGTCAGGAGTTGCGCGGGAACCCCAGGTTCACCCCGGCGTGCGACCGGTCGGGCCAGCGCGAGGTGACGACCTTGGTGCGGGTGAAGAAGTGGAAGCCCTCCGGCCCGTACGCGTGGCTGTCGCCGAACAGGGAGTCCTTCCAGCCGCCGAACGAGTAGTAGCCGACCGGCACCGGGATCGGGACGTTGACGCCGACCATGCCGACCTCGACCTCGTTCTGGAACCGCCGCGCGGCCGCGCCGTCGCCGGTGAAGATGGCCGTGCCGTTGCCGTACGGGTTGGCGTTGATCAGGTCCAGCGCGTCGTCGTAGGACGCCGCGCGCGCCACCGACAGCACCGGGCCGAAGATTTCGTCGGTGTAGATCGACATCTGGGGCCGCACGTGGTCGAACAGCGTCGGGCCGAGCCAGAAGCCGTCGCCGGGCACCTCGACACCGCGGCCGTCGACGACCAGTGCCGCGCCCGCCTCGACCCCGGCGTCCACATAGGACTCGACGCGCTCGTGGTGGGCGCGGGTGACCAGCGGGCCCATCTCGGACTCCGGGTCGCGGCCGTCGCCGACCTTCAGCCCCGCGATCCGCTCGGCGATCTTGGCGACCAGCTCGTCGCCGACGGGGTCGACGGCCACCACGACCGACACGGCCATGCAGCGCTCCCCCGCCGAGCCGAACCCGGCGGACACCGCGGCGTCGGCGGCCAGGTCGAGGTCGGCGTCGGGCAGCACGACCATGTGGTTCTTCGCGCCGCCGAGCGCCTGGACGCGTTTCCCGTTGCGGGTGCCGGTTTCGTAGACGTAGCGCGCGATGGGCGTCGACCCGACGAACGAGATCGCCTTGACGTCGCGGTGCTCCAGCAGCCCGTCGACCGCGACCTTGTCGCCGTGCAGCACGTTGAGCACGCCCGCGGGCAGCCCGGCCTCGGCGAACAGCTCCGCGAGGAACACCGCCGCCGACGGGTCCTTCTCACTCGGCTTGAGCACGACGGTGTTGCCGCAGGCCAGCGCGTTCGGGACGAACCACAGCGGCACCATGGCCGGGAAGTTGAACGGCGAGATCACCCCGACCACCCCGAGCGGCTGGGCGATCGAATAGACGTCGACGCCGGTGGAGGCGTTCTCGCTGAAACCGCCCTTGAGCAGCTGCGGGGCGCCGCAGGCGTACTCGACGTTCTCGATCGCGCGGGCGATCTCCCCGGCCGCGTCCGACTCGACCTTGCCGTGCTCGCTCGTGACGATCTTCGCCAGCTCGTGCCTGCGCGCCGAGAGCAGCTCGCGGAAGGCGAACAGCACCCGCGTCCGGCCGGCCAGCGACGTCCCGCGCCAGCCCGGCAGCGCCGCCGACGCGGCCGCGACGGCCTGGTCGACCTCGGCCTGCCCGGCGAAGTCGACCTGCGCGCGGACCTGGCCGGTGGCGGGATCGAACACCTCCCAGGAACGCGCGGGAGTGCCGGTGAACGACTTGCCGTCGATCCAGTGGGTGATGCGGTCGGTCACGACGGGCACTCCTTCGCTCGGGGACGTCCCTGCGAGTGTCCGGGCGGGCGCCACGCGGACACCATCGGCAACGTGTACGTCAGTTGGCCTCCGGCCGTACAGTCTGTCCCTGCCGATCATGCCGGGGAGGTTCCGTGTACCCGACCGTGGCCGAGGTGCTCGCCCTGCCGGTGCTGCGCCAGGGCCGCCCGCACGTCGTCGCGGGCGCGGCCGGGCTGGACGCGCCCGTGCGCTGGGCGCACGTCGCCGAGGTCGCCGACATCGCGCACCTGCTGCGCGGCGGCGAGCTGGTCCTGACCACCGGTGTCGCGCTGCCCGACGACGGCCCGTCGCTCGCCCGCTACGTCGCCGACCTGGCCGGGGTCGGCGCCGCGGGCGTGGTGATCGAGCTGGTCCGGCACTGGAGCGACAAGCTGCCCGCGGCCCTGGTCGACGCCGCCGACCGGCACGGGTTCCCACTGGTCACGCTCTCGCGCGAGACGCGGTTCGTGAGCGTCACCGAGGCGGTCAACGGCCAGATCGTCGACGCCCAGGTCGCCGAGCTGCGCGCCGCCGAGCGCGTCCACGAGACGTTCACCGCGCTGACCGTCGCGGGCGCCGAACCCGGCGTCGTGCTGGGCGAGGTCGCGCGGCTCACCGAGCAGCCGGTCGTGCTGGAGACGCTCTCGCACGAGGTGCTGGCCTACGACGCGGCCGGCGTGGACCCGGCCGAGCTGCTCACCGGCTGGCCCGCGCGGTCGCGGGTGGTCCAGGTCGGCGAGCGCACCGGTTACCACCCGGGCGCGGGCTGGCTGGTCACCGTCGTCGGCGCGCGCGGCCACGACTGGGCCCGGCTGATCGTCGTCTGCGCCGACCAGCCGCCGCACCGCCACCGCGTGGTCGCCGAGCGCGCCGCGTCCGCGCTCGCCGTGCACCGGCTGGTCGCGAAGGACTCCGACGGTCTCGAGCGGCAGGCCCACCGCGCGGTGCTCGCCGAGCTGCTGAGCTCGCCCGCGCCGTCGGCGGAGCTGCTGGCCAGAGCGTCCGCGCTCGCCGTGCCGCTGACCGGGCGGCAGCTGGTCGGGGTGGCCGTGCGGCCGCGGCTGACCGGCACCGGGCGGCCGGCGTTGTCGACCCCGCCGGTGCTGCGCGAACTGGCCGAGGCGACGGCGCTGGCCGCGCGCCGCGCGAAGGTGTCGGCGCTGGTGGCGACCGACGACACCGGCGTCCGGGCGCTGATCGCGCTGTCCCCCGAGGCGAACGCCGACGCGGTGCTGCAGCGGCTCGCCACCGACGTCCACGACGCCCGGTCGAGCGCGCCGGGTGTGCTCGCCGTCGGCACCACGGTGCTGTCGCCCGCCGAAGCCGGCCGGACGCTGCTGGAGGCCGGGCAGGTCGCGGCCGCCGCGCTGGGCGCGGGCGAGGAACGGGTGCTGCACCGGCTGTCCGACGTCCGGCTGCGCGGCCTGCTGCACCTGCTGTCCGGGGACGAGCGGGTCGCCGCCTTCGCGACCCGTGAGCTGGGGCCGCTGCTGCAGCGGGACGCCGCGTCGGGCAGCCGGCTCGTGCAGGCGCTGCGGCACTACTGCGAGCAGGGCGGCAACAAGTCGGCGGCGGCCGCGGCGGCCCACACCTCGCGGACGGCGTACTACCAGCAGCTCGCCCGGATCGAGCAGGTCCTGGGCGTCCGGCTGGAGGAGCCGGAGTCGATGCTCTCGCTCTACGTCGCGCTGCTGGCGCTGGACCTCACCCGGCCGAGCGAAGAAGACTCACCCGGACGTGCAGCACAGTGATCGACTTCGGCCTGCCGATGAGACCGATATGGCCTTCCCTCTGTTCGCCACCTGCCTGCTGAGCCTGAGCTGCCTCACCCCCGCGCAGCCGGCGTCGACCCTGCAGCTGACCAGCCACGACTCCGCCAACCGGATCGGTTCGGTCGTGCTGACCTGTGAGCCGACCGGGGGCACGCACCCGAAACGGGAGCGCGCCTGCGCCGTGCTCGAGGGCGTGAACGGCGACTTCTCCCGGATCACCGCGCGGCACCAGGCGTGCACGCTGATCTACGCCCCGGTGGACGTCTCGGCCGTCGGCACCTGGCGCGGGAGGCCGGCGTCGTACCGCGCGACCTACGCCAACCGCTGCGAGGCCGACCGCGACTCGGACGGCGTCTTCGCGTTCTGACGGTTTTCGCGCGCGGGAGCCGCCGGGCCGCCCCCACGACGGCCCGGTGGCTCCCGCTCGACGTAGGGACCACGCGCGAGCGGCCCGTTCGGTTCAGCCGCAGCGGCCGACCGGGACGTCACGGGCGGTGGCGCGGCTGAGGTTCCAGGCGGGCCAGCCGTCCGGGGTGTCGTGGCCGAGCATCTGGCGCAGCCCGCACGAACGCTCCGGCTCGGGCAGCCGCGCCGCGACGACCGGGACGGCGTCGGCGGAAAACCCGTACAGGTACCCGCGGTCCAGGGGCTTCCCGGCGTCGGCGCGGTCGAGGTTGGCGTCGGCGATGAGGCGTTCCGGATCGAGGACGGCGAGGACCAGCAGCGCCGCGGCGGCCGTGCCGATCGCGGCGCGGGGCAGCCACGTCGAGCGCAGCTTGACCAGGGAGGCGCCCACCAGCACGAAAACCGCGCCGAACCAGAATTCGCAGACCTCGACGAGCAGGCGGAGCACGGTGAAGCCGTAGGCCTGCTGGTAGGTCCACATGCGACTCAACGCGGACCCGACGAGCACCAGGCTCAGCGCGCTGAGCGCCCCCAGCAGGACACGCTGGCGGAGGCGGTCGGCCTTCGTGGCGTCGGGGGCCCAGCGCAGCGCGGCGGCGACGATGGCCAGGGTCAGCACGGTGACCGCGCAGAGCTGCCAGAAGCCGCCGCGGGCGTACTCGGCCGCGGTCAGGCCGCTGGTGCGCAGGACGTAGGCGGTGCCGCCGAACAGCACGACCAGCCGGACCCCGACCCAGACGCTGAAGATCAGCACGAGAACCCCGAGCGGGACCGTCCACTCCAGACCGTACTTGCTCTGATGTGGACGGCCCGACGTCGCCCGGGCCGGTGGTGCGGCGAGGAAGTAGCACGCCCCGGCGACGAGCAGCGCGGCGGCGACGAAGACGAGAAACCATCGCACGACGGTCCCGAAACTGAGCTCCGGGATCATCGCCTCGACGAGCGCGGCGAAGTCGGGATCGGCACTGGCCAGCAGCGGCACGAAGACGGCGACGAGCGCGGCGGCGGCCAGCACGGCGAGCGCGATCCGCCGCGCGACGCCGTCCCGCCGGGCGGTGAACTTCCCGATCCCCCGGCCGGCCCACGGAATCGCCCGCAGGGCTTCGAGCGGGACGGCGAACATGTCGTAGAGCACGGTGTGCACGGTCCGTTTCCCCACGACCGCAAGGGATCCGGTGAAGACGGCGGCGAGCACGCAGAGAACGAACAGCCACCCGGACGCCCGGAGTGCCCCCACGCCCAGCAGCGCGAGGGAGAGGATCGCCCACCCGGCGTTCCCCCAGGTGAGGGCGCCCGTTTGCCCCTCCCGCGCCCGCCGGTCGGCAACCACGACGGCGCCGACCACAGCCACCCCGGTGAGCAACCAGCCGACACCCGGCCGGTCGACGGTCAGCAGGAGCGCACCGACCACCCCGGCGACGGCGGCGGCAGGCAGCACGCCGGGCGGAAGCGGGACAACCGCGGACTTGGGCGGCGTCAGCGGCCGCATCAACACCGGCGGCGCGGCCACGGCCACCCCGCCACGCCCGAGCCCCACCCCGGATTCCCGCGTCGCGGCGCCTGCTCCGGACCGCGCCGAACCGGTTCCCCGACCGACCGCACCACGCCCCGTCGTTCCGGGCTCCCGCACCGCGGCACCACCGCTTTCCCCAGCACCGATGGCCCCCTCGAACCGCGCCGCACCACGCCCGGCCACCCGCCCCACAGCAGGGGCACCCTCCCCAGACTCGACGCCCGCTCCCGACTGTGCCGGATCGGACCCCTGCCCGGCCCCTCTACGTCTCACCGCTTCGAGCTCCCACTCCCCGACGCCGCCTGCCCCCGCATCAGCGGCGTCACCTCCGGACCGCGCCGCACCGCTTCCCGCGGCCGGATCCGCGCTCTCCGACATCCGGGACGCAGCCGTCCGCTTCCTACGCGGGACCCCACCACCACTGACACTGGACTTCGGCATTTCGCCCTGCTTTCTCGAAGGTCGCGTTCACGTTCGCAAATATCCATCGCCAGGCGCTCCCCAGGGTCGTGAGTGGGGCACCCCGGTTGGAAAACGTTTAACAAACACCACACCCGCCGCCCACCAACGGCGGCGCCTGCCCCCGCTCCCGCCCCC
>NZ_JBICSQ010000102.1:0-23483 GCF_043197175.1 Amycolatopsis sp. NPDC049252
TCCGGCGGCGATGGCGGTGCCGAAGTAGCGGCCGGACTGGGCGGCGGCGGCGCCGAGGGTGCTGGCGGCGGCGTCCGCACCCGGCGCGGTCACCACCACGGCCGTTGCCGTGGTGACGGTGACGACGCCGGCCAGTATCCGGCCGGCCGGCGACCGCCACCACCGGCTCTTCCGCTGCTCTGACGAACTTCCCGTCATCCCTGGTCTCCTTCCGGGCGCACGTCCGGAAGACCGAAACGTCGGCGGTCCGGGCGAAGTCGGTGCTGGTCACCTACCGCGAGCAGCAGAGCACGGCGCGCTGTGGCCGGGCAAAGAGTTTCGGCCGAGTTTCGGGGTTGGTCAGTGCCGCCCGACGTCGGTGCAGTCGAGGTCCCGGTCCGGCAGCCGTCCGGAGTCCAGGAACGTGACGGTGGCGTTGTCGGCGCAGGTCGAGCCTTCGTGGTAGACGTAGTGCCCGCCGTTGTCGACGCCCACGAAGGCCGCGCGGTCGCCCAGGACGTGACGCAGACCGACCCCCGAGTCCCACGGCGTGGCGTGGTCACGGCGGTTCTGCAGGATCAGTGTGGTGCGCGGGCCCTTGCCGGTCACGGCGACCGGTTTCTCGATCGGCTGCGGCCAGAACGCGCACGCCCAGATGTTCGACGGCATCCCCGCGGTCAGCGGCCAGGCCTTCCGGTCGGCGGCGCTGGCGCGGGCGTAGCTGCCGACGTCGTGGGACCACTCGGCGTCACCGCAGGTGAGGGCCAGGAACATCGTCGCCTGGTTGTCCGCGGGAACACCCGGGGCCGGCGGCGCGTCGGCGAACACCTGCTGCAGCACCTTGCCATCGGCGTCGGTGACGTGCCCGTCGGCCAGGTCCGCGGCCGCCTTCCAGACCTGCGCGAGCACCGGCAGGGTGTTGTTGTGGATGAGCAGCGCGTACGTGACGCCGCGCAGCATCGCCCCGCTCAACGCCTGCGGGGTGCCCGGAACCGGCGCCGGCCGGTGGTCGAGCCGGCCGGCGAGCGCGAGGTAGGTCCGCGTGACCTCGTCGGCGGTGGCGCCGAGCCCGAGGGCGGCGTTCTGTCCGGCGGCGACGGCGGCCGCGTCGGGGAACCGTTCGGCCATGCCCTTGCTCCAGCTCTCGGCCTCACCGGCCCAGACGTGGGTGGGGTCGACATTGCCTTCGAGGATCATGCGGTCGGTCCGGTCCGGGTACAGCGAGCCGTACACCGTCCCGAGGTAGGTGCCGTAGGACTGGCCCCAGTAGGAGATCTTCGTTTCACCGAGTGCTTCGCGGACGCGGTCGAGGTCGCGGGCGGTGTTGGCCGTGGTGAAGTAGCGCAGGTTGTCCCCGGCCTTGCTCGCGCACTGCTGGGCGGTGGCGCGGGCGGCCTGGACGTTCGCGTCGATCGAGCCGTCGGCGGCGGGGTAGGGGAAGAGGGCGGCGACGCTGGGGTTCTCGAGGCCGCAGCTCTGCGGGGCGCTGGTCCCGACCCCGCGCGGGTCGAAGCCGATCAGGTCGTAGCCGTCCAGGACGGACTTCGGCAGGGTCGGCGCCATCGCGCTGGGTGTGTCGAGACCCGGCAGCGCCGGGCCACCCGGGTTCAGCAGCAGGACGCCGTGGCGCTTGGCCGTGTCGGTGCTCGCCAGCCGGGAGACCGCGACCTCGATCGACGTGCCGTCCGGGTGGCCGTAGTCGAGCGGGACCTTCACCTTCGCGCAGGTGAGCCGCGGATCCCGCGGGGTTCCCGCCGCCGGTGCCGGGCACGGTCCCCACGCCAGGGCCGGCGCCGAGGCCGCCGGCCCGTCTTCGTCGTCCGCGCTGTCACAGGCGGCCACACCGAGAACGGTCAACGTGGTGACCGCCAGGGCCGCGGCGAACCGGTGGCCGCGTGACCCGGACCTGCGTATCTTGTGCTTCATGACTGCCCTCCGAATTCCGCGCCGGCGGGCCTTTCCGGTCCGCCGTACGCGTTGACGGCGCCGAAGCTATCGGGACCGGGACAAGGCGGAAGTCACCCCGGAGCGCACAGATCTTGTAGCTCGCGCGGGGGACAACGGCTTCCACTGTCCGATGTGGACCGGCCAGGAAGCACCTCCGGGTCGTCGTGGCCGCGGCGGTGGGCGGTCGGGCTGGTCGTATTCGCCCTCCTGGCCGAGATGGCCGTCGCGATGATCACGACGGCGGTGGAGCAGACGCCGACGATCGACGAGCCGGTCTACATCGGCACGGCGGTCGTCTACCTGCAGCAGCACAGCCTGCGGTACAACCCGGAGCACCCGCCGCTGGGCAAGCTGATCATCGCGACCGGACTGGCCTTCGCCGACGTCCACCTCGACCCGGCCTTCGACGGCGACCAGTCGCAGCTCGGCCGGCGCGTGCTGTACGAGTCGGGCAACGACCCGGCCCGGCTGCTGCTCCTGGCGCGGCTCCCGGTGATCGTGCTGACGCTGCTGTTCGGCCTGGTCGTCTTCCTGTTCGCCCGTGATCTCACCGGCCCGGTCGGCGGCTCCGCGGCGCTCGCGCTGTACGCGTTCTCACCCGACGTCATCGCGAACGGCTCCTTGGCGACGCTCGACGTGCCAGTCGCCGGCTTTGTGCTGACGTCGGCCTGGTTGCTGTGGCGGGCCCGGAACCGTCCCGTCCGTTACCTTCCCTTGGCGGGACTGGCCTTCGGCGCGGCGCTGGCGACGAAGATGAGCGCGCTGGCCGCGGTTCCGGTGCTGCCGCTGCTGGTCGTGCTGTCCGTCCGGAACGCCCGCCGCGCGGGGAACGTCCGCTGGGGCCGGTTCACCGGACCCGTCGTGGCGGCCGCCGGGGTGGCGCTGATCGCCGTCGCCGTCGTGTGGATCTCCTACCTCGCCGTGGATCCGCGGCTGCGCTGGGCGACACCGCCGGGCCTGCCCGCCGTCCACGGCCTGGGCGTGCTCGGCGACTGGCTGCCGCTGCCCCGGCCGTACCGGGACGGCCTGCACGTCCAGTTCGGCTTCGAGGACCAGGTGTGGGGCGGCTTCCTGTTCGGCCGGCTTTATTTCGGCGCGCTGTGGTACTACCTGCCGGCCGCGCTGCTGGTGAAGACGCCGCTGGGCGCGCTGGCCCTCGGGCTGGCCGGCGCCGTCGTCATGGTGGCGCTCCGGCGGCTGCGCCCGGCCGCGCCCTACGTGCTGGTTCCGACGGCCGTGCTGCTGGTCGCGGCCATGACCGGGAGCCGCGACCTCGGCGTCCGGTACGTGATCTTCGTGCCGATGTTCCTGGCGATCGCGGCGGCCGGTGTGGTCGCGCTCCGCCGGCGGTGGGCGTACGCCGCGACGGCGGCCCTGGTGCTGTTCGCCGCCGTCAGTTCTTTGCGGACTTTCCCGTACTACCTGCCGTATTCCAACGAAGCGTTCGGCGGACCGGCGGCGACCCACCTGCGCCTGCACGACTCGAACGTCGACTGGGGCCAGGACCTGGGCCGGCTGGCCGACCGGCTGGGACAGCGCTATCCGGGCGAGCGGGTCTGGCTCGTCTACAAGGGGAGTGGCGCGCCGGCCGCCTACGGCATCACCGCCGCCGATCCGCGCACCGTGCCGGCCGGGCAGGTCCACGGGCTGCTCGCGGTGTCGGACTCCGCCGCCGTCAAGGCGGACGACCGGCTGCGGGCGCTGCTCGGCGGCAGCACCCCGATCGACGAGGTCGGCCACTCCATCACGATCTACCGCCGCCCGTAGGCGAAGTCCGGTCGCGACGGTCCCGGTGGTGGGCGCGACCCCCAACAACCACGCCCGCCACCGGGGCGTCCCCGGCAACCCCCTCGCCGTGTCCCCAGAGTTCCGCACGCCGTCCTCGTTTCGTCCTCGCGGCGGCATCCGTGGTCGCACCTGCGCGTTTCGGCGCCCGGACGCCGGGCGCTAGCCTTGACGGCGAGGGGGGATGCGATGAGGTTCCGGATTCTCGGGACGCTCGAAGTGCAGGCGTACGGGAGCCGGGTCGCCCTGGCGAGCCCGCGTGAGCAGCGTGCGCTCGCCGCCCTTCTGCTCAACCCCGGCTCGGTCGTCCCGGTGGAGCGTCTGGTCGACGCGCTCTGGGAGGACGAGCCGCCGGCGACGGCCGTGAAGCAGGTGCGCAACTGCGTTTCCGCCCTGCGCGGCCGGCTCGGGGAGACGGGCGCATTGATCGTCACGGACGGCCCCGGGTACCGCCTGCAGGCCGGCGCCGACGATCTCGACTCGCTCCGGTTCCGCCGCCACGTCACGGCGGCGCGCGGACTCGCCGGGCAGGCGAAGTTCGTCGACGCCGTCGAAGAGATCCGCGCCGGCCTCGCCCTGTGGCGCGGCCCGGCGCTCGACGGGCTGCGCACGGCCACGCTCGCCGGCCGGGCCGCGGTGCTCGACGAGCAGCGCGTCGACGCCGTCGAACTCTGTGCCGAGTGGCAGCTTCGGCTCGGCGAGACGGGTGAGGTCGTCCGCGAACTGACCGAGTTCTGCGGCGAGCACCCGATGCGCGAACTGTCCCACCTGCTCCTGATGCGCGCCCTCGCGAAGGAGGGCCGCTACGCCGAGGCGTCGACGCTGTTCCACGGCCTGCGCCGGCGGCTGGCCGACGAGCTGGGCGTCGATCCGAACCCCGAACTGCGGCGGCTCCACGAGCAGATCCTCGCCGAAGCCACGCCCGCCGAAGATCCCGGACCGGTGGCTTCCGAGGCACCGCCGGAGCACCACCACGACCGCGCGGTCACCGAGCTGGCCGAAGCCGTCACGTGGCAGTGGCGCGCCGAGGCCGAGCTGCGCTCCCTGCACCGGCCGCAGCCGATCGCCCTGCGCTGGTCGGCGCTCGCGCGCCCGGGAAAGCCGGCGCTGCGGGGCGATCTCGACGACGTCGCGGAGACGTTCGCCGCGCTGCCCGTGCGGCAGCTGGTCGTGCTCGGCGATCCCGGCTCCGGCAAGTCCGTGCTCGCCCTGATGCTGACGCTGGAGCTGCTGCGCGCCCGCGCCCCGGGCACCCCGGTTCCCGTCCTGTTGTCGCTGGCCTCCTGGGATCCGAGGCGCGACCACCTCGACCGGTGGCTGGCGCGCCGCCTGGCCGACAACCACCCGGCCCTGCTGAACGCCCGGGTGTACGGCCCCGACGCGCCCACCCGGCTCGTCCTCGGCGGGCACGTCGTCCCCATCCTCGACGGCCTCGACGAGATGCCGGCCGATCTGCGCGTCGCGGCCCTCGACGCCCTCGACCAGACCATGGCCGTGGGGCGCTCGCTGGTGCTGACGTGCCGGTCCGCCGAGTACGAGCAGGCCGCCCGCGAATCCGCGGCGGTGCTGGGCGCCGCCACCGTCGTGCGGCTCGAACCCGTCGCGCGGCGGGAGGCGATCACCTACCTCTCGGCGCGGGGGAGCGAGCGCTGGCTCCCCGTGGCCGAGCGGCTGCGCCGCGAGCCGGACGCGGCACTGGGCCGGGTGCTGCGGACGCCGTTGATGGTCGACCTGGCGCGGATCGTCTACGGCCGTCCCAGCGCGGATCCCGCGGAGCTGCTGGGCGCCGAAGACGCGGGCGTCCTCGAAGGGCGGTTGCTCGATTCGTTCGTCCCCCACGCCTACGCGCAGGTGCCGCAGCCGCCGGGACGGAACCCGAAGACGAGCCCGTCCGGGCGGTACACGGCCGAGCAGGCGACGCACTGGCTGGGCTTCCTGGCCCGGCACCTCGAGCAGGCGCGCAGCCGGGACCTGGCTTGGTGGCAGCTGTACCGGGCGGTCCCCGCGGGCACCCGATCGGGGCTGATCGGCCTGCTGATCGCGCTGTTCTTCGTCGTCACCGGCTGGGTCGACGACGGACCGGCGCTGGCCGCGATCTACGGCCTTTCCTTCGGTGGCGCCGGTTACCTGACCCATCGCTTCGGGCGCCCGCCCGAGCCACTGCGCACCGAGCTGCGGTTCGCCGGAGCCGCCGGGAAGTTCGCCGGGCGGTTCGCGATCGGCGCCGTCGTGGGTGTGCTGCTCGGTCTCGGCTGGTCGCTGGCCACCGGCCTGGTCGTCTTCCTCGCCGTCGTGTTCGGCCTGGTGTTCGCGGTGCACGTGTGGCTCGCGAAACCGGTCGACGCCAGCCGGGTGTCCAGCCCGGGCACGATCCTGCGCAACGAACGGACCGGCGCGATCGCGTTGTCCGTCTCGTTCCTGGTGTCGCTGGGCCTGTTCGACGGCATGGCGTTCGCGTTCACCGCGAACACCCGGTTCCTGCCGGTGCTGGGCGGCCGGTACGACCTCGCGCTGGCCGTCGCCGGCGGGATCGCCGGCGCGTCGTTCGGCTGGTTCATGGCCCGCGGCACCGCCGCGGTCTGCTACGGCCTCGCGGGCGCGATCGCCGGCGGCCAGGTGTTCCCGCCGGCGACGAACCCGGTGCTGCCGGTCGTGGCCGGCGTGTGCTTCGGCGGTGGCATCGGCCTCGCGGTGCTCGTGACGCGCGCCTGGGGCAACTACTTCGTCCACCACGCCTGGCTCGCCGCGACCGGCCGCCTTCCCTGGCGGCTCATGCACTTCCTCGACGACGCCCACCGCCGCGGCGTCCTGCGCCAGGCCGGGGGTGTCTACCAGTTCCGCCACGCCCGCGTGCAGGAGCGGCTGGCCGCTATCGGTGAGGGCGAACGGAAAGCTTGACGGCCGGCCGCCGATGAGGTGCGGAGCGGGGGATCCGCACCTCATCGACGTCCGGTCAGTGCCCGACCTGCGGGCCGATCATCGTGTTGACGTCGATCGGGGACGGGATCGTGCCCAGTTGCAGCAGCAGGTCCGGCACTCGCTGCAGGCGCCGGGAGTCCAGGGTCGAGCCGTACCCCGGCAGGGTGAGCAGCTTCGCCGTGTCCTCGTCGATCTTGGCGAACCGCACCAGCAGCGGCTCGACCTTGGCGCGGTCGTTCGTGGCCTCGTGGGTCGCCTTCTGCATCGCCCGCTGGAACGCGGCGAGGGTCTTCGGGTGCTCCTGCACCCACTTCCTGGTCGCGCCGTAGCCCGTCAGCGGGAAGTCCTGCGTCGCGCCGGTGTTGATGTCGACCACGGGGATCGCGCTGGCCGTCTTGGCGGCCTGCGTGATGTACGGCTCCGGCAGGTACGCGGCGTCGGCTTCACCATGCTGCAATGCGGCCGCGATGTTCGGCAACGGGATCAGTACCCATTTCACTTTGCTGAAGTCCACACCGTGGTCCTGCATCACCGAGCGGGTGAGCAGATCCGACGCGGTGTTCTTGGCCGTGATGGCGATCTTGGCGGTGGCCAGGTCGAAGATTGTTTTCACCGGTGAATTCGGCACCGTGACGATCGCATTGGTCTTGGCGTTGACCGAGGTCGCGTCCGCGACCAGCTGCATGTCCGCGGTGCCGGTGCTCTTCGCGGTGAAGAACGGCGGGTAGGTCGAGAACGCGATGTCGGCCTCGCCCGAGATCGATTTCGCCAGCGAAGCCTGACCGCTGGCGGCGACGACGGACTCGACGTTGAGCCCTTCGTCCTTGAAGAAGCCCTCGTCCTGGGCCAGCCAGAACGGCCCGAGGTCGGTGGTGGGCAGGATCGAAACCTTCAGCGTCGACTTCTCCAGGCCGCTGCCGCTCGACGATGCTTTCGAGGTGTCCATACCTAGCGCGCCGCAGCCGGACACGACCATGACGGTCGCGAGGGCGAGTGCGGCGTGACGTGTGCGATGCCGGCCAGTGAGCCTGGCGATTCCAAACAAGGCCTGCTCCTTGACGGAGGTCACGGTTGATGTACCGAATCCGGGGAAGGCGCGTGAATAAGTCCCGGGAGTCAGGCAGGCCACTGTAGGTACCCCCGACATCGCTTGACAACGCGTCAGTACATCGGGCGAGGAAATTCACCAGAATGGCGGTGCGAATAGTTGATCAATTGTCGCTGTTTGATCTTCGAATATCGCCGGATGCTACGAATAAGTGTGATCAAAAGGGCGGTTGCTGCCGATATCCCGGATGAACGGGCGGCGAAAATGCGGATTCGACAGGGGTCGGGGATAATTACGGAGAGTTACCGGCGCCGCCGACGAATACGATTAATCGTAATGCGGTTATTCAGGTGAAATCGTCGATCATGTCGGGGAAGTTTTCCGTGTACCCCAGGAGAAGCAGCGGTCGCCGGGACAGCAGGACGGCCAGCTCGGCCCAGCCGGCGGCGCCGGCCGCGCCGAAGAGGTGCTTGAGGTCGGCGACGACGGCCGTTGCCTCGTCCTCGGACGGGGCGGCCGTGCGGTCGAACCCGAGCAGCGACGCGCCGATCCCGATGTGGCGGTACCCGTGTGCGGCCATCCGGCGGATGACCGCGTGGTTCTGGAAGACGTTCCAGTCGCTGGTGAAGTAGCCGTTCGGGATGCCCGCGACGGCGAGGTCGTCGCGGGGCACGGGCACCCGCTGCACGAGAACGACGTCGTCGAGGAACCGGTCGGGGTTCCGGTTCACCGCGACGAGCGCGGCGACATCGGCTTCGCCGCCGAGTCGCTCACCGGGCAGCTCGTCCCACGCGACCCGTGAGCCCGGATCGTCGAGGGCGGCCGCGACGTGGGCGGTCCGGGCGTCGTCCGCCCGGCGCCGCGCGGCGGGATCGTCCTCGTCGGGGTCGCCGTCGTCGAACCAGAGCCGGTCGTCTTCGGAGGCGTGTCCGCTCGTGTAGGCGCACTGGCCGACGTCGTCGAGTGTGCCGAGGATCCGCGCGGGACCGTGCTCGACGCGCGCGACGGTGTTCGTGTCCAGCCGTCCCCGCCGCACCTTCTCGGACGGTTCGTAGCGCGTGACTCGCATGGGCGTGATCTTGCCAAAGCTGCCGGGTTGCGTTCGTGTGGCACATCGCACTCCCGGTGCACTCGACCCGGCTGTGAGCGTCTTTCCTGGCGAGAGGGATTTCGGTGAAAAGATCACCGAACCACGGAGGGAGATCTCATGAACCGCACCGGACTCGTCCGCACCGCCGCCGTCGCCGGCCTGGCCGCCGCGCTCGGCCTCACCGCCGCCGCGCCGGCGCTGGCCGCGGACCCGATCACCGCGGTCGCCGACCTGAACGGCGATGGGCAGCTCGAAACCGTGACCGCGCAGCTGACCGGCGAGGGCGACCAGCTGATCTCGGCCACGGTGAACGGGACGTACACGTCGATCCACCTCCCGGCCGACAGCCGGTTCGGCATCGAGGCCCCGCGGGTGACCGACCTCAACGGTGACGGCCGGGCCGAGCTGGTCGTCGCGCAGTCCATCGGCGCCAACACGACGTTCTTCTCGATCCTGCACTACGACGGCCGCACCCTGAGCCAGGTCGTCGGAGCCGACGACCAGCCGTTCTCGGTCGCCGAAGGCGGCGGGGTGGCCGCCCACCTGGGCTACCGGTGCACGCCCTTCGAAGGGGGCCGCGCGTTCGCGACGGTCGCCGCCGAAGCGGACGACATCAGCCGCCCGGTGGACCAGCTCACCTACTCGGGGACCCGCACGGTCTACACGCTCCGCGACGGAGCGCTGAGCGTTCAGGAGACGGTCCCGTTCAGCGGCCGCCCCTCGACGGACCCGCTGCTCACCGAGGATTCCGCCAGCTGCGCCTGACTGTTCCGCAAGTCCGTGAAGGCCACATCGAGGGACTCAGATTCCCTCGATGTGGCCTTCACGGACAGCCGGTGTCTCTTCCTCGACGCCGAACTCCAGGGCCAGCCGGCCTTCCGTCACCGGCACCGCGTCGCGGAACACGAGCCCGCTCTCGGCGCCCAGCTCGACCAGCTCGTCCAGGGTTCTTTCCTCGCCGCCGAAGCACATCAGCATGAACAGGTCGATGCCGGTGTGGGCGCCGTGCCCCCGGACCGGCTCGATCAGCAGCACCGTGGCGTCCGGCTCGGCGGCTCGGCGGCAGCCGGAGAGGATCGCCCGGGCGTGCTCGTCGTCCCAGTCGTGGACGATGTCGGACAGCAGGTAGGCGTCGGCGCCCGCGGGCAGCGGGTCGAAGAAGCTACCCGCCACCGCGCTCACCCGGTCGCCGAGCCCGGCGGCGGCGAAGCGATCGGCGGCCGGGCCGGCGGCCAGGTCCAGCAGCGTGCCCCGGACACCGGGGTGGGCACGCAGGATCTCGATGAGCAGCGGCCCGTCGCCCCCGCCGACGTCGACGATGTGGGGGAAACGGCTCCAGTCGAAGCCTTCGGCGATCCGCGGGGCCTGTTCGCGGAAGCGCCAGTTCATCTGGGCGTCGAACGAGCTCCGCAGGTTCGGCTCGGCGTCGAGGTCGGCCCAGAAGTCGCGCCCGTACCGGCGCGGGTAGGCCGGCTCGCCGGTGGTGATCGTCTCGAGGAGGTCGGTGAACGCGAGTTCGGCGCGGCCGCCGGCGCAGCTGATGTCCAGCAGCAGCTTGATCCCGTCCGCGCCCATTTGCGTGCCGAGCGGGGTCGGCCGGTACCGGGCGGACTCCGTGTCGAAGGCGAAAACCCCGGCCGTGACGAGGTGTTCGAGCAGGCGCCGGAGGATCCGCGGCCGGGTTCCGGTCGCGGCGGCGAGCTGGTCCGCGGTCGCTCCCGCGCGGCCCGCGTGCTCCACCAGGCCGAGGGTCGCCGCGACGCGGATGGCCATCGGCGTGGCCAGGTCGGCCAGCGCCATGATCGAGGGCTCGTCCATCGTCCGATCCTATCCGGGCGCCGAATCCCCGTGCCCGCCGGAAAACCGGATGACACGGCGCCCGCCGCCGTGCCAGGCTTCCCGCCATGTTCCCGGTGTCCGATAGCGCGACGTTCGCAGGCGTGTCCCTGCCGAGCGCCCTTTCGGCACGGCTGCTGACCGGCGCTCGAAGCTGACCCTTCCCCGATTCCCCTGTCCTGACGCGGAACCGCCGGGGGAGGGTCGACGCGCTCGCCCGGTTTCGCGCATTCACCCTTCAGTACAGGGAAAAACCATGACCAAGCAGCAGTACGTGCGGACCAAGCCGCACCTGAACATCGGCACGATGGGGCACGTCGACCACGGCAAGACCACCCTCACCGCGGCCATCACCAAGGTGCTCGCCGAGCAGGGTGGGAACAACTCCTACGTCGCCTTCGACCGCATCGACCGCGCGCCGGAGGAGATCGAGCGCGGCATCACGATCACCATCGCGCACGTCGAGTACGAGACGCCCACGCGGCACTACGCGCACGTCGACATGCCGGGCCACGCCGACTACGTCAAGAACATGATCACCGGCGCGGCCCAGCTCGACGGCGCCGTGCTGGTCGTCTCGGCGCAGGACGGCGCGATGCCGCAGACGCGGGAGCACGTCGTGCTCGCGCGGCGGATCGGGGTCGAGCACCTCGTGGTGGCGCTCAACAAGGCCGACCTCGCCGACGACGAGGACCTGCTCGACCTGGTCGAGCTGGAGGTCCGGGAGCTGCTGACCCGCTACGGGTTCGACGGCGACACCGTGCCGGTCGTCCGCGTGTCGGGGCTGCGCGCGCTCGAGGGCGAACCGCTGTGGACGCAACGGATCCTGGACCTGCTCGCCGCCGTCGACGAGCACGTGCCGATCCCGCCGCGGCGGCTCGACCTGCCGTTCCTGATGCCGATCGAGAACGTCCTGACCATCACCGGCCGCGGCACCGTCGTGACCGGCGCGGTGGAGCAGGGCACCCTCGCGGTCGGCGAGGCGGTCGAGGTGATCGGGCTCGGCCCGGCGGTGACGAGCGTGGCCACCGGGCTGGAGACGTTCGGCAAGCCGATGGAGCGCGCCGAAGCGGGGGACAACGCCGCGGTGCTGCTGCGCGGGGTGAAGCGCGGTGAGGTCCGGCGCGGCCAGGTCGTCTGCCTGCCCGGCAGCGTCCGGCCGCACACGCGGTTCCGCGCGGACGTCCACGTGCTGTCGGCCGCGGAAGGGGGCCGCAGGACGCCGTTCGCGGCGAACTACCGGCCGCAGTTCCACTTCCGCACCAGCGACGTCGTCGGCGTGGTCACCCTCGCCGAGGGCGCCGCGGTGGTCCGGCCGGGTGCGGCGGCCGAGCTGACCGTCGAGCTCGGGCTGCCGATCGCGATGAGCCCGGGGCTCGGCTTCGCCATGCGCGAGGGCCGCCTGACCGTGGCCGCCGGAACCGTCACGGAGGTCCTGGACTGAAGCGGCGGCCCCGCCCGGAAACCCCGGGCGGGGCCGCCCTAGGTGATCGCCAGGTCCGTCCGAAGTGGACGGCCCTGCATCGCGCACCACACCGCCGCCGGGGTCAGCGGCATGTCCGCGTGCCGCACCCCGTAGGGCCGCAGCGCGTCGACGACGGCGTTGACGACGGCGGCGGGGGAGCCGACCGTCGCGGACTCGCCGACGCCCTTGGCGCCGATCGGGTGGTGCGGCGACGGCGTGCACGTCTCGCCCAGTTCCCACGACGGGCATTCGAGCGCCGTCGGCAGCAGGTAGTCCATGAAGGACCCGCCGAGGTGGTTGCCGTCGTCGTCGAACGCGATCAGCTCCATCAGCGCCATCCCGATCCCGTCGGCGAGGCCGCGGTGGACCTGCCCGGCCACGATCGCCGGGTTGATCCGCACCCCGCAGTCGTCGACGGCGACGAACCGGCGCACCGCCACCTGCCCGGTCCCGGGATCCACGTCCACCACGCAGATGTAGGCCCCGAACGGGTAGGTCAGGCTCGGCGGGTTGTACACGCAGGACGCGTCCAGCTGGCCTTCGACGCCTTCGGGCAGGGCCAGGTCCGAGTGCGCGGCGCGGGCGATCTCGCGCATCGTGGCGCCCTGGCCCGGCACCCCGCGGACGAACCAGCGCCCGGGCTCCCACTCGAGGTCGTCCGGGCTCACTTCGAGCATCGCCGACGCGACCAGCTGCGCCCGCGCCCGCACCTTCCGCGCGACCAGCACGGTCGCGGCACCGGACACCGGAGTCGAGCGTGAGCCGTAGGTGCCGAGGCCGAACGGCGTGGCGTCGGTGTCACCCTGCACCACCTCGACCTCGTCGGCCGGGATGCCCAGCTCGTGCGCCACGAGCTGGGCGAACGTCGTTTCGTGCCCCTGGCCCTGGGACATGCACGACAGCCGCAGCACGGCCGAACCGCTGGGGTGCACCCGCAGCTCGGCGCCGTCGGCCATGCCGAGGCCCATGATGTCCATGTGCTCGCGCGGGCCGGCGCCGACGGCTTCGGTGAAGAAGCTCAGCCCGATGCCCATCAGCTCACCGCGTGCACGCTTCTCCTTCTGCTCCCGGCGGAGGTCCTCGTACCCGGCGATCTCCTTGGCCAGCGCCAACGCCGCGGGGTAGTCGCCGGAGTCGTACTCCCAGCCGGTCGCGCAGGTGTAGGGGAACTGCCCGGGCCGCAACAGGTTCCGCTCCCGCAGCTCCGCCGGGTCGAGGCCGAGGTCGCAGGCCAGGACGTCCATCATCCGCTCGACCAGGTACACGGCTTCGGTGATGCGGAAGGAACACGCGTACGCCACGCCGCCGGGCGCCTTGTTGGTGTAGACGCCGGTGACCGCGCAGTGCGCCGCCGGCAGGTCGTAGGAACCGGTGAAGACCTGGAAGAACCCGGCCGGGAACTTGGACGGCTGGGCGGTGCCGTTGAACGCGCCGTGGTCGGCCAGCACCCGCACCCGCAGGCCGAGCAGCTTCCCGCCGCGCGTGGCCGCGATCTCGCCGCGCATGTGGTAGTCGCGGGCGAAGGACGTGCTCATCAGGTTTTCGGAGCGGTCCTCGACCCACTTGACCGGCCGTCCGGTGACCATCGTGGCCGCCACCGCGCACAGGTAACCGGGGTACACCCCGACCTTGTTGCCGAACCCGCCGCCGATGTCCTGCGCGACGATCCGGATCCTGTGCTCGGGCAGCCCGGTGATCATCGAGTAGAGCAGCCGGTGCGCGTGCGGCGCCTGCGCCGTGGCCCAGACGGTGAGCTTCCCGGTGACGGGGTCCAGTTCGGCGACCGCGCCGCAGGTCTCCATCGGCGCCGGGTGCACCCGCGGGTACAGCATGTCCTGCGTCGCGACGACGTCCGCGCGGGCGAAAGCGGCGTCGGTCGCCGCGGCGTCACCCGACTCCCAGTCGAAGATCCGGTTGTCCGTACGGTCTTCGACGTCGTCGCGGATCAGGGCGGCGCCGGCGTCGAGGGCGGTCCGCGCGTCGGCGACCACCGGCAGGGGCTCGTACTCGACGTCGATCAGCTCGAGCGCGTCCCGTGCGGCGTAACGGTCTTCGGCGACGACGAACGCGACCTCCTGGCCCTGGAACCGGACCTTGTCGGTGGCCAGCACCGCCTGGACGTCGTGGGACAGCGTCGGCATCCACGCCATGCCGCGCTCGGCGAGCATCGCGCCGGTGAGCACGGCCCGGACCTTCGGGTGCGCCTCGGCCGCACTGGTGTCGACGGTGACGATCCGGGCGTGCGCGTGCGGGCTGCGCAGGATCGCGCCGTGCAGCATCCCGGGCCGGGTGACGTCGTCGAGGAACGTGCCGCGCCCGCGGACGAACCGGCCGTCCTCCTTTCGGCGCACGGAACCGTGGCCGTTCGCGGTCATGTCTCACCGTCCGGGTGCTCGGCGGCCCAGCGGACCGCGCGGACGATGTTCTCGTAGCCGGTGCACCGGCACAGCTGCCCGGAAATGGCCTCGCGGATGGTGCCTTCGTCCGGGTCGGGGTCGCGGTCCAGCAGCCAGCGCGCGGTCATCAGCATCGCCGGGGTGCAGAACCCGCACTGGACGCCGTGGCAGGCGACGAACCCCTGCTGTACCGGGTCGAGCCGCGGGCCGTCGGCGAGGTCTTCGACGGTCCGGACGCGCTTGCCGTCGGCCATCGCCGCGAGCACGGTGCAGGACTTGACCGGCAGCCCGTCGAGCCAGACCACGCAGGTGCCGCAGTTGGAGGTGTCGCAGCCCCAGTGCGTGCCGGTGAGGCCGAGGTCGTCACGCAGGAAGTGCACCAGCAGCAGCCGCGGCTCGACGCTGCGCCGGTACGGCTCGTTGTTGACGGTCACGGTGATTTCCACGTCACCCCGCCCGCCGCGCGTCGGCCTGGCGCAGGGCCCGGACGGTCAGCTGCGCGACGAGGTAGCGCTTGTAGCCGGCGGGCCCGCGCTGGTCGGGCGCGGGGGAGCAGTGCGCGGCGGCGATCGCCCCGGCCTCGTCGAATTGCTCCGGCGTCGCCGGGCCGCCGCGCAGGAAGTCCTCAGCCTCGACTGCGACGAAGTGCGGAGCGCCGACCGCGGTGAGCCCGATCCCGGCCTCCACGACCACACCGCCGTCCACCCGCAGCGAAGCGCCGACCGCGGCGATCGCCCAGTCGCCGGCCCGCCGGCCGACCTTGGCGTACGCGCTGCCCGTTCCGTCACGGATCGGCAGCCGCAGCTGCACCAGCAGCTCACCCGGCCCGACGGCGGTCTCGTACGGTCCGGTGAAGAACTCCCGCACCGGCACCACCCGCGTCCCGTCGGGGCCCTCGACGACGGCCTCGGCGCGGACGGCGGTGAACGCGGCCGACAGGTCCTCCGACGGGTCGGCCTGGCACAGCGAGCCCCCGACGGTCCCGCGGTTGCGCACGATCGGGTCGGCGACCACGCGTTCGGCGTCGTGCAGGATCGGGAACAGCCGCCCGGTTCCGGCCGATTCGAGCAGTTCGGTGTGCCGGACCAGCGCCCCGATCCGCAGCTCCCCGCCGACGACCTCGATCCGGGACAGCTCACTGAGCTCGTTGATGTCGATCAGGGCTTCGGGCCGGGCCAGCCGCAGCTTCATCATCGGGATGAGGCTGTGCCCGCCGGCGATCACCCGGCCGTCGGGGCCGTACTTGGCCAGCAGCTCGAGGGCGTGCCCGACACTGGTGGCCCGCTCGTACTCGAACTGCGCCGGCACCTGCATGACCGTGGATCGTTCCCGGCGCACGGGTGGTCCGCAACAGTGGATTAAGGGAACGCTTCAGACGTCGGCGCGGGCCTGGGTCCACCGCAGGGCCTGGTGCCACTCCGCGATCAGCGCCTCGTCGTCCGCGAACGTCGGGGTCGCGCCCACCGGGACCCACGTCTGGTCGACCAGTTCGCCGGCTTCGACGCGCTGGACCGTGATGCCGGTGTACTGCACCACCTCGCGGCCGAACTCGGCCGGGGCGGAGACCGCGCGGGTGCCCAGCCGCAGCCGCACCTGTCGTTCGTCCGTCACCGACCACCCTCCCCTTCATTCTCGACAGTGCTGTCGCGAATGAGCCGGGTTCTGTAACAGCCCGGACCGGTGAACTGCGGTGAGCGGCCGGAATCACCCGGTGGACGGCAGATAAATTAGCTCTCGTGAATCGCACCGAAAGGCTGTACGCCCTCGTGGAAGAACTTCGGGCGGTTTCGCCGAGGCCGCGCAGCGCGACGTGGCTGGCGCGGCGGTTCGAGGTCAGCGTCCGCACGGTCGAACGGGACCTCGACGCGCTGCGGGAGTCCGGCGTCGCCATCCGGAGCGACACCGGGCGCAACGGTGGTTACCGGCTGGACCGCGAGCGCACCCTCCCGCCCGTGACGCTGACCGCCCGCGAGGCACTGGCGATCAGCGTCGCGCTGCGGGCCGCGTCGGCCACGCCGTTCGCGGACGCGGCGCGGCGGGCGGCCCAGAAGGTGCTGGCCGTGCTGCCCTCCGACGTGCGCCGCCGGGAGGACGCGCTGGCCGCCCGGGTGCACCGGGTCGGCCCGCACCCCGACCTGCCGGTGATCAGCGGAGCGGTGGCGGACACGGTCGAGGACGCCGTGGTGGCGAGCCGGGTGCTGCACCTGACCTACACCGACCGGGCGGGTGCGACCTCCGAGCGGGACGTCGAGCCGATGGGCCTGCTGTGGGGCCCGCACGGCTGGTACCTGGTCGCGTGGTGCCGGTGGCGCGAGGGCGTGCGGGGGTTCCAGCTGCACCGGATCGCCGCCGCCGCGTCGACCGGCGAGCGGTTCCGCCCGCGCGAGGCGGAGTGGGCCGCGGAGCTCGACCGGCTGGACGCCGAGGCCCTCCGCTGACTCCTTCGTGAAATGTGACGGCGAACACCGACAGGACGGTGTCGCGGACCGCTGGAACCGTGGCGGACATGGAAAACAACGAAGAACGGATGCGGCGGTGGTGCCGCATGTGGAACGAGGACCCCGCGCTGGCGCACGAGCTGATGAGCCCCGCCGGCGTGCAGTGGTCCGGGCAGACGCCGGGCCTCGACAGCGTGGTCGGGCCGTTCGAGCAGGTGCGGTTCCTGGACGGCTACCGTGCCAAGCACGTCAACCTCTTCCGGCCGCGGGTGCTCGCCGACGGCGGTGACCACTTCGCCTACCTGTGGGACGTCGACAAGGCCGACGGGCAGAAGCTGACCGGTTTCGACTTCAACATCCGGCACGGCGGCCGGATCGCGGAGAACTGGACGTTCGTGGGGGAGTGGCGGGACACCGCGCCCGACCCGGCGTATTCCGGCGGCCACGACCTGGACAAGGTCCTCGACGCCTGGCTCCGGCGGCGCGCCGGTGAGCCGGTGGACGTGCTCACCGAGGACTTCGCGTTCTTCTCCGGCGCGGCGGGCCCGCTCGCGCGGCCGGAGCCCGCGGTCCTGACGCCGCACCGCGAGCCCGTCGTGGATCCGGACCGCGGCACGGTCGCGTTCCTGTGGACCGGTCCCGCGGCGAGCGGCGCCGACCTGCTGTCCGTGCGCGACGGCCGGGTCGCCCGCGCCTGGTCGCTGACCGGGACGCGCTCGTTCCGCTATTGACCTTCGGGTGCGACAGCGCGCCGGACGCTCTCCCGCAGGAGCGTCCGGCGTTGCTCGTGCAGCTCCGGAGGTTCGTCGCCGGTGGCGGCGTAGACGTTGCTGACCGGCGACCACGCCATGGACATCGCGATCACCATGGCCATCAGGTCGAACGGGTCCCCGGCCCGCACGCGCCCCGCGGCCTGCGCCTCGGCGATCGCGCCGAGCTTCTCGGTGTCCAGTCGGGCGGCCTGCTCCACGAGGTGACCGGCCGGGCGGCGTTCCAGGCGGACCCAGGTGGCCAGCCGGATCAGGTCGGGGCGGCGGAGGTACTCGTCGTAGAGGCGGACGGCCCAGTCCGCGAGGTCGCCGGCGTCGATCGGGACGACGTCGCGGATCGAGCCCATCGAATCCATGAAGATCGCGTCGAACAGCTCTTCCTTGCTGCCGAAGTAGGCGTAGAGCTGCGCCTTGTTGGTGCGGGCCGCGGCCACGATCCGCTCTACGCGCGCCCCGGCCAGCCCGTACTGGGCGAATTCCTGGGTCGCCACGTCCACGATGCGCTGTTTCGTCGCGGCACCGCGCGAGGTCAGGGGCATGGCGTTCACGATAACAACAGACCAGTCGGTTTGCCGGAGTGCCGATCCTCGGCTACGGTAAAACAGACCGAACAGTCTGTTTGCTTGAGGAGTGGGCCATGAGAACGACCGTGGGCTGGCAGGCCGGCCCCGCCGGTGCCGAGCTGCGCCAGGTACCGCTCGAGCGCCGTGACCTGCGCCCGGACGACGTCGCCGTGCGCGTGGACTACTGCGGGGTCTGCCACAGCGACCTCCACGCGCTGCACCGCGACGGCCGGGACACGCCGCTGGTGCCCGGCCACGAGTTCACCGGCGTGGTCACCGAGGTGGGGAGCGGCGTCACGAGATTCGCCGCCGGGGACGCGGTCGCCGTGGGCAACATCGTCGACTCGTGCGGGGCGTGCCCGATGTGCGAGCGGGGGCAGGAGAACTTCTGCCGCGAGTTCCCGACCCTGACCTACGACGGCACCGACCGCCACGACGGATCGACCACCCTCGGCGGCTACTCCCGCGAGTACGTCGTCCGCGAAGGGTTCACCTACCCGCTGCCCGCGGGGCTCGACCCGGCGGCCGCGGCGCCGCTGCTGTGCGCGGGGATCACCGTCTGGGAACCGCTGCGGGCGCTCGGGGTCGGCCCGGACAGCCGGGTCGCGGTGGCCGGGCTCGGCGGCCTGGGACACCTCGCGGTCAAGCTCGCCGTCGCGCTCGGGGCCGAAACCACGGTCCTCAGCCGCTCGGCCGACAAGGCCGAGGACGCCCGCCGTCTCGGCGCCCACGACCTGATCGTGTCGGCCGACGAGTGGCAGCTGGCCGCGGCGCGGGACCGGTTCGACGTCGTCCTCGACACGATCGCGGTGCCCCACGACCTGGGGCCGTACCTGAAGCTGGTCGCCCTGGACGGCACGCTCAGCGTCGTCGGGTACCTGGGCCCGGTCACCGTGCCGATGACCGACCTGCTCGTCGGCCGCAAGCGGCTCGGTTCGGCGGGCAGCGGCGGGCGCCCGGCCACCGCGGAGATGCTGGCGTTCTGCGCCGAGCACGACGTCACCGCCGACATCGAGCTGCTGCCCTCGAAGCAGGTCAACGAGGCGCTCGACCGGCTCGGCCGCAACGACGTCCGGTACCGGTTCGTGCTCGACCTCGCCGATCTGTCCTGACGGTTTGCCCTTACCGGTGCGGGGTATCCGCCGGCAGGCGAAGGGAGAGAACCATGGGATTGCTCGTCGGGTTGCTCGTCGTGTGGGCTGTGCTGATCGTGCTCGGGTTGGCGATCAAGAGCCTGTTCTGGCTCCTGTTCGTCGGGATCGTCCTGTTCGTGGCGACCGGCGTGATCGGCTTCGTCAAGCGGAAGACGCTCGGCCGCAGCTAGCCGAGCAGCCGCGGATCCGGCTCTCCGCCGGCCTCGCCCAGGGCGCCGAAAACCGCTCGTGCCAAGGTGATCAGGTCCTTCGGGTTCTTTTTGTCGAGCCCGCCCACGAGCTGCTTCAGCACCGTCAACTGGTCGAAGTAGACGCGCTCGGTGACCAGGTTCTCGTGCTCGTCGAACACGAAGAACGCGGTCATCCGGGTGCGGTGCCTGCTGCCCGTTGCGGGGATCTTTCCCAGGGGACCGAGGTGGGTTCCGGTCAGCCAGAACTCGACGACCACGGCGTCGGCGGTGTGCCGCAGCGCGATGATCTCGTGGTCCTGGTCGGGGAAGGCGACGCGGGTGTCGTGGTAGTAGCCGCGCACCTCGCCGTCGCCGTCGTGCACCGTCATCGACGCGATCAGCTCGTAGTGCGGGTGCGGGAACGTCTCGAGCACGTCGTCCCAGGCTTGGCGCACCTCGTCGTGGAAGTGGTCGAGGACGAGCTTTTCGCGAGCGCGCAGCACGTCTTCCGGCGGCAGGGTGTAGGCGGTCGTCATGGCGGATCCTCGTCGTCTTCGGGTGGCCAACTGAAAACCTACGCCGTAGGTATGTGCTGAACGTAGACCTACGCTGTAGGTTTTGTCCAGGAGGTGCGTGATGGACACCCGGACCGAGCCGCCGCGGCGGGGCCGGCCGCGGCGCGGGCACGAACCGTTGTCGCGGCCGCGGATCGTCGGCGCGGCGATGGCGCTCGCCGAAGCCGAGGGTGTCGAGCGGCTGACCATGCGCGGTGTGGCCAAGCGCCTCGGGGTCGACGCGATGAGCCTCTACAACCACGTCGCGAGCCGGGACGCGCTGCTCGACGCGATCACCGAAGAGGTGCTGGCCCGACTGCGCCTGCCCGCTCCCTCCGGGGACCTCGAAGCCGACGTCCGGGCCGTGGCCGGCGCCTTCCGGTCGGCCGCGCAGCAGTACCCGCGCTGCGCGACGCTGGTGCTCACCCGCCAGCTCGGCGCGCCCGCGGCGCTCGGCCCGACCGAGGCGGTGCTGGCCGTCCTCGACCGGGCCGGGTTCCCGCCGGACCGCGCGGTGCACGCGCTGCGGACGGCGCTGGCCTTCCTCGTCGGCTCCCTGATGCGGGAAGTGTCCGCGGGGCCGGCGTTCAGCGGCACCGACGTCGAAGGAGCCCAACAGCGGGAAGCCGAGCTGCGGGCCGCGGGACTGCCGCACGTGGCGGCGGCCGCGCCGGACCTCGCGATCTGCGACCACGACGAAGAGTTCGAGTTCGGCTTGACCGCGCTGGTCGCCGCGCTGGAGGCCGTGCGCGGCTGAGGGGTGTCACGGTGCGTGCCGGGGCGTGCCCCGGCCGGGGCGAACTGCTGGTGCGCCCCGGTGAAAACGCACCGGAATGGTGATTCCACACCTTGGGGTGAAACGAATCCGAGTCGCGTCCTGGCTGACGCAAACTGCTCGAGACAGTGCCCGACGGAAAGGTGAAGAATCGATGGGTGCCACCGCGGTCGACCGGATCAAGCTCGTTTTCACCCTGTTCGACGTCGACGGGAACGGCTATCTCGAAGAGCGCGACTTCTCGACGATGGCGGACCGCGTGGTGCGGGCGGCCGAAGGCTCCGGCGACACCGCGAAGCGGGCGATGGAGGCGGCCTTCCACCGGTACTGGACAACCCTGGAACGGGAGCTCGACGCGAACCACGACGGCCGGGTGAGCTACGAGGAGTACGCGGCCTGCGTGCTGTCGCCGGAACGGTTCGCCCCGACGGTGGCGGAGTTCGCGGAAACCCTGACGGCGCTGGGGGATCCGGACGGCGACGGGATGATCGAACGGCCGCTGTTCGTCGCCCTGATGACGGCCATCGGCTTCGACCGCCCCAACATCGACGCGCTCTTCGACGCCTTCGCGCCGTCGGCCGGCGACCGCGTCCGGGTGCCGGTCTGGGCCGCGGCGATCAAGGACTACTACCGCCCGGACAAGGTCGGCATCGCCGGCGACCACCTGGTCGCGAACGTGGCCGGCTGAATGGGCGCGCACCGCGCGCGGCCGGTCGTCGGGCTGGCGGTCGGCCGGGGCACCGGGGGAGAACTCGCGGACGTCTTCGAAAACGTGCTGACCCGGATCGGCCTGCTGTGCTCGACCGAAATCGGCATAACGCGCTCGCCCCGGACGTACCATTCCTATTTCTCCCTGAAGGACGCCGGTGGCACCGACCGAATCCGCCGGCTGACCGACGAGGACGCCGGCCACTACGAGCAGTTCTGCCGGGAACAGGCGCGTGCCGGAGTTTCGGCGGTCTTCCGCACGGCGATCAACGCGCAGTCGCTCTACCTGGTCCGCGAGCGGCTGCGGGCGGTGAAGGTCGACCCGGTCACGCCGTCCCTGCTGCTGGTCCGGGACCAGGCGCAGGGTTTCTACACCGGCGAGAACCGGCACACGCCGGACACCGTGACCCGCACGATGGTGTTCAGCAAGGAGATCACCGAGAAGGTGCTCACGTTCGCGGTGCGCCGTGCGCGGGCGGAGTGGCCGGACGACGGGCCGGCCCGGATCGTCCTGGCGTACAAGTTCCACCTGCTCGACGGCGCGTTCGGCGCCTGGGTGACCGAGATCGCCGGGCGGCTCGGGGTGGCCGTCGAGCTCGGCCAGCCCGACACGGTCAACCGCAACCTGGTCGAGCACGGCCTCGCGCCGCGCACGCTGCTGGTGGCCGGCAACGAATGGGCCGACATCATGCACGTCGTCCTGCTCGCCGCGTTCGGCGGCGAGCGCCAGGAGAACCGGTACACCGAGAACGTCCACCTGCACCCGGACGTCGACGGCCTGGTCGAGTACCAGACCGTGCACGGCTCGGCCGACGACCTCGCGGGCACCGGCCGGGTCAACCCGACGGCGACGCTGCGGGCCGCGGCGGCGATCGCGGAGCGGCACGCGGGCTGCCCGGGCGCGATCACCGCGATGGAGCAGGCGCTGCGCGAGGCGCGCGACCGCGGCGTCGGCACCCCGGACGCCGGCGGCCGGCACACGACCACCGAGGTCGTGGCCGAGGTGCTGGACGCGCTGGACCCCGCCCCGGACCGGGTTTCGGTGGCGGGCGCGTGAAGACGGCCCTGGTCGTGGTGGACCTGCAGAACGACTTCTGCGCCGGGCCCGTCGTCGCGGCTCGCTATCGCGGGCGGCCGGGGACGCTGGAGCGCGTCACGGCGAACGCCGGCCGGGCCGTCGATCTGGCGCGGCGGGCCGGCACCGAGGTCGTCTTCGTGCGGTTCCTCGGCGACGTCGAGTACCAGCGGCCCAGCTGGCGGCGCCGGGACCGGGTGCTGGGCAAGGCGCCGAAGTGCCTGGCCGGGTCGTGGGGCGCGCAGTTCCACGGGGTCGCGCCCGCGCCCGGCGAACGCGTCTTCACCAAGTACGCCTGTTTCGACGCGTTCTTCGCCCACGGCTTCGGGCAGCACCTGCGGCGCCGCCGGATCGGGCACCTCGTCTTCGCCGGGGTCTACGCCGACGTCTGCGTGGACTCGACGGCGAGAACGGCGTTCCAGAAGGGGTTCCACCTGACGGTGCTGACCGACTGCACGACGGCGCTGCACCGGAGCGACGAGGAAACCCTGCGGTTCATGGAAACCGTCTACGGCGCCCGGACGACCACCCACGACCGGCCCCGGGCGTGGACCCGATTCGACGGCGAGGAGGACGAGTGGTCACCACCCGAGGCGTCGAAGGCGGCGTCGGCCGGACCGCGCTGATGGTCGCCGCGGCCCGGGCGATCGAGGCCACCCGGCCGGATTCCCTGGCGCGGGACGGGTTCGCGCGCCACTTCGTCGAGGCGGCCCGGGTGCCGGGGGAGTGGCCGGTGCACTGGCACGACGTCCACGGCGGGGCGGCGAACCCGCTGTGGGGCCGGCTCGGGCGGTACTTCGGCCTGCGCACC
>NZ_JBICSQ010000103.1:0-13188 GCF_043197175.1 Amycolatopsis sp. NPDC049252
GTAGAGCTTCACCTGGTCCGCGGGCACCCCGGCCAGGGTGTCGGCCGAGCAGGTCCCCCAGGCGACCGGCGCGGTCGCCCCGACGACGGCGGGCTTGGCCGCCGCGTCCGGCGCCGCCGCCGCGGTACCGGCCGGGCCGGCGAGCCCGATCCCCGCCACGAGCGCCCCCACCAGCGCGAACGAGCGCACCCGGCCCCTTGTGGATCTCCGCAAGACGTTCCTCCCTAGGTCACGCACTCACCGCGCACTCGAGGTGTCACGGCGCGTTACCCGGGAGAGACTGGCACAAACCGGTGAAAGCCGTCACCGTCCAAATGGATGGTGGGAATCTATCGGGCGACCCGGTTCAGGACGAAAACGGGCAACGGCCGCCCGGCCTCCTCCTGCTCCATCGCGTACCCGGGCCAGAACTCCAGCAGCTCGCGCCACATCGCGGCGTACTCCTCGCCTTCGAGCTCGCGGGCGACGACCGCGACGGGCCGCCCCGCGAGCGCGACCTCGGCCTTGGGGTCGGCACGCAGGTTGAGGGTCCAGGCCGGGTTGTTCGGCCGGCCCCAGTTGGACCCGGTCAGCACGAAGTCGTCGCCGTGCGGGAAGTAGAGCAGGTTCGTGCTGCGGGGCAGCCCGCTCTTGCGGCCGGTGGTCGTCAGGCGCAGGGACGGCAGCCCGGCGAGCGCCACGAGGCTCACCCGGCCGCCGAACACCTTGTGCAGTTTCTTGTCCGCCCAGACGACCACGACGGCCGAACGCATCAGCCACGGCTTCGTGCCGAGGGCCCGGGCCAGTGCCCGGAGAGGATTAGCCACGCACAGATCTTGCCAGGCTCACCCCGAAGCGCTGCTGGGAGTCGGTCCACCACTTCTCGAGGGCGAACCCGGCCGCGGCCAGCTCGGCCTCGACGCCGCCCGGCCGGAACTTGGCGGAGATCTCCGTCCGGATGTGCTCCCCCGCGGCGAACCGCACGGTCAGGTCCGCGCCGGGGATCTCGACGGTCAGCTCGTGCCGGGCGCGCAGCCGCATTTCGATCCACTCGTGCTCGGCGTCCCAGTGCGAGACGTGCTCGAACTCGTCGAGGTCGAAGTTCGCGCCGAGCCGGGCGTTGATCACCCGCAGCACGTTCATGTCGAACTCCGCCGTGACGCCGGCCGCGTCGTCGTACGCCCGCTCCAGCGTCTCGGCGTCCTTCACCAGGTCCGTGCCCAGCAGGAGCCACTCCCCTTCGTCCAGGACCTCCCGCACCGACCGCAGGAACTCGGCGCGCTCGGCGGGCAGGAAGTTCCCGATCGTGCCGCCGAGGAAGGCCACGACCCGCGGCTGGCCGCCGGGCAGCAGGTCCAGGTGCTGGGTGAAGTCGCCGACGACGCCCCGGACCGTCAGGCCCGGGTAGTCCGCCGAGATCGACCGGGCGGCGTCGGCCAGCGCGGACTCGGAGACGTCGAGCGGGACGAACGCCTCCAGCGTGCCGTGCGCGGTGAGCGCGTCGAGCAGCAGCCGGGTCTTCTCACTCGACCCGGACCCGAGCTCGACGAGCGTGTGCGCGCCGGTCAGCTTCGCGACGTCGCCGGCGTGCGCGGCCAGCACCTCACGTTCGCTGCGGGTCGGGTAGTACTCCGGCAGCTGGGTGATCTTCTCGAACAGCTCGCTGCCCGCGGCGTCGTAGAACCACTTGGGCGGCAGCCACTTCCGCTCGGCGGTGAGCCCGGCGACGACGTCCGCGCGCAGTTCGTCCGTGACGGCGTCGCCGGAACGGTGGTGGTCGAGATCGGGTCCGGTCATGACAGGGTGCCTTCCAGGGTCAGGGGAAGCAGGTCGACGCCGGCCGCGGTGGCGCGCACGGCGTGGTGGTCCGGGACGGGCGTCCAGCGCGGGTCGCCGTCGACGGGTTCGGACGCCAGCAGCACCCCGGCCGGGGTCTCCAGCAGGGACAGTGCGTGCGTCCAGGTGGTGCCGATCAGCGTTTCGCCGTCGGTGAGCAGGAAGTTGAGCCGGGAGCCGGGTGCGGCCGCCTCGACGGCGCTGGTCAGCCAGGCCACCGCCGTGAGCGGGTCTTCCCCGGCCGCGAGCCGGGCCCGCAGCAGGACCCAGAGCACGACCGAGTCCGTCGGCGCCTCCAGGGTCAGCAGCTCGGTGACCGGCAGGGTCTTGGCCAGTTCGGCCAGCGAGTCCGGGAAGCCGCGGACGACGCCGTTGTGGCTGAACAGCCACCGGCCCGTGGTGAACGGCGCCGCGGCCGCCTCTGTCACCGGCATGCCGGTGGTGCCGTTGCGGGCCGCGGCGACGAAGGCGTGGGTGGTGACCGCCGCGGCCAGCGGCGGCAGTGCCTCGTCCGTCCACAGTGGAGTGGAGCGCCGGTGCCGCAGCGGGACCTCGTCCGGGCTCAGGTACCAGCCCAGCCCGAAGCCGTCGGCGTTCACCGTGCCGCCGCCCCGCATGTCCGCCGGGGCGTAGGACTGCACCAGGAGTGAATGGGGCGCGCGAAAAACCGCCTCGGCGGGCGAAACGGGCGCGCCGAGGTAGGCGATGTGCCTGCACATGGCGCCTAGCCCACCTCGCCCGGGCCCGCGTCGCGGGCCGTGCGGAACCCGGCGAAGATCTGCCGCCGGATCGGGTAGTCCCAGTTGCGGAACGTGCCCCGGATCGCCGCCGGGTCGGTGCCGAACGAGCCGCCGCGCAGCACCTTGTACTCGGGCCCGAAGAACACTTCGGAGTACTCCCGGTACGGGAAGGGCGCGAAGCCCGGGTAGCCGTGGAAGTCGGTGCTCGTCCACTCCCAGACGTCACCGATCAGCTGGTGCACGCCGGTGGGCGACGCGCCGGCCGGGTACGCGCCCGCCGGTGCCGGGCGCAGGTGCCGCTGGCCCAGGTTGGCGTGCTCGGCGCCCGGTTCCTCGTCACCCCACGGGAAGCGGCGCGACCGGCCGGTGGCCGGGTCGAACCGCGCGGCCTTCTCCCACTCGGCCTCGGTCGGCAGCCGACGCCCCGCCCACGCCGCGTACGCCTCGGCCTCGAAGAACGAGACGTGCAAGACCGGCTCGTCGGCCGTGATCCGCTCGTAGACCCCGAACCGCGTGCGCCACCAGCCGTCCTGCTCCCGCTTCCAGAACCGCGGGGCCGTGATGCCGTTCTGCGTGCGGTAGGCCCAGCCTTCCGGGCTCCACCAGGCTTCGTCGTCGTACCCGCCGCTGTCGAGGAACTCGGCGTAGGCCCCGGAAGTGACCGGTGTCGTGTCCATCCAGAACGCGTCGACGGCCAGCTCGTGCGCCGGGCGCTCGTTGTCCAGCGCCCACGGCTCGGCCGACGTGCCCATGGTGAACGCGCCACCGGGCACCAGGACCTCGGCGGGCAGCGCGCCCGGCCGCGCGGGCGGCGGCTCGGGCGCGTGCAGCACCGGGTCGCCCTGGCGCAGCTGGTGCGTGGCCAGCATGGTTTCGTCGTGCTGCTGCTCGTGCTGGGTCACCATGCCGAACGCGAAGGCCCGTTCGGTGAGCCGGCGCCCCTGCAGCGGCACCCGCTCCAGCACGTCGAACGCCTTTTCCCGCACCTCGCGGACGTAGCTGCGTGCCTCGGCCGGGCCGAGCAGCGGCAGTGCCGGGCGGTCGGCGCGGGAGTGCTGGAACGCGTCGTAGATGTCGTCGATGTCCGGGCGCAGCGGCTCCCGGCCGCCGACGTCGCGGACCAGCCACAGCTCCTCCTGGCTGCCGATGTGCGCCAGGTCCCAGACCAGCGGCGACATCAGCTTGGAGTGCTGCTTGATCAGGTCTTCGTCGTCGACCGCGTCGGTCAGCGCGATACTGCGCGCCCGGGCCCGGGTCAGTGCCTCCGCCGCGCGGGCGCGCAGCTGTTCGGCGCCCAGTTCGTTCGACTCCGTGGTGGTCATGCTTCGCTCCTCGATCGGTACGCGCGCCCCTGCACGCTCTCGCTGATCTCGGTTACGGATTCCGCGCTCAGCCCGGTGCTGCCCAGCTCGGCGCAGCCGAGGTCGGCCAGCGCGGCCGCGACGGCCGCGAGCTCCGGATCGGCGAGGCCGCGGCCCGCCGCCCTCGTCCACCGGTCCGCCACCGGCTCGCACAGGCCGCGCACCTTGTCCACCGTGGACGGACGGGCGAGCAGCGCGGCGACCAGGGCGGTCGGTGCCAGCCACTCACCGGGTGCTTGCGCGTCGAGGTACCGGATCTCCAGGTACCCCTGCGGGCGGACGGGGGTGAACATGGTGCTGAGGTGGTAGTCGAGGTCCGCCGACGTGGGCCTCGGCAGCAGCGCCGCCGAGCCCCGGCCCTCGATCCAGTCGGCGAACGTCAGCCCCTCCGGCGCGTCCCACGGCCGGTCTTCGCGGGGCAGCACCATCAGCGGGGTGTCCATCATGCGCGTGGCCCACTCCGCCGCCGGGTCGTCCGACACGCCCGCCGTGCGCGTGCGGATCGCCTCGGTGTCGTGCACCGCGAGCCAGCGGGCGGAGGCGTACCCCGTGTCGCGCCCGGCGTGGACACGGGAGTTGGCGAAGAGGGCGAGCAGCGGCGGCCCCATGGCGTGCGCGGCCGCCCAGCGGGCGGCGTGGTGCTCGGCCTCCCCGGCGTCGAGGCACACCTGCAGGCCGGCGGTGCTGCACATCATCGTGATGCCGCCGGGGCCGATCCGCGCGAACCGGCGTTCCATCGCCGCGTAGCGCGGCGTGCCCAGGAGCCGGCGCGGCGCGCGGTGCGCGTCGATACCGGATTCACCGAGCCGGAGGCCATGACGGGCGAGGAGTTCACCCAGGTGGCGGAGATCGGCCGAGACGACCGCGTCGAGTTCACGCAGCGTGGCCTGGGGATGAGCGGAGATTTCGACCTGGCACCCGGGCTCGAGGCTCACTGGTGAACCGGCCGGGAGCGGGGTCTCTGGGCTGTCGGGGCGGAGTGTCCGCGGGGTGTGCGGGCCCAGCGCCGTGGCGAGGAGGTCGGGGTCGAGCGGTCGTGCCGGGTCGTCGGCGTGGTGCACGGTGAATTCCAGCTCTACGCCGGTCAGGCGCGGCGGGCCGTGCTTGAAGCACACCGATGCCACGTACGCCTCCCCGGCCGCGCGGTCCGCCAGGACGCGCGCGGTGCGGTTCGACGCACTGCCCGACTTCTCGGGAAACTCGTGCGCCGTAGACACTTCAGCCGCTTCTGTCATGTCAATCCTGTCCCGTGTGATGGAACGTTCTCGACTTCGGACGCTACACGCGGGGTACGACAAATTCAGGGGTGATCCTGACCCTCAGGACGGGGTCACCACTCCGTAAGAAGCTCCGGATCAGGGCAAAGCGGATTCCGTGCCCAGCCCCAGTTCGGCCGCCGAGGCCCGGACGGCCTCGATCACCAGGTGCAACGCGGGCCGCCGGAACGCGGTCCGGCGGTAGGCGATCGACACCGTCCGCAGCAGCGGCGTGGTGAGCGTGACGACGTCGATCCCGGGCGGGCGCAGCAGGCGCAGGCCCAGGTCGGAGACGAGGGTGATGCCGAGCCCGGCACCGACCATGGCCATCGCCGTGGACTGCTCCTCGACCTCGTGGTTGATCTTCGGGGCGAACCCGTGGCGCCGGCACGCCGTGCGCATCGCCCGGCCGAAGTGCGACTTCGGGCTGGCCAGGATCCACGGGTGCTCGGCGAGGTCGTCGAGCGAGGCCGAGCCCGAGGGCACCGCGCCGCGCGGCACCGCCGCGTGCAGCCGTTCGACGGCCACGACGGCCCGCTCCAGGCCGGCGTCCCAGGGCATCGGCGCGTCGGAGTAGTCGATGACGAAGGACAGGTCGAGCACGCCGTCCCGGACCGCCTCGGCGGTGTCCTCCGGGGCCAGTTCCCGGGTCCGGACCTCGATGCCCGGGTGCGCACCGGCCAGCGTGTTCAGCGCCGTCGGCAGCAGGCCGGAGGCCACCGACGCCCAGACGCCGGCGACCAGCCGGACGGTCCGCGCGTCCTGCGCCTCCTCCAGCGCGAGCGTGGCCCGCTCGACCGAGCCGAGAATCTCCTCGGCGTGCTCGGTGAGCAGTTTGCCCAGTTCGGTGAGCTGGACCCGGCGGCCCAGCCGTTCGAACAGCTTGGCCCCGACGTCCCGTTCCAGCTGCGCGAGCTGCTGCGACACCGCCGACGCGGTGTAGTGCAGGGCCGCCGCGGCGGCGGTGACGGTGCCCCGGCGGTGCAGCTCGCGGAGCATCTTCAGCCGATGCAACGAAAGCTCCATGCACCAAACCTAAACGAGATCGTGCAGCAGCGTTAAATGGACGCGAACGCCACCGGGGGCGCACGCTCGTGCTGGCGGTCACGAGGCCGCCCCGACTCCCCCGGAGGTAGTGGCCCTGATGACCCCCCGCAACGCCGAGCCGCTGATGCGGCTCTCGTGGACCGACCCCGTCACCGGCGCGAACGGCTACCTCGTCGTGCACAGCCTGGTCTCCGGCGTCGCCACCGGTGGCACCCGCATGCGGGCAGGCTGCACCATGAGCGAGGTCGAAGACCTCGCCCGGGGCATGGCCAACAAAACTGCGACCTTCAACCTGCCGGTCGGCGGCGCGAAGGGCGGCATCGACTTCGACCCGAAGGACCCGCGCGCCTTCGGCGTACTGACGCGCTTCTGTTCGTTCCTCCGGCCCTGGCTGGACGCCCACTGGGTGACCGCGGAGGACCTCGGCGTCCCGCAGCACCTGATCGACGCGGTGTTCGCCGACCTCGGGCTGGAGCAGTCGTACCACGCCGCGATCGGCCGGTCGGCCGATCCGGAGCGCACCCTGCGCCGGGTCCAGGCCGGCCTCAACGCCCCGGTGCCCGGCGGCCTGCTGCTCGGCGACGTCGTCGGCGGGTACGGCGTGGCGCAGGCGTGCCTCGGCGTCGCGTCGGCGTGGGACTGGAACGTGCGCGAGACGACCGTGGCGATCCAGGGCATCGGCACCATGGGCGGCGGCGCGGCCTTCTACCTGCACGAAGCGGGGATGAAGGTGGTCGCGGTCGCCGACGCCGCGGGCACGCTCTACGCCCCCGAAGGCCTCGACATCCCCGCGCTGCTCGACCTGCGCGACCGGTTCGGCGAGGTGGACCGCAAGCGGCTGCCGTCCGGGATCAAGGTGCTCCCGCGGGACGCCGTCGTCTCCACCGACGCGGACATCTTCGTGCCGGCGGCGATCTCCTACGCGCTGCGGCCCGACAACGAGAACCTGGTCAAGGCGAAGGTCGTCATCGAGGCGGCCAACGCGGCGACGACACCGGAGGCCGAAGCGGCGCTCTCGGCGCGCGGTGTCGCCGTCGTGCCGGACTTCGTCGCCAACGCCGGTGCCGCGGCCTGGGCGTGGTGGCTGCTGCTGGGCGAGGTCGGCGCCGACCCGGCCGACTCGTTCCTGCGGCTGCGCACCGAGATGCAGGCCAAGGTCGCGCTGCTGCTGGCCGACTGGAAGATGGACCGGATCCCGCTGCGGGTCACCGGCCTGAAGCTGGCGGAGACGAATCGGGCCGCGCGCGCCGAAGCGGCGCTCGCCCCCGAGGGTGAGCCGGCGCTGCTCATCCCGTGAGCCGGGAGTCCGTGCGGCGCCTCGCCGGGGAGGCGCCGCACGGAGCCCTCAGCCGGCGAACCGGTCGGTGGCCCCGACCAGGACGTCCTGCATCGAGGCGTCCCCGGTCGAGTGCCCGACGTCGTCGAGCATGACCAGTTCGCTGCCCGGCCAGCCGTGGTGCAGCAGCCACGGGGTGCCGACGATGTTGGCGGTGTCCAGCACACCCTGGGCGAGTACGGCGGGGATGTCCGCGAGCTTGCCGATGTTGCGCAGGATCTCGCCGTCGGGCAGGAACGCCCGGTTGCTGAAGTAGTGCGTGACCAGCCGCGCGAAGCAGAGCCGGTAGGCCGGGTCTTCGAACACGTCGTGCGGCGGGACGCCGGGCAGCATGGCGTCTTCCCAGGCGCACCAGCCGGCCGCGGCCTGGTGGTGGACCGCGGGGTCCGGGTCCAGCAGGAGCCGGTTGTAGGCAGCGGAGAGGTCTCCGTCGCGTTCGGCTTCCGGAACACCCTCGCGGAACTTCGCGAAGCCCGCCGGGAAGTACGCGCCGAGGCCGCGGACGAGCATCTCGATCTCGAGGAAGCGGTCGGTCGCCAGGCCCATCAGGACCATTTCACTGACCCGGTCGGTGTGGCGCAGCGCGTACGTCAGGCTGAGCACGCACCCCCACGAACCGCCGAACAGCAGCCATTTTTCGATGCCGAGCCGCGTCCGGAGCAGTTCGAAGTCGGCGACGAGGTGGTCGGTGGTGTTGGCGGACAGGTCGGCGGCCGGTGCCCCGGCGTGCGGGGTGCTGCGGCCGCAGCCGCGCTGGTCGACGAGCACGACCCGGTACTTCGCCGGGTCGAAGTACCGACGAATGTTGGCCGAGCAGCCCGAGCCCGGGCCGCCGTGCACGACCAGCGCGGGCTTGCCGTCCGGGTTCCCGCAGGTCTCCCAGTAGATCTCGTGTCCGTCGCCGACGTCGAGCATGCCGTGCTCGTACGGTTCGATCGCGGGGTACAGCCCAGCCATCAGCGCGTCCTTCCCAGCGGAATACAACAGCGCTGTCACATTAGCGGCGTTGCGATCGCGACGCCTTGGCTTTTCGGCTCAGTCGAGCGAGCCGGCCAGCTCGTCGAGGGTGTCCGCCAGCTCCCGCGGGCCCGCCGGGCCGATGTGGATGACCTCGTCTTCGCCCGCGCCGGAGGTGTAGCTGAGGTAGCGGCCCCAGTCGGTGTCGGCGTAGTGCAGCGGCTGCCGCAGGCAGGTGTGGCGGCCGACGTCGTCCCGGCGTCCGACGTAGAGCTCCCCGCTGCCGGTGACCGGCCGCTGCACGAGGCTGACCACGTCGGCGATCGCCGGCGGCAGCGGGTAGGCGTCGGAACCACGGCGGGCGGCCTCGGCCAGGTCCGCCACCCGGACCGTGCGCGGGTTGCCGCCGCCGGGCCCGACCGGCGGCAGCTGCTCGACGAGCGACTCGGCGAGCCGGTTGCGGTCGATCTCCTGCACCCCGACGTGCGTCCCGTCGGAGACGGCCAGGATCGCCTGAAGCCCCTTCGCCGCGGCGAGCACGCCGTAGGTCTGGCCGCCGGTGCCGACCCAGCCGTAACACTCCCGCGCCGGGGCCGCCAGCAGCGGCAGCCAGTCGAGGAAGTCGACGGAAGCCCGCCCGCGCCGGTCGACCAGCCCGGCCTCCGCCAGCGCGTCGTCGATCCGCTTGCCGGCCTCGTCGCGCTCCTCGTCCGACAGCCACAGCGGCTCCGGGCGCAGGGTGATGTGCAGCTGGCCGACCTGCTCGCGCTCGGCCAGTGCGGCCAGCGCCTCGACCGGAACATCCACCCGGCCTGTAACCACGTCCACCCGCCTAGTCGCTCTACTCGCCGATGACCGGCGGACTGGTCCGCTGGTCGGTCCCGAAGATGGCGTCCGGGTCCGCCTCGATCAGGTAGTCCGGCCGCTGGTGTTCATCGTCTTCCTCACCCTCGCCACGCCGCCCGCCGGCACCCATCGGCCCGCCGGCCTGCCCGGCCCTGCCGCCGGCCGACCGAGCGGCCGCGGCCTCCGCGGCGGCGGCGTTGCCGAGGCTGCCCATGCCGGACCCGCGCCCGCCGCCGAGCCCACGCTCCCCCGCGGCACCGGATCCGCTGCCGGTGCCGCCGGCGCCACTGCCGCCGATCGGTCGGCCGTTGGAGTCGAGAAGCCGTCCACCGGCCGTGCCGCTGGACGGGCCACGCCCACCGGGACCGCTGCCGGTGCCCGTGCCGCCGGGTTCGCCGAAGGTGGTGGAGTAGTTCTGTCCGCCGCCCCCGCCCCCGGTGCCGGTCGGGTAGAAGTCGACGCCCCCGGTCCCGGGCGGCGTCTTGCCGGGCCGGTCGCCGGTCTGCTGACCCGCGGGAAGGCGGCCGGGCAGGTTGGTGCCGGTGGTGCCCGTCGTGCCGGTGCCGGTCGTGTGGGTGGTGTCGGTGCCGCCGGTTCCTCCCGTGCCACCAGTCCCGCCCGTGCCACCCGTTCCCCCGGTGCCACCGGTACCCCCAGTGCCACCGGTTCCTCCGGTGCCACCCGTTCCCCCGGTACCGCCGGGCTTGTCGGGGCCGCCGGTGTGAGTGGTGTCGACACTGGTGGTCGAGGTGTGGTCGTCATCGGTCCCGTTGCCGGGAGGCCGCCCGTTCGCGGGAGGAGTAAGGGGCGGCGGCCCGACCGGCGGCGGCCCCGCCGGGGTTTTCACGGAGATCGCGGCGCCGTCGGCCTGCAGGACGCCGTACTCGGTGGGCAAGGCGGATCGGGTGCTGTCGGTCGCGCTGCTGTACTGGTCCATGACGCGGACGTTGGTCTCGTTCGCCGCGTTGTACTTAGCTATGCCCTCTTGGTAGTTGTCGATGTCGTCCTTGGCCATGAACGGCCCGGCGATCGGGATGGCGGCCTTCAGACCGACGCTCCAGGGGCTGGGCTTGTCCGGCTTCGGCGGCACCTCGACGACCGTGTAGCTCGAGTCCTCGAAAGCAGCGGCTTGGGTCTTGACGGAATTCGTGGTCGCGTCCAGGGGCGCCGAGCTGTCGTGGAATGCCCGTTCCATCGGTCCCGCGCCCGAGTTGGCGGCGTCCGCGGCGGGACCGCTCCACGAATTCACCATGCGGGCCTGGAGGGCTTTGATGCTCGCACCGTGCTCCATGTACGCGTCGGACAGCTCGCGGACGATCTGCGCCGTCTGCTGCAGCCCGGTGGTGTCACCTTGTGTGAAGTTGTCGAAGATCTGCTTGCCGTCCACCCGTCAAGCCCCCTTGAGTGTCTTGATGATGCTCGCCGCGACCTGGTTGGCGGCCGCACACGAGTCGTCCTGTCCCTGGTACCCCTGGGCGTACACGTCGAAGGCCAGGTCGTCGGCGATGCCGACGTCGAGACCGCAGGAGCCCATCGAGCGCTCGTCCTGGACATCCACGTAGATCGCCGGGTAACCCTCTACGTCCGGAGCGCGCTCCAGGAACCTGGTGATCACACCCTGGCGGTATGCGGCGTAGGCGCCCGCCAAACCGCCGGCGCCCCGGTCACGGTTCCCGGTGCCGAGGATGACCGACAAGCCGATACCCTCGCCCCGCAGCTTCCACAGGCACGATGGACCCGCCTGAGTGGTCGGGGTGTTGCCCTGCGGTTGGTATTCCCCCGCGTCGGTGTACCGCAATGAGGCCAGCACGTCTTGGGGGACGATCGAGCAGGTTTCGGCGACGTACTTGCCGGCGTCGAGCGGCGACCCAGTCACCTTGGGCACTTCCGGATCCGGCGTCGACGCGCCCGTCGGCGCGGAAGCAGACGGTGCCGGCGATGCCGCGCCCCCGGTCGTCGAGGTGCAGGCAGCCGTGAATCCGGCCGAAACGAGCAGCACTACACCGAGGACCTTGAGTTTGCTTCGGAACAAGTTCAGCTCACCCTAAACCTTGAAGGTGCTCGACAGATCCTGGTCGGTGACAACGGTCTTCGACTGCGCTTCCTTCAGCTTCTTGATGTACTCCTGCGCGTACTTGCGCATGGAGTCGTTCTGGCGCTGAAGGGCGGCGATCGACTCGCCCGTCGTCGACGCGTAGCTGCCGCTGACCGGATCCTGTCCCGGAGCCAACCCGGTGCCGAATCGCAGGCTGTTGATCTTGGAGCCGTCGTCGACGATCTTGTCGAGGACGTCCTCCCACTGGCCGATCACGGCGTTGAGTTCCTCGGGGTCCATCTTGAACTGGCCGCCCTGTCCCCCGCCGCCGTAGACGGGAGCCGAGTTCTCGAACGCGTCGCCCCAGAGCGCCTGCGCCGCCTGTCCGGCTTCGCCGATGATCACGACTCGCACCTGCCCCTCAGTTCACCCACCGTGATGGTGCAAAGACTAGCCAACCGTCTCACTCCGTGTCAGCGAATCGGCGCAAGCTTCAGACGATGGGGACTTCCGGGCGGTTCCCGGCGACTCCGGGTCACAAGACGTACGTACGGATTGCGAGATCCGGGTCCGCGATGTCAGGATTCGAGGATGCCACGCGTAAGCCAGGATCACCTCGACGCAAGACGGCGCCAGATCCTCGACGGCTCGCGGGTGTGCTTCGCGCGCTACGGCTACGAAGGTGCCACAGTTCGGCGGCTCGAGGAAGCCACCGGTCTGTCCCGCGGCGCCATCTTCCACCACTTCCGCGACAAGGAGTCGCTCTTTCTCGCCCTCGCCGAGGACGACGCCATCCGGATGGCCGACGTCGTCGCCGAGCAAGGCCTCGTCCAGGTCATGCGCGACCTGTTGGCCGGGGACGGCGAGCACCCCGCCGACTGGCTCGGCACCCGCCTCGAGGTCTCGCGGCGGCTGCGTACCGACCCGGAGTTCCGCGGCCGCTGGGCCGAGCGCTCCGAGCAGCTGACCACCGCGACCCGGCTGCGGCTGCTGCGCCAGCGGGAGGCCGGGAACCTGCGCGACGACGTCGACGTCGACGTCCTCACCGCGTTCCTCGAACTGGTCCTCGAAGGACTGGTCTCGCACCTGGCGATGGGCCTGCCGGGCGCCGGCCTCGGCCCGGTGCTCGACCTCGTCGAGGAGACCGTGCGGCGGCACCGGCCCGGCACCGCCTGAGCCGCCGTGTTCCAATGGCCCGCGTGGATCTCCTCGAGGCGCACGGCCAGGCCATCCGGGCGTTCGGCGACGCGGTGCACGCCGCCGGGGCCGGCGACTGGGACCACCGGACGCCGTGTACGAAGTGGACCGTCCGCGACCTCGTGAACCACCTCGTCGCCGAGCAGCTCTGGGCGCCTTCGCTGCTCGCCGGCGCCACTCTCGACGACGTGGGCGACCGCTTCGACGGCGACGTCCTCGGCGACCACCCGGCCGAAGCCTGGGACACGGCCGCCGAAGCCGCGCGGGAAGCCTTCCTCGACGACGGCGTGCTCGAACGCGCCGTGCACCTTTCCCATGGCCTGGTCCCTGCCCGCGAGTACGGCTGGCAGATGACCGTCGACGCCGCCGTGCACAGCTGGGACCTCGCCACCGCGCTCAGCCTGCCCAGCCCCGTCACCGAGCCGCTGGCCGAACGGCTGATCGACGTCGTGCGCCCGTGGGTGGACGACTGGCAGGGCCTCGGCCTGTTCGACCCGCCGGTCGCGGTCGGGCGGGGGGGCGGCCCCCCCGCCCCCCCCCGCGCCCAGCGCGCGCGCCCGCCGCCCAGACACACACCCGCGAACCCCCCCCGCTCGCC
>NZ_JBICSQ010000103.1:13198-23373 GCF_043197175.1 Amycolatopsis sp. NPDC049252
GGGGGCGGGGGGGGGGGGGGGGGGCGGGGGCGCGCGGGGGGGGGGGGGGGGGGGGGGGGCCGGCCCCCCGCCCCGCCTCGTCGCCCTGCTCGGGCGCCGGCCGCACTGAAACAACCGGGATCACCCGGCGAGGTGAGCGCGCCGACACACCGGTATCCCGGCGCCCGGCCCACCCGACACGTTAAGATTGTCCGCATATCCGCAGTACACGCCGATTTCCCGCTAGGAGTGACCGTTTCGTGCGCGCAGCGCAGTCACCCGGTGACAGTACCGGGCCGGGTGACCGACCCGGCTGTCCGATAGGTTCGCCCACCGCCACCACGGCGGGTGCGGAATGATGCAGATCCTCTTCGCCGTGCTCGGCGTCCTCGTCTTCGTGCTGCTGACGGTCGGCACCGGTCTCGCCGTCGCGGCCGAGTTCTCCCTGACCGCGCTGGAACGCAGCACGGTGGACGCCAACGTCCGCCAGGTCGGCGACCGCCGCTCCCTGACCGTCCAGAAAGCCCACCGGACGCTCTCGTTCCAGCTCTCCGGCGCCCAGGTCGCGATCACCCTCACCACGCTCATCACCGGTTACCTGGCCGAGCCGCTGATCGGCGAGCTGGTCCGGCCGCTGCTGACCGGCATCGGCCTGCCGACGGCGTTCGCGAGCGGCGCGTCGATCGTGCTCGCCCTGGTCATCGCCACCTCGCTGTCGATGATCCTCGGCGAGATGGTGCCGAAGAACCTCGCGATCGCCCGGCCGCTGCCGACCGCCCGCGCGGTCACCGGCTACCACTCGCGGTTCTCCCTGCTGTTCCGCTGGCTCATCACGCTGATGAACAACAGCGCGAACTTCCTGGTGCGCAAGTTCGGTGTCGAGCCGCAGGAGGAACTGCGGTCGGCGCGGTCACCGCAGGAACTGGGCTCGATCGTGCGGTCCAGCGCCGAGAGCGGCACGCTCGACACGTCCACCGCGGAGCTGCTGGACCGCTCCCTGCGGTTCGGCGAGCGCACGGCGGAGGAGCTGATGACCCCGCGCGTGCAGCTGGAGGCGCTCGAGGTGGACGACACCATCGAGGACCTCATCGCCATCTCGAACCGCACCGGGTTCTCGCGGTTCCCGGTGCACGCCGAGGACCTCGACGACGTCCGCGGCGCGGTGCACGTGAAGCAGGCCTTCGCCGTGCCCGCCGCCGACCGGGCGAAGGTCCCGATCGGGTCGGTCATGCGGCCGGTGCCGACCGTGCCCGAGTCCCTGCCCGGCGACGACCTGCTCAACCGCCTGCGCGACTCGCGGTTCCAGCTGGCGATCGTCGTCGACGAGTACGGCGGCACCGCCGGGCTGGTGACGCTCGAGGACGTGGTCGAGGAGATCATCGGCGACGTCCGCGACGAGCACGACGACCGGGAAGCGCCGGCGTCGCAGCAGGTCGGCACCGACAGCTGGCTGGTGTCCGGGCAGCTGCGCCCGGACGAGGTCACCGACGTCACCGGGTTCCGGATGCCGGACGGCGACTACGAGACCATCGCCGGCCTGATCCTCGAACGGCTGGGCAAGATCCCCGCCGAAGGGGACGCCGCCGAGGTCGACGGCTGGCGGCTCACCGTCACCACGATGGACAAGCTCCGCGTCGCCGAGGTCGAGGTGGCCCCGGTCCGCACCGAGGAACCGGCCGAACAGGAGGTGGCCTCGTGAGCGACTGGCTGAACATCGCCCTCGTGGTGCTCCTGCTGCTGCTCAACGCCTTCTTCGTGGGCGCGGAGTTCACGCTCATCTCGTCCCGGCGCGACAGGCTGGAAGCGCTGCTGGAACAGGGCAAGACCCGCGCGAAGATCGTGATCAACGCGAGCAAGCACGTCTCGCTGATGCTGGCCGGCGCGCAGCTGGGCATCACCATCTGCTCGCTGCTGCTCGGGCGTCTCGGCGAACCCGCCGTCGCGCACCGGCTCTCGGCGTTCTTCGACCTGCTGGGGCTGCCGGAAGGGCTGCTGCACCCGATTTCGTTCGCGATCGCGCTGGCCTTCATCACCGTGCTGCACGTGCTGATCGGCGAGATGGTCCCGAAGAACCTCGCCATCGCCGAGCCGGAGAAGCTCGCGCTGTGGCTGGTGCCGGTGCACGTCGGCTGGGTGAAGATCGCGAACCCGTTCATCTGGCTGCTGAACTTCGTCGCGAACTCGCTGCTGCGCGCGGTGAAGGTCGAGCCGAAGGACGAGCTGGAGACGGCCTACACGTCCGACGAGCTGGCCGAGCTGCTCAGCGAGTCGCGCCGGGAGGGCCTGATCGACCAGTCCGAGCACCGGCGGCTCACGCAGACGCTGTCCTCGGTGCAGAAGACCGTGTCCGACGTGCTGGTGCCGACGGCGGATCTGACGACGCTGCCGTGCGGGCCGACGCTCGGCGACGTGGAGCGGGCCGTCTCCTCCACCGGGTTTTCGCGGTTCCCGGTGTGCACCGACGACGGGCGGCTGACCGGCTACATCCACGTGAAGGACGTCCTCGACCTGGCCGGCGAGGACCCGGCGACGGTCGTGCCCGCCTCGAAGACGCGGGCGCTGACCGAGCTGCGGGCCGACGCCCGGCTGGACGTGGCGCTTTCGGCGATGCGCAAGGAGGGCAGCCACCTGGCACGGGCCCTCGACCTCACCGGGAACGCCGTGGGCGTCGTCGCGCTCGAGGACCTCGTCGAGGAGTACGTGGGCACCGTGCGCGACGGCACCCACGTGGGCGCATGACCGGCGTCGACGTGCTCGCCGAACCGGACTGGCTGGCCCGGGAGGCGGCGCACGCCCAGCGGGTGCGCCGGTGGACCGTCCCGCACCAGGAGCGCCGGTCCCGGGGCGAGAAGCACCCGGTGCTGGACTTCCTGTTCACCTACTACTCGCACCGGCCGGGTCACCTCGAACGCTGGCAGCCGGGGCCGGGCGTCGCGCTCGCCGGGCCCGCGGCGCGGCGCTTCCTCGACCGGAAGGGGTACGTCGAGACGGCGGACGGCGTCGTCCTCGACCCGGCGGGCTTCACCGGGCGCAAGGCGAAGACGGCCGAGTTCGTGCTCGGCCTGCTGAGCGCGACGGCGTCGCGCGCCCCCCGGCTGAGCTGTTTCGGGCTGCACGAGTGGGCGATGGTCTACCGCGAGCCCGCGGATTCGGTGCGCCACGACCAGGTTCCGCTGCGCCTCGGGTCCGCGGGCACCGACACGGTGGTGGAGTCGCTGGAGATCAGGTGCGGGCACTTCGACGCGTTCCGGTTCTTCACCCCGCCCGCGCGGCCGCGCAACGCGCTGGAGCCGACGCGGGCGACGCAGGTCACCCTCGAGCAGCCGGGGTGCCTGCACGCGAACATGGACCTGTTCAAATGGGCCTACAAGCTCGATCCGTTCGTGCCGGCGGAGCTCGTCGCCGACTGTTTCGAGCTCGCCGCCGAGATTCGTGAGCTGGACATGCGGGCGAGCCCGTACGACCTGGCGGACCTCGGCTACCCGCCGGTGCGGATCGAGACACCGGAGGGCCGGGCCGAATACGCCCGCGCGCAGGCCGGTTTCGCCCGCCGGGCGACGCCGTTGCGTGCTCGGCTGATCGCGCATTGCCATCGCCTGGTCAGCCCAGCCGAGTGAGGAGAGCACCGGCAACACGACTGTGAGTCAGATTATTCCGGGGCCGCTGATCACCTGTTAGGGTGATAACGGTTTCATTGCATAGCTGCGCGTGCTTGACATGCGCTCACCCTCGAAAGGACGACGATGGGGCGACACGCCCGGGAGGACGAGCCGGTGCCGCACCCTCTGGACCGCACCGGGACGCAGCGCGTCCCCGGTGAGGGCAGGCCCGCCACCCCGCGGCGACCGCGCCCGGGCGAGTCCACCGGATCCCATCAGCCCGCCCGCCCGAGTGAGCCCCACGGTGCCTTCCAGGCCTTCGGCCCCGGCGAAGAGGCCCGCCGCCGCGGTGACGTGAGCGGTTCCTTCCAGGCCTTCGGCCAGGGTGAAGCCCCCGGTCCACACCGGACCCCGGGCCGCAGCGAAACCAGTGGTGCCTTCGAAGCGTTCAGCCAGCCCGAAAACACCGGCCCGCGCATCTCCGACCCGCACGCTCCCGGCCGCGGTGACACGAGCGGGGCCTTCCAGGCTTTCGGTCAGTCCGAAGGCACCGGTCCACACCGGACTTCCCGCCGTGGCGAAGCCAGCGGAACCTTCCGCGCCGCCACCCGTGGCGAATCTCCCGCCACCCCCGGCACGCCGGCCCCCGGTGAAGCGAGCGGCACGTTCCGCGCCGCCACCCGGGGCAAGTCCGGCATCCCGGCCCGCGGCGAAGCCACCGACTCCTCCGGCGCGCCCGCCCGTGGCGAAGCCAGCGGCACGTTCCGCGCCGCCACCCGAGGCAAGTCCGCCGACTCACCCGGCGCCCCGGCCCGCGGCGAAGCCACCGACCCCTCCGGCGCGGCCGCCCGTGGCGAAGCCAGCGGTACGTTCCGCGCCGCCACCCGAGGCAAGTCCAGCGACTCGCCCGGTGCCCCGGCCCGTGGCGAAGCCAGCGGCACTTTCCGGGCCGCCACCCGAGGCAAGTCCGCCGACTCACCCGCTGCGCCGGCCCGCGGCGAAACCACCGATTCCTCCCGCACCGGCGCTCGCGGCGAAGCCAGCGGGACCTTCCGCGCCGCCACCCGAGGCAAGTCCGGTACCCCCGCCGGCGGCGAATCCACCGGCTCGTTCGACACCGGGGCCCGCAGCACGGGGACTCCCGGGCGAGGCGAGGCCAGCGGCACTTTCCGCGCCCTCACCCGGGGCAAGGCCGGCGGCACCCCCGCCCGCGACGACTCGACCGGCTCTTTCGACGCCCCCGCCCGCGGCAAGTCCACCGGTTCGTTCCGCGCTCCCGCCCGCGGTGACTCCCCCGACCCGTCCGGGACTCCCGTCCGCGGCGAATCCACCGGCTCGTTCCGCACGCCCGGCCGGGGCGGTTCCACCGGGGCCTTCCCCTCTTCCGGCAAGAGCGAAAGCACCGGTTCCCGCCGAGCCGGCCGGAAGGACACCCCCGGTTCGCGCCGGGCTCCCGGGCGCGGCGAGGGCACCGGGCCCCGCCGCCGCGGCGAAGACTCCGGTTCCCAGCGCGCCATCAGCGACCTCGAAGAGACCACCGTCCTGCACGCGACCGGCCGCGGCGACGACACGGGCTCCCACCGCGTGGCCGGCAAGAGCGAGGACACCGGCTCCCACCGGGTCGCCGGGAAGAGCGAAGAGACCGGCTCCCACCGGACGCTCGGCAAGGGCGAGGCGACCGGTTCCCACCGCATCGTCGGCAAGAAGGCCCCGCGCCGCAAGATCGCCGGCTGGCCGATCGCCTGTGTCGTGCTCGCCGCGCTCATCGGGCTCGGCATCGTCGGCTGGAACTGGGCCGACAGCGAGCTCAACAGCCGCGCCGAGGCCCAGGCCGCCAGCTGCTCCGGCGGCACGTCGCAGATGCGTGTGATCGTCACCCCGAGCGTGCAGAAGCCCCTGGACGCCGCGGCCAACCGCTGGAACCAGGCGGCGACCGTGGTGCACGGCCAGTGCGTGCACGTGACGATCGAGGCCAAGCCTTCGGCGCAGGTGCTCGACGCGCTGGTCGGCCGGGCCAACATCAACGCGATCGGCGGGCTTCCCGCCGCGTGGCTGCCCGAGTCGACGTACTGGGTCAGCGAGCTCACCACCAAGAAGCCCGAGCTGATCGGCTCGCCCGCCCAGTCGGTCGCCACCGCGCGGTCGGCCGACTACCCGTTCATCGGGCTGACCGGGCCGGGCATCGACGACACCGTGCTGCGCGCCGCGCAGACCTTCCGCGAGTACCTGGAGCAGCCGGCCCAGCAGGCCGACTTCACCGCCGCGGGGATCAAGGCCGCCTGAGGCTCAGGACGGGCCGACCCGCGTGCCGTTGTCGAGCTCGGACAGCACGGCCAGGTCGTCGTCGGCCAGCTCGAAGTCGAACACCCCGAAGTTCTCGCGGGTCCGGGTCGTGGTGGCCGACGCCGCCACCGCGACCGTGCCGTTCTGCAGGTGCCACCGCAGCACGATCTGGGCCGGGGTCTTGCCGTACTTGGCCGCCAGCGCGGTGACGGTCTCGTTGGACAGGAGCGCGCCGTTCGCGGCCGGGCTCGACGCGCCGGTCAGGATGCCGTGCGCGTCGTGGAACTCGCGCAGCGGGAGCTGCTGCAGCCACGGGTGCAGCTCGACCAGGTTGAGCGCCGGGACGGTGCCGGTGGAGTCGATCAGGCGGCGCAGCTCGGCCGCGCTGAACCCGGCGACGCCGATCGCGCGGGCGCGGCCGTCGCCCCGCATCCGGGACAGCGCGCGCCAGGTGTCGGTGAACGCGCCGTTGGTGCCGTCCACCAGGACCAGGTCGACCCGCTCGGCCTGCAGCCCGGCCAGCACCTGGTCGGCCGCGCGGCGGGCGGCGTCGTAGCCCTGGACGGGCATCTTGACGCTGACGAACACCTCGTCGCGCGGGACCTCCGACGCGGCGAGGACCGCGCCCAGCGCCTCCTCGGTGCCCGGCGACGTGTCGATGCCGCGGTAACCGGTGTCGAGGGCGATGCGGACGGCGCGGCCGGTCTCGGCGGCGGTCAGGCCGCCGACGCCGAACAGCAGCTGGGGGATGCGGACTCCGTCGGACAGGGCTAGCGAAGGCGGAACGGCCATCAACCGGTGATCCTCACTTCGGATGCTGCGCAGGGCTGCCGGAGACCATCATTCCACCAGGGCGGTCCGCTCGCGCAGGTACGCGGCCGTCGCCGGATCCGCCGGGAAGAACGACTCGATGACCAGCTCCGCCACGGTGACGTCGAGGGGCGTGCCGAACGTCGACACCGTGCTGAAGAACGTCAGGTCGGTGCCCTCGTGGCGGAACTTCAGCGGCACGAAGATGTCACCGGGTCCGGGGACCTCCACCTCGGGAACCGGCTGGTCGCACGGGTAGGCGCGCAGCTCGGCCAGCAGGTCGGCGAGGCCGGCGTCGGCGGTCTGGCCGACCTGACGGCGCAGCCGGCCGAGCAGGTGGGCGCGCCACTCCCCCAGGTTGAGGATGTGCGGCGCCATGCCGTCCGGGTGCAGGGTCGCGCGGAGCACGTTGGTGGTCAGCTCGGGCGCCAGGCCGCCGACGAACAGGCCGGTGGCGGCGTTGGCGTCGACGAGGTCCCAGTTCCGGTCGACGACGGCGGCCGGGTACGGCTCGTGCCCGGTGAGCAGCTGCCGCACGGCCTGGCGGACGGCGGACATCTCGGGATCCCCCAGCGCGCTCTCGGTGTAGGCGGGCGCGTACCCGGCGGCGAGCAGCAGCCGGTTCCGGTCCCGCAGCGGGACGTCGAGGTGCTCGCCGAGCCGCAGCACCATGTCCCGGCTCGGCTTGGACCGCCCGGTCTCCACGAAGCTGAGGTGGCGGGTGGAGATGTCGGCGGAGATCGCCAGGTCGAGCTGGCTGATCCGGCGCCGGTCGCGCCATTCCCGCAGGAGCTCACCCACCGGCCGCTGCCGCGCGGCCACCCGCACCGAAGTCGTCACCCGGGCGACGCTACGACGATCACGGGAGCGCTGCCATTACTTCGGGGGTAATGGGACCGGACGACGGCACTACTTGGGCTCGGCATGCGGTTCGCCGCGCGCAGTGCGCAGATCCGCCGCCGCGGCATTACCTCGCGCGTAATCGACGCGCCGCCGCCCGGGCGCCAGAGTTGCGCTCAGCGAGGGACGGCGACAACCCGTTGTCCCCCAACCGAAGGAGCGAACCATGACCGACGTCCGGACCATTGTGGAGCAGTACATCGCCGTCTGGAACGAGACCGACGCCGGCCAGCGGCGGGCGCTCGTGGCCGACGTCTTCACCGAGGGGGCCGGGTACACCGACCCGCTCGGCTCGGTCGCCGGGCACGACGGGATCGACCGGTTCGTGGCCGGGGCGCAGGCGCAGTTCGGCGGGCTGACCTTCAGCCTGCCCGCCGAGCCCGACGCCCACCACGACCTCGCCCGGTTCCAGTGGCACCTCGGCACGCCCGGTGCCGAGCCGGTCGCGATCGGCTTCGACGTCGTCGAGCTGGAAGACGGCCGGATCGCGAAGGTGCACGGTTTTCTCGACAAGCTGCCCGGCTGAAGACGTGACCGGGGCGGGCTCCCCTCCCCCGCGAGGGGAGCCCGCCCCGGCACGGCTCAGCTCTTGAGCGCGCCGCGCCAGCGGACGGTCGGGCGCAGCTTGTCCATGTTCACCCGGTGCTTGTTGGCCCCGACGATGTCGAACATCGACTCGATGAGCGTGTCCGACAGCAGGTGCGGGTCCAGGCCGAGGCCGACCAGCCCGGTGTGCTGCACGTTGTAGTAGTGCTCCGGGGCCTCGGTCCGCGGGTTCTCCAGCTGCTCGATCTGCACCGGGCCGGGGAACCGCTCGGCGACGAGGTCGGCGATCGCGGCGACCGACATGCTCTCGGTCATCTGGTTGAAGACGCGGAACTCGCCCGCGTCGGCCGGGTTCTCCACGGCCAGCCGGATGCACTCCACGGTGTCGCGGATGTCGATCAGGCCGCGGGTCTGGGCGCCCTTGCCGTACACCGTCAGCGGCTGCCCCAGCACCGCCTGGATGACGAACCGGTTCAGCACCGTGCCGAACACCGCGTCGTAGTCGAAGCGGGTGGCCAGGCGCGGGTCCAGCGCGGTCTGCGGCGTCTGCTGCCCGTAGACGACGCCCTGGTTGAGGTCCGTGGCCCGCAGCCCCCAGGCGCGGCACGTGAACTCGATGTTGTGCGAGTCGTGGACCTTCGTCAGGTGGTAGAAGGAACCCGGCCGTTTCGGGAACAGCACGCGGTCCTTGCGGCCCTTGTGCTCGATGTCCAGCCAGCCTTCTTCGATGTCGATGTTCGGCGTGCCGTATTCGCCCATCGTGCCCAGTTTGACCAGGTGGATCGAGGGGTCGATTTCGGCGATCGCGTACAGCAGGTTGAGGTTGCCGACGACATTGTTGTGCTGCGTGTAGACCGCGTGTTCACGGTCGATCATCGAATAGGGTGCGGACCGCTGCTCGGCGTAGTGCACCACGGCGTCCGGCGCGAAGTCGCGGACCGCGTCGAAGAGGAAGTCCGCGTCGAGCAGGTCACCTTCGTAGCTGGTGATGCGCCGTCCGGACACCTCCTCCCACGCGGCGATCCGGTCCGGGAGCGTCTCGATCGGGACCAGGCTTTCCACGCCGAGCTCGACGTCGTAGCCCCGGCGGGCCAGGTTGTCGAGAACGGCCACCTCATGGCCTTTGTCCGATAAGTGCAACGCGGTGGGCCAGCCCAGATAACCGTCACCGCCGAGAACCAGCACTCGCATTGTGCCGCCTTTCCTGCTCGTTTACGCGCCAAGCATGCTGATTCCACCATGGGGCAGAGGCTTGCAAGAACCCGACGTTATCGATCAGGCGCTGATGAGCACCTGGCAATGACCTGTGAATCTCCTATGCATAGGGGGGTCGGACGGCGGCGCGCGCGACCCACGGGGAGGATGGGGGCATGACGACCGTAACCGGCGATGTGCGCCAGCGCACAGCGGAGCCGACACGCCGCCGGGGCTGGGCCCGCCTGGGCCGTGCCGCGGCGACCTCCGTCGCCGCCACCGTCGTCAGCCAGGTCGTGCTCCTGGCCGTGCTCGCCACCGGCGGGGCCGCGGTGCTGGCCAGCACCCTGGCCTGGGCGGCCGGCGCGGTGCTGAACTTCGTGATCACCCGCCGCTGGGTGTGGGGCCGCACCGGACGCCCCCGCGTCCGCCGCGAACTGCTGCCCTACCTGGCGGTCATCGGCCTCGGCGGGCTCGCCTCGATCGGCCTGACGACGCTGTCCGGCTCGCTGCTGACCCCGCTCAACCTGCCCCACGTGTGGTGGGTCGTCCTGGTCGACGGCGCGTACGTGGCCAGCTACGCGCTGGTGTTCGTCGTGAAGTTCACCCTGCTCGACCAGCTGGTGTTCGGCCGCGCCACCACCCCCTGACCCGCACGGGTCCTCGGGACCGGCGACGCGGCCGTCGTGTCGTCCATCCAGATGCGCGTGTCGTCCATCCCAGTACGCGTGTCGTCCATCCCAGTACGCGTGTCGTCCATCCGGCTTTGTGACTAGAGCGCCGGCACGTGTGATTGGCGGGTCGACCCGCGTGATCGAACGGACGACACGCGTACCTCGACGGACGACACGCGTACCGGGATGG
>NZ_JBICSQ010000104.1:0-23288 GCF_043197175.1 Amycolatopsis sp. NPDC049252
GCTGCGGTTCCCCGGGCCCGGTGAGGTCGCGGTCGAGCTGACCGACCTCGCGGGGGCGCCCGTGCTGTCCGTCGGGTCGCTGGTCGTCCGCGCGGTCACCGGCGAGCAACTCCGCGCCGGCGAGGACCGGTCGCTGTTCCGCGTCGAACACATCGCCGTCGAACCGCCGCCCGCGCCGCCGGTGGTGTGGGCGCGCTGGGACGAGGTGACCGAGCCGGTGCCGCCGGTGGTCGTCCTGCCGGCGTCCGGGGTGCACGCGGTGCTCGACGTCCTGCAGCGCTTCCTCACCGAACCGCGGTTCTCCGGCTCGCGCCTGGTCGTCGTGACCGGGAGCGGGCTCGACGACGCGGCCGCGACCGGGCTCGTCCGCTCGGCGCAGGCCGAGAACCCCGGCCGGTTCGTGCTGCTGGACGGCGAAGTGTCCGATGTGGACCTCGCGCTGGCCACCGGGGAACCCCGCGTCCGTGTCCGCGACGGCCGCGCCGAGGTGCCGCGGCTGGTCAAGACCGAACCCGGCCGCAAGCCGAACTGGGAACCCGCGGGGACCGTGCTGGTCACCGGCGGCACCGGCGGGGTCGGGGCCAAGCTGGCCGAACGGCTCGTCACCGAACACGGCGTCGAAAGCCTCGTGCTCACCAGCCGTCGCGGTCTCACCGCGCCTGGAGCGGAGGAGCTGGCGCTGCGGCTGCGTGGCCTGGGCGCCGAGGTGCGGGTGGAAGCCTGCGACGTCGCTGACCGTTCAGCTGTGGCCGCGCTGCTCGACGGCATCCCCGGGCTGTCGGGGATCGTGCACGCGGCCGGCGTCCTCGACGACGGCGTCGTCACCGCGCTGACGCCTGAGCGGCTGGACCGCGTGCTGGGCCCGAAGGCGGACGGCGCGCGGCACCTGCACGAGCTGACCCTGGACCGGCCGCTGACGGAGTTCGTGCTGGTCTCGTCGGTGTCCGGGGTGCTCGGCGGGCCGGGCCAGGGCAACTACGCCGCGGCCAACGCCTACCTCGACGCGCTGGCCGAGCAGCGGCACGCCGACGGCCTGCCCGCGCGGTCGCTGGCCTACGGGATGTGGGCGGCCGAGGGCATGGGCGGGGTGCTGGACCAGGCGCTCGTCGACCGGATGCGGCGTGACGGCTTCGGTGCGCTGTCCCCGGACGAGGGCGCGGCGCTGTTCGACCTCGCGCCCGGCCCGGTGTCGGTGCCGGTCAAGCTCGACCTGGCCGGGCTGCGCGACCAGGCCCGGGCGGGGGTGCTGCCCGCGCTGCTCACCGGCCTGGTCCGGCTGCCGGTGCGCCGGGTCGTCTCCAGTAGTGCGGTTCCGGTGCGCACCCGGGAAGTGCTGCCGGACCTGGTCTTGACCCACACGGCCCAGGTGCTCGGCTTCGCGACGGCGTCCGAGATCGACCCGGAGCACGCGTTCACCGACCTCGGGTTCGACTCCCTGACGTCGGTGGAGCTGCGCAACCGCCTGGCGGCCGCGGCCGGCCGTCCCCTGGGCGCGACGGTGGTCTTCGACCACCCGACCCCGGCGGCCCTGGCCGCCCACCTGGCCACGCTGCTGTTCCCGGAGGTGGTCGTCCCCGACGAGGCCCGCCTCCGACGCGCCCTGGCGGCCGCTTCCCTGGACCGCCTCCGCGAGCTGGGCGTCCTGGAGGCGCTGCTCAGTCTCACTTCGGACACCCCGGAACCGGCAACCGAGGAGTCCATCGACGACCTGGACGTCGGCGACCTCATCAGCCGGGCGATGTCCACCTCCCGCGACTGACGCCCCACCTCGCAAGTCCGTGAATGGCACATTGAGGGACTCAGAGTCCCTCAATGTGCCATTCACGGCTTTCCGCGTTCGGGGGGAGTGGGTGCCGGGTTACCGGGGGGTGGTGAAGGGCGGGCGGGAGAGGGGGCCGGCGCGCCCAGGATGGGGGCATGCCCGAGCTTCGCCCGTCTCGTCCGGTCCGGAGAATCTGATGGCGACACCTGAGGAACTGGTTGCCGCGCTGCGGGAATCGGTCAAGGAGAACAGCAGGCTGGCCGCGCGCAACCGGGAACTCGCCGACGCCGCGCGCGAACCGGTCGCGATCATCGGCATGGGGTGCCGCTACCCCGGTGGGGCCGACTCGCCCGAACGGCTGTGGGATCTCGTGGCCGACGGCCGCGACGCCGTGTCGGAGTTCCCCGCCGACCGCGGCTGGAACCTCGCCGAGCTGTTCCACCCCGACCCCGACCACCCCGGCACGTCCTACGCGCGTGAAGGCGGCTTCCTCCACGACGCCGCCGAATTCGACCCCGGGTTCTTCGGGATTTCGCCGCGCGAGGCCCTCGCCATGGACCCGCAGCAGCGGCTGCTGCTGCAGATCAGCTGGGAAGCGATCGAACGGGCGGGTCTCGACGCCTCGGCGTTGAAGGGCAGCGCCACCGGCGTGTTCGCCGGGATCATGTACCACGACTACGGTTCCGGCGCGGGTGAGCTGCCCGAAGGCGTCGAAGGCTTCCTCGGCACCGGCACGGCCGGCAGTGTGCTCTCCGGCCGCGTCGCGTACTCCTTCGGTTTCGAGGGCCCGGCCGTCTCGGTCGACACGGCGTGCTCGTCGTCGCTGGTGGCGGTGCACCTGGCCGCGCAGGCGCTGCGGGCGGGGGAGTGCACGCTCGCCCTGGCCGGCGGCGCGACGGTGATGGCCGTCCCGGACACGTTCGTCGAGTTCTCGCGCCAGCGCGGCCTCGCCCCGGACGGCCGCTGCAAGTCCTTCGGCGCGGCCGCCGACGGCACCGGCTGGGGTGAGGGCGCGGGCGTCCTGCTGCTGGAGAAGCTGTCGGACGCGCAGGCCAACGGCCACCGCGTCCTGGCGGTGGTGCAGGGTTCGGCGGTCAACTCCGACGGCGCGTCCAACGGTCTCACCGCCCCCCATGGCCCGTCCCAGCAACGGGTGATCCGCGCCGCGCTGGCGAGCGCCGGACTGTCCACATCGGACATCGACGTCGTCGAAGCGCACGGAACCGGCACCCGCCTGGGCGACCCGATCGAGGCGGACACTTTGCTGGCCACCTACGGCCGCGACCGCGCGGTGCCGCTGTACCTGGGCTCGGTCAAGTCGAACCTCGGCCACACCCAGGCGGCGGCCGGGGTGGCCGGGATCATCAAGATGGTCGAGGCCCTGCGCCGGGGCGAACTGCCCCGCACCCTGCACGCCGACGAGCCGTCCCCGCACGTGGCGTGGGACTCGGGCGCGGTGGAGCTGCTGACGTCGCACCGACCGTGGCCGGAGGTGGCTCGCCCACGCGCGGCGGCGGTGTCGTCGTTCGGCATCAGCGGGACGAACGCCCATGTGGTGCTGCGCCAGGCTCCCGCGGAGGTGCCCGCCCCGGCGGGATCGCGGCGGGTCTCCGCGTCGGCCGAGTCCTTCGCCGGGGCGGGCACGCATGCCGGGCTCCCGCTGACCTCCGCTGACCTGGTTGCCGGGGCGCGGGCGTGGGGATCTCCCGTGTCGGGCTCGGCCGAGTCCTTCGCCGGGTCGAGCAAGCACGCCGGGCTCCCGCTGACCTCCGCTGACCTGGTTGCCGGGGCGCGGGCGTGGGGATCTCCCGCGGCGGGCTCGGCCGAATCCTTCGCCGGGTCGAGCAAGCACGCCGGGTCACGGCAGACCCTCGCCGAGGTCGAGCGCCCGACCGTGCGGGTTCCGTGGGTGCTCTCCGCCCGGGACGAGGCCGCCCTGCCCGAGCTGGCGGCCCGCCTGCTCCGCACCGAAGGCGACCCGGTCGACATCGCGTGGTCCCTCGCCACCAGCCGCGCCGCCCTGCCGTTCCGCGCGGCCGTCACCGGGGACCTCAAGACCGGGCTCGAAGCCCTGGCCGCCGGGGAGGCCGCACCGAGCGTCGTCACCGGGCAGGTGACCAGCGGCAAGCTCGCCTTCCTCTGCACCGGCCAAGGCGCCCAGCGGCTCGCGATGGGCACCGACCTCGCCACGGCCTTCCCTGTCTTCGGCGAGGCCTTCACCCGCGTCGCCGAGCGGCTCGACGCGCACACCGGGTTTCGCCTCATCGACGTCCTGGCCTGCGGCGACAAGGCGATGATCGACCGCACCGAGGTGGCGCAGCCCGCGCTGTTCGCCTTCGAGGTGGCCATGGCGGAGCTGGTCCGCTCCTGGGGCGTCGAGCCGGACTTCCTGCTCGGCCACTCCATCGGCGAGCTCGCCGCCGCGTACCTCGCCGGCGTCTGGTCCCTCGACGACGCCGCCCGGCTGGTCGCCGCCCGCGGCCGTCTCATGCAGGCGCTGCCCGCCGGTGGCGCAATGGTTGCGTTGCAGGCGACCGAAGACGAACTGGACCTGCCCGACGGCGTGAGCATCGCCGCGGTCAACGGGCCCACGTCCGTCGTGCTCTCCGGTGAGGAAGCCGCCGTCACCGCAGTGGTCGACGCCTTCCCGGACCGGCGCGCCAAGCGCCTCGCCGTCAGCCACGCCTTCCACTCCGCGCTGATGGACGGGATGCTCGACGACTTCCGCGCGGTCGCCGAGAGCGTCACCTACGCCGAGCCGCGCATCCCGCTCGCCGCCGGGGACGTCACCGACCCGGAGTACTGGGTGCGGCAGGTGCGCGACACCGTCCGGTTCGCCGACGGCGTCCGCAGCCTGCGCGAACGCGGCGTCCGGCGGTTCCTCGAGATCGGGCCGGACGCCTCCCTGGCCGCCCTCGGCGCCGACTGCGTCCACGACGCGACCTTCGTTGCCACCCAGCGGAAAGATCAAGACGAGGCGGCCGCCGCCGACCTGGCCCGGGCCCGGCTGTTCACCGCCGGGGTCCGGCTCGACTGGGCCGCGATCTTCGCGGGCACCGGCGCCACCCGTGTCGACTTACCGACCTACCCGTTCCGTTGCGACCGTTTCTGGCTCGCCGCCGCGGACCGCGGCACACCTCCGGCCCGGCGGTACGAGGTCGTCTGGCGCCCGATCGAACCCGCGCCGACGCCCGAAGCCGACTGGACGGTCTACGCGCCGGAACGTCACGAGTGGGCCGAAGCCGCCGCAAAAGCCCTGAACGCGCCACTCGTGACCGAGATCCCGGAGGGCGGCCCGATCCTCGCCTTCCCCGTGGGCGCCGCCGACCTCGCCGAAATCCTGCGGGCGACCCCCGCGAAGGTCTGGTGCGCCACCACCGACCCCGGCGTCGCCGCGGTCGGCCGGGTCGCGGCGATCGAGCAGCCCCGACGCTGGGGCGGCTGCGTCACCCTGGGCGAAATGGAGGACGTCGTCCGCCTGCGGGACGTTCTCGGCGGCCCGGAAGACGAAGTCGCGATCCGCGACGGCAAGGTCTTCGCACGAAGGTTCGTCCCCGCCGAGCCCACGTCCCCGAAGCCGTGGACGACATCGGGCACCGCGCTGATCACCGGCGGCACCGGTGCCCTCGGCGCGATCGTGGCCGAACGCCTCGCCCGCGCCGGGGCCGAGCACCTCGTGCTCCTGTCCCGCCGCGGCGAAGACGCGCCGGGCGCGGCAGAACTGCGCCAACGGCTGGGTGTCCGCGTCACCATCCACGCCTGCGACGCGGCGGACAAGACCGCACTGTCCACAGTGGTCTCCCAGATAGACGACCTTCGGGTAGTCGTCCACACGGCGGGCATCCTCGACGACGCCCTCCTCGACGACGCCACCCCGGAGCGTTTCAAGGCCGTCGCCCGGCCCAAGGTGACCGCCGCGCGGCACCTGCGGGAGCTCACCAGCGACCTCGACGCCTTCGTCCTGTTCTCGTCGGTTGCCGGAGTTCTCGGCAACGGCGGCCAGGCCGCCTACGCCGCCGCGAACGCGGAACTCGACGCCCTCGCCGCGCAGTGGCGCGAGGAGGGCGTCCCGGCGGTGTCGATCGCGTGGGGCCCGTGGGCCGAAGGCGGCATGGCGGAGAACGTCCACCACAAGGGCCTCCGCCCGATGGCCCCCGAGGCCGGCGCGGAAGAGTTCATCCGGGCGATCGCCGCCGACGACGTCACGGTCACGGTGGCCGACATCGACTGGCCCACGTTCTTCGAGGACTTCCGGCCGGCCCCAGCGCTCGCCGAGCTGCTGCGCCCCGAAACGCAACAAGAGACACCCGATCTGCGGGCCCAGCTGACCGGCCTGATCGAGCCCGAACAACGACGGCTGCTGCTGCAGCTCGCCCGCGAAACCGTGGCCCGGGTGCTCGGCCACCCGGACGTGAGCAAGATCGGCGCGGACCGCGCGTTCACCGAGCTGGGTTTCGACTCGCTGACCGCGGTCGAGCTGCGCAACCGCCTCGACGCCGCGACCGGCCTGGCCGTGCCCGCGACGCTCGTCTTCGACCACCCGACCCCGCAGGCTCTCGCCGCCTACCTCTGGCAGGAGCTGGCCGGGGGAGCGGACGACGACGTCGACGGCCTGCTCGACACGCTCGAAGCCGCGCTGAGCCGCCTCGACGCGGACAGCGAAGAGCACGCCCGGGCGCTCACGCGCCTGGCGGACCTGGCGCGGCCCGGCTTCAAGCCGTCTTCGGACGACGAGCTCTTCGCCTTCATCGACCAGCAACTCGGCGCCTGACATGAGTGGGGACACCGTGGGTGAGAACGACAAGCTTCGCGACTACCTGACGCGAGTCACCGGTGAGCTGCAGCGCACGCGCGGCCGCCTCGCCTCGCTGGAAGAACGCGCGGCGGAGCCGATCGCGATCGTCGGGATGGGCTGCCGGTTCCCCGGCGGCGTCCGCTCCCCGGAACAGTTCTGGGCGATGCTGACCGCCGGGGAGCACGGCATCACCGGGTTCCCCGGCGACCGCGGCTGGGACGTCGGCGCGCTCGTCGACCCGGATCCGGACCACCTCGGCACCAGTTACGTCGACCGCGGCGGGTTCGTCGACGGCGCCGGCGAGTTCGACCCCGAATTCTTCGGCATCTCGCCGCGCGAGGCCGTCTCGATGGACCCGCAGCAGCGCCTCCTGCTGGAGACGTCGTGGGAAGCGCTGGAGCGCAGCGGAATCAACCCCGCGTCCCTGGGCGGCAGCCGCTCGGGCGTGTTCGTCGGCACCAACGGCCAGGACTACGGCCGCGACCTGCCCAAGGGTGTCGAAGGGGTCGAGGGCTACCTCGGCACCGGCATCTCCGGCAGTGTCCTTTCCGGACGGATCTCCTACGTCCTCGGCCTGGAAGGCCCTTCCGTCACCGTCGACACCGCGTGCTCGGCGTCGCTGGTCACCCTGCACCTCGCCGTCCGCGCGCTACGGGCCGGCGAGTGCGACCTCGCGTTGTCCGGCGGTGCCACGGTGATGGCGAGCCCGGACGCGTTCATCGAGTTCTCCCGCCAGCGCGGCCTGGCCCGCGACGGCCTGGTGAAAGCGTTTGCGGCCGGCGCCGACGGCACCGCGTGGGGCGAGGGCGCCGGCATGCTCGTGCTGGAACGGCTTTCCGACGCCCAGCGCCACGGTCACCCGGTCCTCGCGGTCGTCCGCGGCACCGCGGTCAACCAGGACGGCGCGTCCAACGGTCTCACCGCGCCCAACGGTCCTTCGCAGCAACGCGTCATCCGCCAGGCGCTCGCCGACGCGCGACTGTCCACGAAGGACGTCGACGTCGTCGAGGCGCACGGCACCGGCACGACGCTCGGCGACCCGATCGAGGTCCAGGCCCTGCAGGCCACCTACGGCCGCGACCGCGGCGAGCGCGGCCCGCTGCTGCTCGGCTCGGTGAAGACGAACATCGGCCACACCCAGGCCGCCGCCGGTGTCGCCGGGATCGTCAAGATGGTCCTGGCGCTGCAGCACGGTGTCCTGCCCGCCAGCCTGCACATCGACGCGCCGAGCCCCCAGGTCGACTGGTCGCCCGGCACTGTCGAGCTGCTGACCGCCGCCCGCGCCTGGGACGGCGAGAACCGCCGCGCCGGTGTGTCGTCGTTCGGCATCAGCGGCACCAACTCTCACGTCCTGCTGGAGCAGGCGCCCGCTGCGAAGACGTCCACAGTGGACGCGCCCACGGTGCCGGTCGTGCCGTGGGTGCTGTCCGGCCACACCGAGGCGGCCCTGCGCGCCCAGGCCCGCGCGCTGCTGGACGTCGACGGCGACCCGGCCGGCATCGGCTGGTCCCTGGCCGCCACCCGCGCGACGTTCGGCCACCGCGCCGTCGTCACCGGGACCGACCTGGCGCAGCTGCGGGCCGGACTCACCGCGGTCGCCGACGGCGCCACCGCCGGCGCGGCGACCGGCGGGCAGCTCGCCGTCGCCTTCACCGGCCAGGGGTCCCAGCGGCTCGGCATGGGCCGTGAGCTGTACGACGCGTACCCGGCGTTCGCCGCGGCCTTCGACGAGGTCTGCGAACTGCTGCCAGGCGTCCGCGACGTCGTCTTCGGCGACGACGCCTCCGCGCTGAACGACACCGGGAACGCGCAGCCCGCGCTGTTCGCCCTGGAGGTCGCGCTCTACCGGCTCGTCGAGTCGTGGGGTGTGGTCCCGGACTTCCTGATCGGCCACTCCGTCGGCGAGCTGGCCGCGGCGCACGTCGCCGGTGTCTGGTCCCTCGAAGACGCCGCCAACCTGGTCGCCGCGCGTGGCCGCTTGATGAGCGCGTTGCCGCGGGGCGGCGCGATGTGCGCGATCGAGGCGACGGAAGACGAGGTCCGCGCGGCCCTGGTGCCGGGTGCGGACATCGCCGCGGTCAACGGCCCGCGCGCGATCGTCGTCTCCGGCACCGAGGACGCCGTCCGCCAGGTGCAGGCGGTCTTCACCGACCGGCGGACCAAGCAGCTCGCCGTGTCGCACGCGTTCCACTCCGCGCTGATGGACGGGATGCTCGACGAGTTCGGCACGGTCGCCCGGCGGATCACCTACCGGACGCCGAAGATCGCGCTCGTCTCCAACGTCACGGGCCGCATCGCCGCCACCGCCGAGGTCACCGATCCCGCGTACTGGGTCCGGCACGTCCGCGAGGCCGTCCGGTACGCCGACGGCGTCCGCGCGCTCGCCGACGCCGGGGTCAACCGCTTCCTCGAACTGGGCCCGGACGGTGTCCTCTCGGCCGCGGGCCAGGACAGCGCCGACGGCCTGTTCGTCCCCGCGCTGCGCCGCGACCGCCCCGAGGTCGAGACGCTCATCAACGCGCTGGCCGCGGTGTACGTCCACGGTGGGACCGTCGGCTGGGCCGCGATGCTCGCCGGCGCGGCGCCGGTCGGCCTGCCCACCTACCCGTTCCAGCGGGAGCACTACTGGCTGCCCGCGACCCACGCCGCGGGGGACGCGGCCGGGCTCGGCCTCGGCTCGCTCGACCACCCGCTGCTCGGCGCGGCCGTGTCGGTCGCCGACGCGGGCGGGTTCCTGTTCACCGGCAGCCTTTCCCTGCGCACGCACCCGTGGCTGGCCGAGCACGCGGTGCACGGCCAGGTCGTCGTGCCCGGTACCGCCCTGGTCGAGCTGGCCGTCCGCGCGGCCGACGAGACCGGCCTGGCCGTCCTCGAAGAGCTGACGCTGCAGACGCCGCTGGTGCTCCCCGAGAGCGGCGCGGTGCAGGTCCAGCTCTGGGCCGGGGCGCCGGAGGAGTCCGGCCACCGCCCGCTGACCGTCCACTCGCGACCGCACGGCGCGGGCGACTGGACCCTGCACGCCACCGGCGCCCTGGCCCCGGCCGCGTCCACACCGGACTGGGATCTGGCCGAGTGGCCGCCGCCCGGCGCGGAGGCCGTCTCCCTCGACGGCCGGTACGCCGAACTGGCCGCGAACGGCCTCGAGTACGGCGAGACCTTCCAGGGGCTCCGCGCGCTGTGGCGCGACGGTGAGCACACCTACGCCGAGGTCTCGCTGCCCGAGCACGCCCGCGACCAGGCCGGACGCTTCGGCCTGCACCCCGCGCTGCTCGACGCGGCCCTGCACGCCCTCGCCGACGGCGACGGCCCGGCCCGCCTGCCGTTCGCCTGGAGCGACGTCGTCCTGCACGCCTCCGGCGCGGCCGAGCTGCGCGTCCGGCTCACTTCGTCCGGCACTGACGCCGTCACGCTGCGGGTGGCCGACGGGACCGGTGCGCCGGTCGCGACCGTCGGCTCCCTGGTCGTCCGCCCGGTCACGGCCGCGCAGCTGCGCCCGGCCACCACCCGCGACGGCCTTTACGAGCTGGCCTGGCAGCCGATCGCCTCGACCGGGGAGGCCCCGCGTTGGGCCCACTGGCCGGAGGTCGCCGCCGTTGTCGTCCACCGCGCCGACGGTGACGACGTCCACGCCGTCACCGGCGAGACCTTGGACGTGCTCAAGACCTTCCTCGCCGAAGACCGCTACAACGAAGCGAAACTGCTTGTCCACACCGGACAGTCCGATGTGGACCCGGTCGCCGCCGCGGTGTGGGGCCTGGTGCGCAGCGCCCAGTCCGAGCACCCGGACCGGTTCCTCCTGGCCGACGCCGACGAGCTGACCGACGCCGTGCTGGCCACCGGCGAACCGCAGGTCGCCGTCCGCGACGGTGAGCTGCGCGTGCCACGGCTGGTGACCCCGGAGCGGCTCCTGCCGCCGGCCGGGAACTGGCGGCTCGGCCTGTCCGGCAAGGGCACCTTCGACCACCTCACGCTGGAGCCGGTCGCCGAGGAACCCCTGGGGCCGCAGGGGGTGCGCGTCACCGTCCGCGCCGCCGGGCTCAACTTCCGCGACGTCCTCAACGCCCTCGGCATGTACCCCGGCGAGGCCGGGCTGCTGGGCAGCGAGTTCGCCGGGACCGTCCTCGAAGTCGGCGACGGCGTCACCGACCTGCGCCCCGGCGACGAGGTCATGGGTCTCGTCGCCGGCGGCGCGGGGCCGGTCGCGGTCGCCGAGCGGCCGATGATCACCCGCAAGCCCGCGGACTGGACGTTCGAGCAGGCCGCGTCCACCCCGCTGGTGTTCCTCACCGCCTACTACGCCCTGGTCGACCTGGCCGGGCTGGAGCAAGGCGAGTCGATCCTCATCCACGCCGCCGCCGGTGGGGTCGGCATGGCCGCCACGCAGCTCGCGCGCCACCTGGGCGCCGAGGTCTACGGCACGGCGAGCGAAGGCAAGCAGCACGTCCTGCGTGACGCCGGGCTCGACGACGACCACATCGCGTCGTCCCGCACGCTCGACTTCGAGCAGCGGTTCAGCGGCGTCAACGTCGTCCTGAACGCCCTCGCCGGCGACTTCATCGACGCCTCGATCCGCACGATGGCCCCCGGCGGCCGGTTCCTGGAGATGGGCAAGACCGACATCCGTGAGCCGGAAGACGTCCACTACCAGGCGTTCGACCTGATCGACGCGGGCCAGGAGCGCACCGCGCAGATGTGGGACGCGCTCACCGAGCTGTTCGCGACGGGCGCGCTCACCCCGCTGCCGGTCCGCACCTGGGACGTCCGCGAAGCGCGTGAGGCCTTCCGGTTCCTCAGCCAGGCCAAGCACATCGGCAAGGTCGCCCTCACGATGCCGCGGTCCCTCGACCCGGAGAAGCCGGTGCTCGTCACCGGCGGCACGGGCGGCCTCGGCGCGCTGATCGCCCGCCACCTCGTGGCCGAGCACGGCGTCCGCAAGCTGATCCTCACCAGCCGTCGCGGCCTGGACGCCCCGGGTGCGCGGGAGCTGGCCGCCGAGCTGAACGCCGAGGTTGTCGCCTGTGACGTCGCCGACCGTGACGCCGTCGCCGCACTCCTCGACGGCGTCGAGCTGACCGGCGTCGTCCACGCGGCCGGTGTCCTCGACGACGGCACCATCGACACCCTGACCCAGGATCGCCTCGACCACGTCTTCGGGCCCAAGGCCGACGCGGCCCGCCACCTGCACGAACTCGCCGGGGACGTCGACCTGTTCGTCACGTTCTCCTCGGCCGCCGGGGTCCTCGGCGCGCCCGGACAGGGCAACTACGCCGCCGCCAACGGGTATCTCGACGGCCTCGCCGCCCACCGCCGCTCGCTCGGCCTGGCCGGGCAGTCGCTCGCCTGGGGCCCGTGGGCCGCGGGCATGGCCGAGACCCTCGGCGAGGCCCACCTCGCGCGGTTACGCGCCGGCGGCACGCCCGCCCTCGCCGTCGAGGACGGCCTCGCGCTCTTCGACGTGGCCCTCGCCGGCGGGGCGCCCCTCGCGATCCCGGTGCAGCTGGATCTGCCGGTGCTCGCCGCGTCCGGCCTGTTGCCGCCGCTGCTCGGCGCGCTGGTCAAGCCGAGCCGCCGCACCGCGAAGTCCGGGCAGGACTCTTCGCTGGCGCGGCGCCTGGCCGGGTTGACCGAGGCCGACCAGGACCGTGAACTCCTCGACCTCGTCCGCACCCAGGTCGCGCTGGTGCTCGGGCACGTCACGGCCGCGACCGTCGAGCCCGGCCGCGGCTTCATGGACCTCGGCTTCGACTCGCTCACCGCGGTCGAGCTGCGCAACCGCCTCGGGGCCGCGACCGGCCTGCGGCTGCCGTCCACGGTCATCTTCGACCACCCGACGCCGGTGGCGCTCGCCGGTTACCTGCGCTCGGAACTCCTCGGCGACATCACCGCCGGTCCGCGTGCCCAGGCCCGTGTCACCGACGACGCCGAGCCGATCGCCATCGTCGCGACCAGCTGCCGCTTCCCGGGCGGCGTGAACACGCCGGAAGACCTGTGGCGGCTGGTCGCTGAAGGCCGAGAGGGCCTCACGGAGTTCCCGGCCGACCGCGGCTGGGACCTGGCCGCGCTGTTCGATGCGACGCCGGGCAAGCAGGGTGTCTCGCACACGCGCACCGGCGGTTTCCTGCCCAGCGCCGGGGATTTCGACCCGGAGTTCTTCGGGATCTCACCCCGCGAAGCGCTCGCCATGGACCCGCAGCAGCGGCTCCTGCTGGAGATCGCGTGGGAGGCGTTCGAACGCGCCGGCATTCCGCCGGGCACGCTGCGCGGCAGCGACACCGGCGTCTTCACCGGCGCGATCTACCACGAGTACGCGTCCCGGCTGACGAAGATCCCCGAGGAGGTCGAGGGTTTCCTCGGCACCGGGACGTCCGGCGCGATGATGTCCGGCCGCGTCTCCTACACCTTCGGCTTCGAGGGCCCGGCCGCGTCGGTGGACACGGCGTGCTCGTCGTCGCTCGTCGCGATGCACCTGGCGAGCCAGGCCCTGCGGTCGGGGGAGTGCACCCTCGCGCTGGCCGGCGGGGTCACCGTGATGGCCAACCCCGACCCGTTCGTCGACTTCAGCAAGCAGAACGCGATGGCCGTCGACGGTCGCTGCAAGGCGTTCGCCGACGGCGCCGACGGTGTCAGCTGGGGTGAGGGCGCCGGGTTCGTCCTGCTCGAGAAGCTGTCCGACGCCCGCCGCAACGGCCACCCGGTTCTGGCGCTGCTCAAGGGATCCGCGGTCAACCAGGACGGCGCGTCCAGCGGTCTCACCGCCCCGAACGGGCCGTCGCAGCAGCGGGTCATCCGGCAGGCGCTCGCCAACGCCGGACTGTCCACATCGGACGTCGACGTCGTCGAGGCGCACGGTACCGGCACCCGGCTCGGCGACCCGATCGAGGCGCAGGCCCTGCTGGCCACCTACGGCCAGGACCGCGACGAGCCGCTGCTGCTCGGCTCGGTCAAGTCGAACTTCGGGCACACGCAGGCCGCGGCCGGCGTCGCCGGCGTGATCAAGATGGTCGAGGCCATGCGCCACGGCGTCGTCCCCGCGACCCTGCACGTCGACGCGCCGTCGGCCCAGGTCGACTGGGAAGCCGGGGCGATCCGCGTCGCCGGCGAGTCCACGGGCTGGCCGGAGACCGGCCGCCCGCGCCGCGCCGGCGTCTCGTCGTTCGGCTTCAGCGGGACCAACGCCCACGTCGTGCTGGAGCACGTTCCCTCTGAAGAGACCGAGCCCGGCACCGGTCCCGCGGTGCTGCCATGGGTGCTGTCCGGCCGGTCCGAGGAGGCACTGCGGGCGCAGGCCGCGCAACTGGCCGACCTGACGGCCGACCCCCTCGACGTCGCCTGGTCCCTCGCCACCGCCCGCACCGCGCACGAACGGCGCGCGGTCGTCGTCGGGGCCGACCCGGCGGTGCTGCGGGCCGGGCTGGCCGCGTTCGCCGACACCGGCCGGGCGGCCAACGTCGTCACCGGCCGCGCCGTCACCGGCCGGTTCGCGATGCTGTTCACCGGCCAGGGCTCCCAGCGCCTGGACATGGGCCGCGGGCTGTACGAGGCGTTCCCGGCCTTTGCGACGGCGTACGACGAGGTCAGCGCGCTGCTGCCCGCGGTACGGGACGTCACCGACGCGGACGTCCTCAACCGCACCGGCACCGCCCAGCCCGCGATCTTCGCCCTGGAAGTGGCGTTGTTCCGGCTCTACGAGTCGTGGGGCGTGAAGCCGGACTTCCTCGCCGGGCACTCGATCGGCGAGATCGCCGCCGCCCACGTCGCCGGGGTGTTCTCCCTGGCGGACGCGGCCAAGCTCGTCGAGGCCCGGGGCCGGCTGATGGAGGCCCTGCCCGCGGGCGGTGCGATGGTCGCGATCCAGGCGTCCGAGGACGAGGTGCGCGGGTACTTGTCCGGTGAGGTGTCGCTGGCCGCGGTCAACGGCCCGAACGCCGTCGTCCTGTCCGGTGTGGACAGTGCACTGCGGACGGTCGCCGCGCGGTTCGCCCAGGACGGCCGCCGCACCAAGCACCTCGTGGTGTCCCACGCTTTCCACTCCGCGCTGATGGAGCCGATGCTCGCCGAGTTCGGCGAAGTCGCGCGCAGCCTGACGTATAACGACCTACACATCCCGGTCGTGTCGACCGTCGCGGCCGACGCCGACCTCACCGACCCGGAGTACTGGGTCACCCACGTCCGCGAGCCGGTCCGGTTCGCCGACGCCGTGGAGCGGCTGGCCGCCGAGGGCGTGACGGCGTTCCTCGAGCTCGGTCCCGACGCGGTGCTGTCGGCGATGGGTGCCGACTCCGCGGCCGACGCCGTGTTCGTCCCGGCGTTGCGCAAGGACCAGGACGAGGCCCGCGCCGCGGTGTCGGCGCTGGGCGCGGTGCACGCGGCCGGTGGGCCGGTCGACTGGGACCGCTACTTCGACGGCAGCGGCGCCCGTCCCGCGGTCCTGCCGACGTATCCGTTCCAGCGCCGCCGCTTCTGGCTGCTGGCCCCGCCGGGCGCCGGGGACGCCACCGCGCTGGGCCTCGGCGCGCTGGATCACCCGCTGCTCGGCGCGGCCGTGGCGCTGCCCGAGCGCGGCGGGCTGGTGCTCACCGGACGGCTGTCGCTGGACGAGCAGCCGTGGCTGGCCGGGCACCGGGTGCGTGACGCCGTGCTGCTGCCCGGGACCGCGTTCGCCGAGCTGGCGGTGCGGGCCGGGGACGAGGTCGGCTGCGGCACCGTCGAAGAGCTGACGCTGCAGGCACCGCTGGTGCTCACCAAGACCCCGGTCCAGCTGCGAGTGTCCCTTTCGGACGATGCTGCTCGCCGGACGCTCACCATCCACTCCCGGGAGCAGGACGCCGACTGGACCCTGCACGCCACCGGCTCCCTCACCGCGGAGGCGGCACTTTCCCGTGAAAGTGCCGCCTCCGAGTGGCCACCTGCGGGGGCCGAACCCGCCGCCTTGGAAGGCTTCTACGACACCCTCGCCGAAGCCGGATTGGCTTACGGCGACCCCTTCCGTGGTCTGACCAAAGCTTGGCGCCGCGGTGACGACGTCTTCGCCGAGGTCGCCCTGCCCGAGGGCACCGACGTTCGCGGGTTCGGGCTGCACCCCGCCCTGCTGGACGCGGTCCTGCACGCCGTCGGCCTGACGGGCGGCCCGGCGCGGCTGCCGTTCTCGTGGGCCGGACTGCGCCTGCACGCCACCGGCGCGAGCACCCTGTGCGCCCGGCTCACCCCGGCCGGGACCGACGCCGTCGCCCTGCACGTCACCGACGGCACCGGCGCACCCGTGCTCTCGGTGGACTCGCTGAGCCTGCGCCCGGTCGGCGACGGCCCGCTGCCGAGCGCGTCCTCCGACGCCGTGTTCGGCATCGACTGGATCCCGGTCGCCACGCCGTCGCAGGGCGAAGACGTCACTGTCTACGAAGTCCTCGACGACACCCCGATCGACGCGGTGCTCGGCGTGCTGCAGGCCGCCGAAGACCGCCTGGTCGTCCAGCTCGCCGGCGACACCCCGGCCCACGCCGCCGTCGCCGGGCTGGTGCGCAGCGCCCAGGCCGAGTACCCGGACCGGTTCGTCCTGGTGCACGGCACCGGTGACGTCGCCGCCGCGGCCGCCACCGGCGAACCCGAGGTGAAGCTGACCGAGGACGGCCTGCGCGTCCCGCGGCTGGTCCGCGCCCGTGCCACCGCGGACCCGGACTGGACCCTCGACGGGACCGTCCTGGTCACCGGCGGCACCGGCGGGCTCGGCGCCCACGTGGCCCGGCGGCTCGTCGAGCGCCACGGCGTCCGGCACCTCCTGCTGGCCGGCCGCCGGGGCGTCGACGCCCCGGGTGCCGAGGCCCTGCGCGAGGAGCTGACCGCGCTGGGCGCCGAGGTGACGATCGTCGCGTGCGACGTCGCCGACCGCACCCAGCTGGAAGCCCTGCTCGCCGGGCAGAACCTGACCGGCGTGGTCCACGCGGCGGGGGTGCTCGACGACGGCGTCCTCACGTCCCTGACCCCCGAGCGGCTCGCCGCCGTCGCGGGTCCGAAGGCCGACGCCGCCCGGCACCTGCACGAACTCACCAGTGACCTCAGGCTGTTCGTCACGTTCTCCTCGATCGCCGGCGCCCTCGGCGCGCCCGGCCAGGCGAACTACGCCGCGGCCAACGGGTACCTCGACGGCCTCGCCGCGCACCGGCGTGCGCAGGGGCTGCCCGGGACGTCGATCGCCTACGGCCTCTGGGAAACCGGCATGGGCGAAGGCCGCGACGGTGCGGCCCTGGCCATCGCAACCGGCCTGGACCTGTTCGACCTCCTGGCCTTCGGCGACGACCCGCGCCCGGTTGCGGCCAAGCTCGACCTGGCCGCGCTGCGCGCCGAGACCGAGGTGCCGCACGTGCTGCGGAGCCTGGTCCGGCCCCGGCGTCGCCGGGCGGCGGCGGAGGCGGAAGCGGCCGGGCTGCGGCAGCGGCTGGCCGGACTGCCCGCCGCCGAGCGCGTGCGGCTGCTCACCGAGCTGGTCCGCACCGAGGCCGCGCACGTTCTCAGTCACACCAGCCCCGACGCCGTCGAGGCCGACCGCGCCTTCGGCGATCTCGGGTTCGACTCGCTGACCGCGGTCGAGTTCCGCAACCGCCTCGCCGCGGCCACCGGGCTGCGCCTGCCCGCGACCCTCACCTTCGACCAGCCGACACCCCTCGCGCTGGCCGAGTTCCTGCTCGCCGAGCTGCTCGACGAGCCGGACACGGCCAACCCGGTCTTCACGCCCACCCGGGCCGACGGCGACCCGATCGTCATCGTCGGCATGGCCTGCCGCTACCCGGGCGGCGTCACGTCACCGGAGGAGCTGTGGGACCTCGTCGCCGCGGGCCGCGACGGCGTGACCCGGTTCCCCGAGGACCGCGGCTGGGACGTCGACGGCATCTACGACCCCGATCCCGACCGCGCGGGCAAGACCTACACCCGCGAGGGCGGTTTCCTGCACGACGCGGGGGACTTCGACCCGGAGTTCTTCGGCATCTCGCCCCGCGAGGCCCTGGCGATGGACCCGCAGCAACGCCTGCTGCTCGAGGTCGCGTGGGAGTCCCTGGAGCGCGCCGGCACCGACCCGGCGTCGCTCAAGGGCAGCCCGACCGGCGTGTTCGCCGGCGTGATGTACCACGACTACGGCACCCGCCTCGGCAGCGACGTCCCCGACGACGTCGAAGGTTTCCTCGGCACCGGCACCTCCGGCAGCGTGCTGTCCGGCCGCGTCGCCTACACCCTCGGTCTCGAAGGCCCGGCCGTCTCGGTCGACACCGCGTGCTCGTCTTCGCTGGTCGCGCTGCACTGGGCGATGCAGGCCCTGCGCTCGGGGGAGTGCTCCCTCGCGCTGGCCGGCGGGGTCACCGTGATGGCGACGCCCGAGACGTTCATCGGCTTCTCCCGCCAGCGCGGCCTCGCCGCCGACGGCCGGTGCAAGTCCTTCTCCGCGGACGCCGACGGCACCGGCTGGGCCGAGGGCGCCGGAATGCTCGTGCTGGAACGGCTTTCCGACGCGCGCCGCAACGGGCACCGCGTCCTGGCCGTCGTCCGCGGTTCCGCCGTCAACTCCGATGGCGCGTCCAACGGCCTGACCGCGCCGAACGGCCCGTCGCAGCAACGCGTAATCCGGCAGGCGCTCGCCGCGGCCGGCGTCGAATCGTCCACTGTGGACGTCGTCGAGGCGCACGGCACCGGCACCACCCTCGGTGACCCGATCGAGGCGCAGGCGCTGCTGGCCACCTACGGCCGCGAACGTGACGGCGAGCCGCTGTACCTCGGCTCGGTGAAGTCCAACCTCGGCCACACGCAGGCCGCCGCGGGAGTCGCCGGGATCATCAAGATGGTCCAGGCGATGCGGCACGGCGTTCTGCCGCCGTCGCTGCACCTGGGTGCGGCGAGCCCGCACGTCGACTGGGAAGCCGGGGATGTCGAGCTGCTGGCCGAGGGCCGCGGCTGGCCGGAGACCGGACGCCCGCGGCGGTCCGCCGTGTCGTCGTTCGGGATCAGCGGCACCAACGCGCACGTCATCCTGGAGCAGGCCCCGGCGGAGACGCCGGTGTCGCGCGAGGTCGTGACCCCGGCGCTCGTGCCGTGGGTGCTGTCCGGCCGTGGTGAGGAAACCCTTCGCGAGCAGGCCGGGCGTCTGCTCGATCGCGACGGCGAGCCGGTCGACGTCGGCCTCGCGCTCGCCACCACCCGCACCGCGCACGACCGCCGGGCCGTTGTGCTCGGCGCCACGGACGCCGACCTTCGCGCGGGCCTGGCGTCACTGGCCGACGGCACGTCCGTCGGATCCGTAGTCACCGGGCGTGTGCTGCCCGGACGGACGGCGTTCCTGTTCACCGGCCAGGGTTCACAACGACTCGGCATGGGGGAGGGGCTGTACGCCGCGTTCCCGGTGTTCGCGGCCGCCTACGACGAGGTCCGCGCGCACCTGCCCGGGCTGCTGGAGGTCGCCGACGCCGCCGCGCTCAACCGCACCGGCGCCGCGCAGCCCGCGATCTTCGCCCTGGAGGTCGCCCTCTACCGGCTCGCCGAGTCCTGGGGTGTCGTGCCCGACTTCGTCGCCGGGCACTCGATCGGCGAGATCGCGGCCGCGCACGTGGCCGGGGTGCTGTCCCTGGCCGACGCGGCCAAGCTCGTCGAGGCCCGCGGCCGGCTGATGGAGGCGTTGCCCGAGGGCGGCGCGATGGTCGCGGTCCAGGCGAGCGAGGACGAGATCCGCGAGCACCTGACGCCCAAGGTCTCCCTGGCCGCGGTCAACGGCCCGGACTCGGTCGTGCTGTCGGGCGCCCTGTCACCGACCTTGAAGCTGGCCAGGAAGTTCGAGAAGCGGGGCCGCCGCACCAAGCGCCTGGACGTCTCGCACGCGTTCCACTCGGCCCTGATGGAGCCGATGCTCGACGAGTTCGCCGCCGTGGTGCGGGAACTCGACTTCGCATCGCCGTCGATTCCCTTCGTGTCCACTGTGGATGGTGAACGGACGGCCCGGGTGGCCGAACCGGAGTACTGGGTCGAGCACGTCCGCTCGACCGTCCGGTTCGCTGACGGACTGGCGTGGCTGCGCGAAGCTGGTGTCACGAAGTTCCTCGAGGCCGGCCCGGCCGCGGTGCTGACCGCGCTCGCCGGCGACGGCCCGGACACCTTCGCCGCCGCGTTCCTGCGCGCCGATCGCGACGAGGCCGAGAACGCGCTCACCACGCTGGCCGCCGCGTTCACCCGCGGTGTCCCGGTCGACTGGGCCGCGGTGTTCCGCCCGACCGGCGCCCGCGTCGTCGACGTCCCGACGTCGGTGTTCGACCGCCGCCGCTTCTGGCTCGCCGCCGGTTCCGGCGCGGGCGACGTCGGTGCGGCCGGGCTCCAGCCCGCCGGCCACCCGCTGCTGGGTGCCGCGGTGCCGTTCGCCGACGGCGACGGCTGGGTCCTCACCGGCCGTCTCTCGGCGGCCACGCACCCGTGGCTGGCCGGGCACGCCGCGTTCGGCGAGATCCTCGTCCCGGGCACGGGCCTTCTCGAACTCGCGGTCCGCGCCGGTGACGAAGCCGGCTGCGCGACCGTCGAGGAACTGACCCTGGCCGCGCCACTGGTCCTGCCGCCGCACGGCGCCCTGGACGTCCAGGTCCTGGTTGGCGCGGCCGGGACGGGCGGACGTCGTCCGGTCTCGGTGCACTCGCGCGCCCCGCAGGGGGAGTGGACCGAGCACGCGACCGGCACCCTGACCCCGGCACTTTCCCGTGAAAGTGACGGCCTGGGCGAGTGGCCGCCCGCCGCCGAGCCGGTCTCGCTGGACGGGCTCTACGCCGATCTCGCCGCGGCGGGGCTCGACTACGGGCCGCCGTTCCGGGGGCTCACCACGGCCTGGCGCGACGGCGACACCCTGTACGCCGAGGTGGCGCTGCCCGAGGGCACCGACGTCGACGGCTTCGGCCTGCACCCGGCGCTCCTGGACGCGGCCCTGCACACCCTCGGTCTGACCCCGGGTGAGGGCACCCGCCTGCCGTTCCTCTTCGGCGACGTCACCCTGCACGCCACCGGCGCCACCGCGCTCCGGGTGCGCGTGACACCGACCGGGCCCGGCAGCGTGTCCGTGCTGGCCACCGACACGACCGGCGCGCCGGTCGCGACGCTCGGCACGGTCACCGTCCGGACCGCGGAGGCCCCGCGGCCGCGCGGCACGGACTCCCTCTACGAGCTGACCTGGACCGAAATACCCACCGACGGCGAGTCCACCGAGGACGTCTCCGTGTTCAGCGCCCCGGACGGCGAGCCGCGCGAGGCCCTGGCGGCCACCCTCCACGCCGTCCAGGAGTTCCTCCGCGACGACCAGGTCGCGCGGATGGTCATCCAGACCGGGGACACCCCGGCCGGCGCGGCGGTCCGCGGTCTCGCCCGCACCGCTGCCTCCGAGCACCCGGGCCGGTTCACCGTCGTGGACGGCGGGAGCGTCACCGCCGAACCCGAGGTCCGGGTCCGCGACGGCGTCACCGAGGTTCCCCGGCTCACCCGGGCGGCCACCGGCGAGCCCGCCGTCTGGGGCGAGGGCACCGTCCTCATCACCGGCGGCACCGGTGGTGTGGGTGCCGCGATCGCCCGGCACCTCGCGCCGAACGTCACGAAGCTGGTCCTGACCAGCCGTCGCGGGCTCGACGCGCCGGGCGCGGCCGCGCTGGCGGACGAACTCGGCGCCGACGTCGTGGCCTGCGACGTCACCGACCGCGACGCCCTGGCCGGGCTGCTCGAAGGGATCGGCGACCTCACGGGGATCGTGCACGCCGCCGGCGTGCTCGACGACGGCGTCCTGACCGAGCTGACCCCGGAGCGCTTCGACACCGTGCTGCGGCCCAAGGCCGAGGCGGCGTACGCGCTCCACGAGCTGACCCTGGACCGGCCGCTGACCCAGTTCGTCCTGATCTCCTCGGTCTCCGGCATCCTCGGCGGCCCGGGCCAGGCCAGCTACGCGGCGGCGAACGCCCTGCTCGACGACCTCGCGCGGCGACGCCACGACGCCGACCTCCCCGGCAAGTCCCTGGCGTACGGCCTGTGGGCCAACGGCATGGGCGGCCAGTCCGATGTGGACCGGCTCGCCCGCGCCGGGTTCGGCGCGCTCACCGACGAAGAGGGCCTGGCCCTGTTCGACGCGGCCCTCGCGTCCGGGACGCCGGTCCCGGTGCCGGTCAAGCTCGACCTGGCCACCTTGCGCACCTTGGCCCGCACGACCGAGCCCGCCCCGGCCCTGCGCGGGCTGGTGCGCGTCCCGAAGCGGCGCGGTGCGGCCAACGCCGCGGCCGCTGCCGGGCTGACCGCGACCCTGTCCCGGCTGTCCCCGGCCGACCAGCTCTCCCACTTGGTCGACCTCGTCCGGGGCCAGGTCGCCGACGTCCTCGGCCACGGCACGGCGACGTCCGTCGAGGCGAACCGCGCCTTCACCGAACTCGGCTTCGATTCGCTCACCGCCGTCGAGCTGCGCAACCGCCTCGGCGAGGCCACCGGCCTGCGGCTGCCCGCGACGCTGGTGTTCGACCACCCGACCCCGGCCGCGCTGGCCACCCACGTCCAGGCCGAGCTGGTCGGGGCGGCGTCCACTGTGGACGACCAGCCGATCCGCGCGGCCGAGCCGGACGAGCCCCTGGCCATCGTCGCGATGAGCTGCCGGTTCCCCGGCGGGGTCAGCTCGCCGGAGGACCTGTGGCGCCTGGTCGCCGACGGGACCGACGCGATCACGCCGTTCCCCGCCGACCGCGGCTGGGACCTGGAGCGGCTCTACCACCCGGACCCCGACCACGCCGGCACCAGCTACTCCCGCGAAGGAGGGTTCCTGCACGACGCCGCCGACTTCGACGCCGAGTTCTTCGGCATCTCGCCGCGGGAGGCGGTCACCGTCGACCCGCAGCAGCGGCTGCTGCTGGAGACCGCGCACGAGGCGTTCGAGCGCGCCGGCATCGACCCGGCCAGGCTGCGCGGCAGCGCGACCGGCGTCTTCGCCGGCGTGATGTACGACGACTACGCCTCCCGCCTGGCCGCCACCCCGGACGGCCTGGAGGGCCTGCTCGGCACCGGCAGCGCGAGCAGCGTGCTGTCCGGCCGCGTCGCCTACACCTTCGGGCTGGAAGGCCCGGCGGTGTCGGTGGACACGGCGTGCTCGTCCTCCCTGGTCGCGCTGCACTGGGCGGCCCAGGCGCTCAGGTCGGGGGAATGCGCACTGGCCCTGGTCGGCGGCGCGACCGTGATGGCGAGCCCCAACCCGTTCATCGAGTTCTCCCGCCAGCGCGGCTTGGCCGCCGACGGCCGCTGCAAGCCGTTCGCCGCCGCGGCCGACGGCACCGCCTGGGCCGAGGGTGCCGGGTTCCTCCTCCTGGAACGGCTTTCCGACGCCCGCCGCAACGGCCGTCGCATCCTGGCCGTGGTCCGCGGCAGTGCGGTCAACCAGGACGGCGCGTCCAACGGCATGACCGCACCGAACGGCCCGTCGCAGCAGCGGGTGATCCGCCGCGCCCTGGCCGCCGCCGGCGTCGAGTCGTCCACTGTGGACGCCGTCGAGGCGCACGGCACCGGCACCGCGCTGGGCGACCCGATCGAAGCGCAAGCCCTGCTGGCCACCTACGGCCAGGAGCGCGACGAACCGCTGTGGCTCGGCTCGGTCAAGTCCAACATCGGGCACACCCAGGCCGCGGCCGGGCTCGCCGGGATCATCAAGATGGTCGAGGCGATGCGCCACGGCGTCCTGCCCGCGACCCTGCACGTCGACGCGCC
>NZ_JBICSQ010000105.1:0-22766 GCF_043197175.1 Amycolatopsis sp. NPDC049252
GGGGGGGGGGGGGGCCGCCGGGGGGGGGGGGGGGGGGGGCCCGGGGGGGGGGGGGGGGGGGGGGGGGGGGTGGGGCCGCCGGGGGGGCCGGCCGCCCCCCCCCCCCGGCAGTACTGCTTCAAACCGGCAGGGGAGGGGCGCCGGCCGAACTCCGATCCCGCGAGTGCGGCGTGCCCGGACGCTGTCGAGGATCGGGTCGGCGCCGACCCGCGGCGAGAAGATGGCCGCAGCCCGCCGCGAGTTGGTCCTGCCGGAGCATCCCCGTCATCCACTCTTTAAGTGTATAACGACCTATACCGCGTCCCAATTTTGGAAAACCACGCTACAGCCACAAGAAAACAGCACGGAGCGCGGGCGGGGAGCGCACAGTGGGCCGGCGTTCCCCGCCAGGACGTGCCGGCGGCTCTCAGGCGGCGACGATGTGGTCGATGAAGCCGTACGCCAGGGCTTCGTCGGCGTCGAACCAGCGGTCGCGGTCGGCGTCGGCGGTGATGCGCTCGACGCTCTGGCCGGTCTGCTGGGCGGTGAGTTCGGCCATGCGGCGCTTCATCTTGCCGAAGACCTCGGCCTGGATGGCGATGTCGGTGGCGGCGCCGCTGATGCCGGCGGAGGGCTGGTGCATGACGATGCGGGTGTTGGGCAGCAGGTAGCGCTTGCCGGGGGTGCCGGAGGAGAGCAGGAACTGGCCCATGGACGCGACGAAGCCGAGGCCCCAGGTCGAGACGTCCGGTTTGACGAGCTGCATGGTGTCGTAGATGGCCATGCCGGCGGTGACGGAGCCGCCGGGTGAGTTGATGTAGAAGGTGATGTCCTTGGCGGGGTCGTCGGCGGCGAGCAGGAGCAGCTGGGCGACGATCCGGTTGGCGACTTCGTCGGTGACTTCGGTGCCGAGGAAGACGATGCGGTCGCGCAGGAGCTGTTCGCTGACGGAGTCGTTGAAGGACTGGCCGGGTGCCTGCATGTCGGGTACGGCGAGAACGGTCATGGGGCCGACCGTAGGGTGCCGGGGGTGTGGTGGTGATCGTCGTTCGCTGTGGGCGTGCGAGTTTCGCTCCGGGCGATCATCGGGATGGGGGTGCGGAATGCCGATCGAAGAGTTCCCGGTGCCGGGTGAGGGACCGTACGGGATCGTGACCGGGCCCGATGGGGCGTTGTGGTTCACGCTGGTCCACAGCGGACAGATCGGCCGGATGAGCGCCGAGGGCACGGCGACGTCGTTCCAGCTGGAGCCGGCGTCGACCGGGCCGACGGTGATCACGGCCGGGCCGGATGGCGCGTTGTGGTTCACGGAGTACCAGGGGCACCGGATCGGGCGGGTCTCGGTGTCAGGTGAGGTCTCGTCGTTCGCGGTGCCGACGCCGGAGTCCGGGCCGTACGGCATCGCGGCGGGGCCGGACGGGGCGTTGTGGTTCACGGAGATCACCGCGGGTCGCATCGGCCGGATCACCGTGGACGGTGAGGTCACGGAGTTTCCGCTGCCGGTCGAGAGTGCCTACCCGTCGATGATCACCACGGGTTCGGACGGGGCGTTGTGGTTCACGCTGAACCAGGCGAACGCGATCGGTCGCATCACCACCGGCGGCGAGGTCTCGGTGTACCCGGTGCCGACCGAGGCGGCGGCGCCGGTGGGTATCACGGCGGGGCCGGACGGTGCACTGTGGTTCGTGGAGATCGGGGCGGGGCAGGTGGGCCGGATCGACGTCGACGGTGCTGTCGTCGAGTTCCCCTTGCCGGACCGGGCTTCGCGGCCGCACGCGATCGTCGCGGGTGGGGACGGTGCGCTGTGGGTGACGTTGTGGGGTGCGAACCGGGTCGCGCGGGTCGCGGTGGACGGCGGGGTCACGGAGCTGGAGCTGCCGACGCCGGGGTCGGAGCCGCACGGGATCGCCGTGGGGCCGGACGGTGCACTGTGGACGGCGCTGGAGGTCGGGAAGCTCGCGCGGATCCCGTACTGACGCGGAAGGGGCCGCCGTCCACATGGGACGGCGGCCCGTTCACTGCGGGAGACCGGCTCAGATGAGGCCGAGCTTCTGCACGGTGTCGCGCTCCTCGACGAGCTCCGCGACGGAGGCGTCGATGCGGGCGCGGGAGAACTCGTCGATCTCGAGGCCCTGGACGATCCGGTACTCGCCGCCTGCGGCGGTGACCGGGAACGAGGAGATGATGCCCTCGGGGACGCCGTAGGAGCCGTCGGAGACGACCGCGGCGGAGGTCCAGTCGCCGTCGGCGGTGCCGTTGACCCAGGTGTGGACGTGGTCGATGGCGGCGGACGCGGCGGAGGCGGCCGAGGAGAGGCCGCGGGCCTCGATGATCGCGGCGCCGCGCTTGGCGACGGTCGGGATGAAGTCGCTCTCGAGCCAGGCCTGGTCGACGTCGACGCTCTTGCCGGCGACTTCGGCGTGCTGGACCGAGGGGTACTGGGTGGCCGAGTGGTTGCCCCAGATGGCGAGCTTCTTGATCTCGGTGACGGAGACGCCGAGCTTCTTGGAGAGCTGGGCGAGCGCGCGGTTGTGGTCGAGGCGGGTCATCGCGGTGAAGCGGTCGGCCGGCACGTCGGGGGCGTGCGACTGGGCGATGAGGGCGTTGGTGTTGGCCGGGTTGCCGACGACGAGGACCTTGATGTCGGAGGCGGCGCCGGCGTTGATGGCCTCGCCCTGGGGCTTGAAGATGCCGCCGTTGGCCTCGAGGAGGTCGCCGCGCTCCATGCCCTTGCTGCGGGGGCGGGCGCCGACGAGGAGGGCGATGTTGGTGCCTTCGAAGGCCTGCTTGGGGTCGTCGAAGATGTCGATGCCGGCCAGGAGCGGGAAGGCGCCGTCGTCGAGCTCCATGGCGGTGCCCTCGGCCGCCTTGACCGCCTGCGGGATCTCGAGGAGCCGCAGCTTCACCGGGACGTCCTGGCCGAGGAGCTGACCGGACGCGATGCGGAAGAGCAGCGCGTAGCCGATCTGGCCGGCGGCGCCGGTGACGGTCACGTTGACGGGGGCTTGGGTCATAGCGCTACTCCAGCTTGCTTTTGAGACGACTTTGGCTTGTGCCTTGGAGCCTATCCCTCTCCGTGGTGGCCGTACGGGTGCGTCCAGTCACTCTCGCTGGATCGATTCACGGGGTGGGTTCGTCGGTGACGTTGGCGGCGAGGCGGTGCAGGAGGCTCGCCAGGAGGGTGATTTCGTCGTCGGTGAAGCCGGCGCGGAGGCGTTTGTCGTGGGCGATGGCGGCGGTGGCGAGCCGGTGGAAGAGCTGTTCGCCCTGGTCGGTGAGTTCGACGAGGTGGACGCGGCGGTTGTCGGGGTCGCGGCGGCGGGTGACGAGGCCGGTGGTCTCCATGCCGTTGAGGTGGTGGGTGAGGGTGGCGCCCTGGATGCCGACGGCGTCGGCGAGTTCGCGCTGGTTGGCGACGGTTCTGGTCTTGAGGGAGATGAGGATCTGCCAGATCGGCTGGGAGCTGCCGGCGGTGGCGAGGGCGTGGTCGAAGGCGCGTGCGGCGGTTTTGGCGGTGCGGGCGAGGACGACGCCGATGGGGGCGGTGGTGGGTGGTGGCACGGGGGTGACCGTACCGCAGAAGAAGAGAGGTCTAAGCGTTTGACATCGAATGGTTAGACTTCTAACGTTTGCTTCGTCAAGTCACCGACCGGCAGGAAGCGGGATCATGAGCAGTACCGAAGAGCAGGTCAAGGCCTTGGGGCGTCGCTGGGCGGACGCCGAGGTGCGCGGGGACACCGAGACGCTGGGCGCGTTGGTCACCGACGGGTTCCGGCTGGTCGGGCCGGTCGGGTTCGTGCTGGACCGGCTGCAGTGGCTGGCGCGCCACCGCACCGGCGAGCTGGTCACGAAGTCCCTCGACTGGCACGACGTCGAGGTGCGGGAGTTCGGCGGCACGGCGATCGCGATCGGTGTCCACGAGCAGACCGCGTCCTTCAAGGGCACCCCCGTGGACGGGAGGTTCCGCGCCACGCACGTCCTGGTGCGCGAAGGCGGTGAGTGGCGGCTGGCCGGCATCCACCTCAGCGCGATCGGCGGACCGCCGCCGTTCACGGCCGCCGGGAAGGGTGCCGCGTGATGAGCGTCGAACTGAACCACACGATCGTGTGGGCGACGGACCGTGAGGTGTCGGCGGAGTTCCTCGCCGGGATCCTGGGGCTGCCGGTCGGGCCGGTGGCCGGGCCGTTCCGGCAGCTGACGGTCGCGAACGGCGTCACGCTGGACTTCGCGACCGCCGAGGGCGGTGTGCCCGGGCAGCACTACGCGTTCCTCGTGGGCGACGGGGAGTTCGACGCCGCGATGGCGCGGCTGCGGGCGGCCGGGGTGCGGTTCTGGGCCGACCCGTTCCACCGCGTGCCGGGCGAGATCAACCACGAGTCCGGGGGCCGGGGTGTCTACTTCGCCGACCCCGACGGCCACAACATGGAACTGCTCACGCGGGCCTGAGCGGGGAGTGTCGTGCGGCCTGGACGCCGGGTGGGTTGCGGACCACCTGGCCGTGTGGACCAGCCGGGTCGGGCTGGGCACGATCGTGTCGGCGGTGATGTTCCGATCGCCCGCGCTGCTGATCAAGGCCGTCTCGACGCTGGATGTGGCGTCGGGTGGGCGAGCGCGGTTCGGGATCGGCGCCAGGCACCACGACGGCGAAGCGCAGGCGCTGGGCCCGCCGTTCCTGCCGGTGGGGGCACGGTTCGAGCGGATGGCAGAGACTGTCCGGGTGGAGTGGCCGATCGGCAACGCGCGGCCGGCTCGGCGGCGCCCGGGAGCGGAAGACGCTCCGGCCGGTCGCGTGGTATCCCGGCGCGTGCGGCGTCTTCGACTTCCCGGACGGCGGACGCCGGGGCGGGCCGCGGGCTTACTGGACTGACCGGACGTCGTGGGGGTGATCGTTCCGGGTAAACGGTGATCCACCGGCGCGAAATCGTTTTCCGGATACGTTTTCGGCCACCGCGGAATGAATAGGATCGGAAGTTGTCGGAATCTGAGCGGTTCCGGCGTGCTCGGCCGACTACGCAGTGTTGCTCCGTTCAGCGGGGTTTCGATCCATGATCCTTTCGCTACCATGGTCGGCGCCCCCATCCCCAATCGGAATGTATTGGGAAGGATTCTGATGCTGTCTGCGGTCGTTGCTGCCGTAATGGCGCTGTCCTCTGTGGTAAGTCCCCATTCCTGGAACACCCCTCCGCCGCCCGACAAAATTGTCATCGACGTCGTCAACGCCAACGGCACGGGCTGCCCGAGCGGCACGTCGGCGGTGGCGGTCTCGCAGGACAACACGGCGTTCACCGTGACGTACAGCGCCTACACGGCGTTGGTGGGCGTCGGCGCCGGCCCGCTGGACGGGCGGAAGAACTGCCAGATCGGCCTGCGCGTGCACGTCCCGCAGGGGTTCACCTACGGAATCGCACAGGCCGACTACCGCGGTTTCGCGCACCTGGAACGCGGCGCGACCGGCCTGGAGCGGGCGAACTACTATTTCCAGGGGAATTCGCCGACGGCGTACGTCCAGCATCCGCTGACCGGCGCGTTCGAGGACGACTGGCATTTCACCGATTCGACGGAGGTCGGTGCGATCGTGTTCAAGCCGTGCGGTGAGGAACGCAATCTGAACATCAACACGGAATTGCGTGCGGCGGCGGGGACGTCGGATCCGAAGAAGACGACCAGTTTCGTCACGATGGACTCGACCGACGGCAGCATCACCACGACGTACCACTTCGCGTGGCTGGTCTGCCCGTAGGTCATCCCCGAGTGGGGCGGCGCGGTCGTCGGGGACCGCGCCGCCCTCCTGGTCATTTCGCGGGGACCCGCGGATCCGTGGCCTCGACGTGGAAGACGCGGCCGAGGGAGACGAGGCCTTCGTCGAGGTGGCTGAGGCTGGAGAGGACGGCGCGGGTTTCGGCCTGCTCGACGCGGTCGGAGACCGGGGTGCCGTCGTCGCGCACGAGCGTGCCGGGTGTGGGGCCACCCGGGGCGTCGAGCGCTTTGCGGAGGACGTCGATGTTGGCCAGCAGCCGTCCGGTGAACTGCCGCAGGCGGCCGACGTCGCCGCCGGCGAGCTGCCCGGGCTGGGCGCGCGCGGCGACGTGCCGGGCCCGGAAGGCGATGGTTTCCAGGGTGGTGAGCACGTGCCAGCCGTAGTCGCGGCGGGCGCTGCGGAAGTTGACCGGGTGGGTGAGGGGTTCGATCGTGGTGCGGACCTGCTCGACGGCGCGGTCGAGGTCGCGGGAGAGCTCGATGATGTTGACGTTCTCCTCGCCGGCGAGCAGGCCCTCGGCGTGTTCGAGGAACTCGGCGAGCTCGTCGAGGACTTCGGTGATGTCGTCGAGCATGACCGAGCGGGTGCGGACCGGGACGATGACGATCGCGGCGAGGATGCCGGCCGCGGCGCCGACGGCGGTCTCGGCGACGCGGATCCAGAGGACCGCGAAGCTGAACGTGCCGAGCAGGCTGTAGAGCAGGCCGAGCATGCTGGTGACGAAGAACGCCATCACGACCTGCGAGACGCGCGCGGTGTAGACCATCCCGAACACGCACACCAGGATCAGGGCGAGCGTGGCCGGGGTGCTGCCGGCGACCAGGGAGGCGAGCAGGACGCCGCCGAAGATGCCGATCAGGGTGCCGCCGAGGCGGCGGACGCCCTTGACGAAGGTGGCGCCGGCGCTGGAGGCGCCGATGAAGACCACGAACACCGTGAGCACGGCCCAGTACCAGCGCTGATGGGACACGAGTTCCCCGCCGAGCACGGCGAGCCCGCCGCCGACGACGGCCTGGATGGCGCTGCGGGTCTGGTTGTCGTAGGCGAACCTGGGTGCCGGCTCGTCGTCTTCGTCGAGGGGCTCGGTCGTGGCTTCGGGGACGGCGGCGCGCTGGGCGCGGTCGTCGGCCAGGGCCAGCTCGGCCAGCGCCTTGCGGACGCCGTCGCCGGGGGCGGCGTGCTCGTCGATGCGGCTGCCCTCGACGAGCATCCGGCTGTACTCGCCGGTCTGGCTGATGAGCGGCAGCTCGCGCGGGTCGCGTTCCATCAGGGCGCGGAAGCGGGCGAGCCGGGCGATGAGGTCGTCGCGGACCTCGGCGGTCAGCTCGTCGGAGCAGGTGCGCTGCACGGTGCTGGTGAGCCACTCGACGGCGAGCTCGACCTCGATGGCGCGGCGGCGCAGGACATCGGCGGCGCGGGCGTCGACGACGTCGGGGGCGGCGTCCTCGATGAGCAGGACGCACTCGTGGAGCCGGCTGATCGAGCGGCGCAGCTGCCTGCGGGTGCGTTCGCTGCCGTTGACCGCGAGGTGGGCCTCGGCGGCGCGGACGACTTCGGCGAGCCGGGCCCGGAAGGCGCGGCGGACGCGCAGGAACTCCGCCTCGGGGTGGTGTCGCAGCAGCACGAACCGGACGACGGCGTTGGCCAGCACGCCGACGGCGAGCGCGAGCAGCAGCTGCGGGACCTGCTTGAGGTGGGTCTGCAGGAACATCGGGAAGAAGAACAGGAAGAAGCCGATGGAGCCGAGCGCGGTGCCGCGGGGGCCGAAGCGCTGGGCGTAGACCGCGACGAAGATCAGCATGACGAAGACGATGCTGTCCATCGGCGGCAGGGCCGAGCCGAGGCTGGCCACAGTGATCGAGGTGGCGCCGGTCAGGAACGCGAGGCCGAGGGTGATCGCCTGGCCGCCGGGGGTGGCGTCGTTGACGGTGAACGCCGTCATCATCGCGGCGATCGCGCCCACCAGCATCACGGTGAGCGGCAGGTGCGCCGGGAGCAGCGCGGCCACGGCCAGGATGATGCCGAGGACCGCGGAGCCGGCCAGGCGCAGCCGGACCAGGCCGGGGTCGGCCGCCGCGAACCGGTCGAGCGCGGCGGTGCGGAGGCGGTTCATCGGGCGAGCAGCTCCCATTGGGCGAGGGTGGCCCGGCGGCCGCGGGCGGCGGTGATCCGCAGGCGGTAGCGCGCGTGCGCGGCCGGGGTGGCGAGGACGAACGGGCGGGTCTGGCGGCGCCAGCGGAACAGCTCGCCGGTGCGCTCGTCCAGGGTGTGCCAGTCCGCCCCGTCGTCCGAGCCTTCCAGGGTCCAGGCGCTGGGGTCGCCGGAGCGGGTGCCGGAGGTCAGCGTGTACATCGTGACCTCGCGGGGTTCGCCGGTGACGGTGAACTCGATGGCCGCGGTGGCGCCGCGGAAGGTGACCTGGGTGCCGGTGGTGTCGTCGAACAGGGCGTCGACGCCGGTGCCGTCGGAGCTGGTCGCGGTGCCGGTGAGGTCGGTGATCGGGTCCGGCTGTTCGGCTTCCGGCGGCGGGGTGCCCCAGGTCGTCGGCTCGGTGGTGAGGTCGAAGACGAGTTCGGCACCGCCGGCGAGGGTGGCGTGGGAGATCATCGTGGACTCGTGCGGTTCGCCGTCGACGGTCAGGCCGCGGACGTAGACCGTCTCCTCGCTGTTGCCGGGGGCACGGACGACGAGCTTCTTGCCCTCGCCCAGGTGCACGGTCGCCTTCTCGAACAGCGGCGAGCCGATCGCGTAACGCGGGCTGCCGACGGCCAGGGGGTAGAAGCCCAGCGCGCCGAAGACGTACCAGGCGGACATCTCGCCGTTGTCCTCGTCGCCGGGGTACCCCTGGCCGAGCTCGCTGCCGAGGTAGAGCCGCCGCAGCACCTCGCGCACGACGCGCTGGGCCTTCGCGGGCGCGCCGGCGAGGTTGTAGACGTACGGGATGTGGTGCGAGGGCTGGTTGGAGTGGCCGTACTGGCCCATCCGGACGTCGCGGGCCTCGGTCATCTCGTGGATCAGCCCGCCGTACGCGCCGGGCCGCCGGCCGGTCTCCGGCGTCGCGAAGAACGTGTCGAGCTTGGCTTCCAGACCGGCGTTGCCGCCGTGCAGCGCGGCGAGGCCGGGGCCGTCGTGGGGTGCGGTGAAGGCGGTGTTCCAGGCGTTGGTCTCGACGAAGTCGCCGCCCCACGCCGCCGGGTCGTAACCCTCGGGGGCGAACTTGCGGCTGCCGTCACGCTTGCGGCCCTGGAAGAAGCCGATCTTCGGGTCGAAGTGGTGGACGTAGTGCTTCGCGCGCTCACGGAAGTAGGCGGCGTACTCGGCGTACATCCGCGCCCGCGGCCCGTCACTTTCCCGGGAGAGGGCCAGCGAGAGGTTCGCGAGGCCGAAGTCGTTGATGCAACCTTCCAGGGCCCAGGACAGTCCTTCGTGGACGGACGTCGGCGTGTAGCCGAGGAAGATCGACTGGTCGAGGCCCTTGCGGCCGACCGCGCGGTGCGGCGGGGTGACGGTGGCGTTCTTCAGCCCGGCGTCGTAGGCGGCCTCGACGTCGAAGTTGCGGACGCCCTTGAGGTAGGCGTCGGCGAACGCGACGTCGGAGCTGGTGCCGGTCATCAGGTCGGCATACCCCGGTGAGGACCACCGGGAGATCCAGCCGCCTTCGCGGTACTGCTGGACGAACCCGTCGATCATCCGGCCGCAGTGGGCCGGGGTGAGCAGCGCGTACGCCGGCCAGGTGGTGCGGTAGGTGTCCCAGAAGCCGTTGTTGACGAACATCTCGCCGTCCACGACCTTCGCGCCGGTGCGGCGGCGGGTGCTCGGCCACCGGCGGCGGATCACCGGGCTCGCGTGCCGGATCCCCTTCGGGGTGTTCTCGTGCGCGCTGTTCGGGTACAGGAACAGCCGGTAGAGGTTCGAATAGAGCGTGGTCCGCTGCTCCTCGGTCGCGCCCTCGACCTCGATCCGGCCGAGCTGCTCCTGCCACAGCTCCCGCGCCCGCGAGCGGACCTGCTCGAACGTCGTCCCGGCGGGGATCTCCAGCTCGAGGTTGCGCTCGGCCTGGGCGAGGCTGATCAGCGACGTCGCGATCCGCAGCGTCACCTCGGGTCCGTCGAACTCGAAGTACCCCGAGACCCGCCGCCACGGCCGGCGGTACCTGGCGCCGCGGGTGGCCGGAGCGTCGGTTTGGGCGTAGACGAACATCCGGCGCGCGCCGGCCGACAGGCGGCTGCGGACCCAGGTGTGGCCGGTGACGACGCCGGTGTCGGCGTTCAGCCGCAGGCCACCGCGCATGCCGACGTTGTCGAACACCAGCCAGCCGTGCTTGTCGGGGAAGGTGAACTTCAGGATCGCCGCGTGGTCGGCCGGGGCGAGGTCCGCGGTGACGCCGTTGGCGAAGCGGACACCGTAGTGGTGCGGCGAGTCGGTCTCGTCGTCGTGCGAGAAGGCCAGCGCGCGCTTGCGGCGGTCGGGCTGCACCGGGCCGGTGCCGGGCATCACGTGGAAGGTGTGCCGGTCGCCCATCCACGGGCTCGGCTGGTGGCTCAGCGCCAGGGCCTGCAGCGCCGGGCGGTTCCGGTCGTCGTTGTGGCGGTGGTAGGAGTAGATCCAGTTGGTGACCCCCGCGTCGGTGACCGGGGTCCAGAAGTTGAAGCCGTGCGGGACGGCCGTCGCGGGGAAGTTGTTGCCCCGGGAGTAGTCGCCGCTGGAGTGCGAGCCGCGGGTGGTGCGGACGAAGTCGACCGGGTGCCGGGGCGGCTCGGGGCGCTCGGCGACGCGGACGTCGTCGACCCAGCCGGTGATCTCACCCTCCGGTGCCGCGGTGAGGAGCACGATCCGGCTGATCCGGCGCCCGGCGAACGCCCCGAGCGGGCGCCGCACGAGGTTCCACTGGTCCACCCAGAGCGTCTTGTCGTCCACCGGGGCGAACCCGGCCGACGTGCCGTCGGCGAACTCGACGTCCAGGCTCACCCAGGTGGCGTGGTAGGCCGGGATCTCCCCGTCGGACCGCGGGAAGACCACATAGGACAGCTCGGTGCGACCGGTGACCGGCACGTCGAGTTCGAACAGGACACTGCGCGGCCGCTCGCTGTAGCGCAGGGCACGCGCCCCGGTGAAGCCGACGCCGGTCTTGGCCGTGGGGGAGCGGTCCGGGCCGCTGTCGACCCGCAGCGCGGGGTCCGCGGGCTGCGGCTCACCGGTTTCGAAGGACGAGAAGAACACGGCGTCGGGCATGTGCCCACCGTATCGGCCGAACGGCGTAGCGTGTGGCCCGGCAGACTCGGACGGTGGGGGGAGGCGGCGGTGAGCACGCACACCGTCCGGCACGAGGGTGCCGAACTCGCCTACGACGTGCGGGGTGCGGGCCCGCTCCTGCTCCTGATCGCCGGCCTGGGCGGCGAGGGTGCCCGCTTCGCCGGGCTGGCGGAACAGCTGTCGGACGACTACACCGTGCTGACCTACGACCGCCGCGGTACCGGGCGCAGCGCCGGCCGCGACACCGACTTCGACATGGCGCAGCAGGCCCGCGACGCCGCCGCGGTCATCCGCTCGGCCCGCCCCACCGCCCGCGCGGCGGTGTTCGGCCAGGGCGGCGGCGGCTCGATCGCGTTCGAACTGGCCGTGCACCTGCCCGACGTCGTCGCGGAGCTGGTCGTGCACGAGGCACCGAGCATCCCGCTGCTGCCCGACGCCCCGCAGCGGCTGGCGCTCGCCCGCGAGATCCGGGCCACCTACGAGAGCCGGGGCGCGGCGGCGGCACTGGCGCTGTGGGGCGCGTCCCCGGCCGACTTCGCCCGCCCCGCGGCCGCCGACCACTTCCTGGGCCGCGAGTTCCTGCCGATCGCCTGGCACAGCCCGGACCTGGACGCGGTCCGCCGCACCGGGATCCCGGTGGTCACGGCCGCGGGCGCCGGCACCCGCGAGCCGTACTACACCCGCGGCGCCCGGGTGCAGGCCGAGCACCTGGCCTGCCGGTACGTCGAGTTCCCCGGCGATCACTTCGGCTTCGTCTCCGAACCGGCCCTCTTCGCCGACGTGCTCGCCAAGGAGCTGGCCGGCCTGCGCCGGGCCTGAACAGCTGCAACTGACGCACCCCGCTTCCGCCCGCCGAAAAGCCGTGAAGGCCTCCTTACCGGCCATAAGAGCCGGTAAGGAGGCCTTCACGGACCAACCAGCGGTACTGGACTAGATCTTCGCGCACTGCCCGGCGGACGGGCCGCGGACGGTGTTCGGCAGGTCGTAGTCCGTTGGGGCGGGCGAGTTGACCGCGCAGGCCAGCGGGCCGCCGATGGTGCTCGACGTGAGCACCGGCCCGTGGTTGCCGGTCAGCGCGACCGGGCCGCCGACCGTCGTCAGCTCGATCGACACCTGCCCGGTCACCCCGGTGATCGCCACCGGGCCGTCCACCTTCATGCGGTTGAGCACGACCTGGGCGGCACCCGTCGCGGCGAGCGGGCCCTTGATCTCACCGCCGCGGACGATCAGCGAGGCGCCGCCGCCCACGGTGACCGGACCCGACACCGTCGCGTCCTGCAGGCACACCGTGCCGCTCGAGACCGAGAGCGGTCCCTTGTGGTCACCGGTGATGGTCTGCGTGCAGGAGGCGTCCGGCTTGCCCAGCAGCTCGAACTCGGCCAGCTGCGCCGGGGCGCCGGTGCTGGTCGCGGTGACTTCGAGCTTGTAGTAGGCGTAGTGCGCCGGGTTGGCCACCTTGAACGCGCGGGTCTGCTGCCGCCAGCTGAACGCCTGGTTCGTCTGCTGGTCCGCGACCGCCCACGTCTTGCCGTCGTAGGAGCCCTTCAGCGTCCAGCTCTTCGGGTCACCCGCACCGGTCTGGGACGTCAGCGTGTAGTGGCTGACGGCTTCGTCGGTGGAGTTGAGCTGGTACTGCACGGCCCCGGTGACGGCGGCCTGGGTGCGCGAGGTGTTGTCGAGCAGCGCACCCGCGTCCGAGCCGTCCGAAGTGGACAGCGTGCCCTTGCCCGGCCCCGTCTCGTCGTGCAACGGCGTCGGCACCGCGTTGTCCTTGGTGATCGACGTCGGGGCGTCGTTCGGGCCGGTGCCCCACTTCGACGGGTTCGGGCCCATGTCGAAGTCGATCGTCCCGCCCTTGGCGATGACGTCCTGCGGCAGCGACGTGGAGCTGTACGCCTTGCCGTTGACCTTCACACCCTGGACGTAGACGTTCTTCGCGCTGTTCTTCGGCGCGTTGATCACCAGGTTCTTGCCGCCGGCCAGATGGATCGTGGCCTTCTTGAACAGCGGCGACCCGATCGCGTAGTTCGGGCTGCCCATCTGCAGCGGGTAGAAGCCCAGCGCGCTGAAGATGTACCACGCGGACATCTCGCCGTTGTCCTCGTCGCCGGCGTAGCCCTGGCCGATCTCGGCGCCGTTGTAGAGCCGCGAGAGGGCCTCGCGGACCTTCGCCTGCGTCTTCGACGGCTGACCCGCGTAGTCGTACATGTAGAGCAGGTGGTGCGAAGGCTGGTTGGAGTGGCCGTACTGGCCCATCCGCACGTCCCGCGCCTCCCGCATCTCGTGGATCACGCCCCCGTAGGAACCCGGGTAGTTGGCGGTCTCCTGATCGGCGAAGAACTGGTCCAGCTTGTTCGCCAGGCCCGCCTGCCCGCCGTAGAGGTTCGCCAGGCCCTTGCCGTCCTGCGGCACGGTGAACGCCATGCCCCAGCCGTCGGTCTCGGTGTAGTCACCACCCCACGAACGCGGGTCGTACTCGTCCTTCGTCTTGGTGAACTTCCCGTTCGCGTCCTTGCCCTGGAAGAACCCGGTGCTCGGGTCGAACAGGTTCACGTACTGCTGGGCGCGGCTGGTGAAGTATTCGTAGTTCTCCTGGTACTCCGCCTTGCGCGGGTCGTTCGGCGCCGCCTCGTCGGCCAGCTTCTTCGACAGGTTGGCGATGCCGAAGTCGTTGACGTAGCCCTCGATCGCCCACGAGAAGCCCTCGCTGGCGGTGTTGGGCGTGTAGCCGAGGAAGATGCCCTGGTCCAGACCCTTGCGGCCGACCGCCGAGTTCGGCGGCGTCACCGTGGCGTTCTTCAGCGCCGCGTCGTAGGCCGACTTGACGTCGAAGTTCTTGACACCCTTGAGGTAGGCGTCGGCGAACGCGACGTCGGAGCTCGTGCCGGTCATCAGGTCCGCGTAGCCGGGGGAGGACCAGCGCGCGATCCAGCCGCCGTCGCGGTACTGCTGCACGAACCCGTCGACCATCTTCCCGGCCATGTCCGGCGTGAGCAGCGAGTACGCCGGCCACGTCGTGCGGTAGGTGTCCCAGAAGCCGTTGTTGACGTACATCTGGCCGTCGACCACCTTCGACCCGGTCTGGGTCACGGTGTCCGCGCCGGTCTTCGGCGACACGGGGCTCGCGTACTTGTACGCGGGCTTGTCGGCGGTGCCGGTGTTCTCGAACTGCGAGTTCGGGTACAGGAACAGCCGGTACAGGCTCGAGTAGAGCGTCGTGAGCTGGTCCTTCGACGCGCCCTCGACCTCGATCACCTTCAGCTGGTCGTCCCAGGCCTTCTGCGCGGCGTCGCGCACCGAGTCGAAGGTCGCGGCCGGGGCGATCTCCTGGGCGAGGTTCTTCTTCGCCTGGTCGACGCTGATCAGCGACGTCGCGATCCGCATGTTCACGGTCTTGTCGGCGCCCGCGTCGAACCGCAGGTAGCCGGTGACGTTGTCGCGGCCCTGCCCGGTGAGCTTGCCGCCCGCGGTGACGGGCTTGTCGAACGTCGCGTAGACGAACATCCGGCCCGCGCCGGCGTACACGTTGGTCTCGGTGTAGCCCGAGAGCGTGCCGCTGGCCGGGTCGAGGGTCAGCCCGGCCGAGTTGTTGACGCTGTCGAAGATCAGGCTCGAGTCCGCGCCCGGGAACGAGAACTTCATCATCGCCGCGTGGTCGGTCGGCGCGATCTCGGTCTTGATCCCGTTCTGGAACTGCACACCGTAGTAGTGCGCCCGCGCGACCTCGTCGCTGTGCTTGAAGGGCAGCGCCCGCGCGTCGCGGTTGGCGTCGGGCACCCCGGCGGCTGCGGACGGCATCACCTGGAACGCCTGCCGGTCACCCATCCACGGGCTCGGCTCGTGGCTCACGCTGAACGCCTGCAGCTGCGGGAGGTTCTGCGCGTTGTTCTGGGTGCTGTAGTTGTAGAGCCAGCTGCCCGAACCGGCGTCGGTGACCGGGGTCCAGAAGTTGAACCCGTGCGGCACGGCCGTGGCCGGGAAGTTGTTGCCCCGGGAGAACGTGCTGTTGGCCATCGTGCCCCGCGTGGTGACCACGTTGTCGCTCGGGCGGGTGCTCGACGGCGGCGTCGGGGTCGCCGACACCTTCACGTCGTCCAGCCAGCCCTGCAGCGAGCCGGGGCCGTTCGGGTTGTCGTACCCGACGAGGATCCGGTCGATCGTCTTGCCCTTGGCCACCTGCCCGATCGCCGAGCGCACCAGGTTCCACTGGTTGGCGTAGAGCACCTTCGAGGCGCCCTGGCCCTCCGGGGTCAGCGGGAAGCCGTACTGGTCGGTCGCGCCGAGGTTGCGCAGGTAGGTGCCGTCGGTGAAGGCCAGGTCGATCGCGACGTTGGTGCTCGGGTACTTCAGGTCGCCGGTGATGAACTGCGGCTGGACCTTGTACGAGAGCTCGGTCGAGGCCACGACCGGGACGTTCACGTCGAAGATCTTGTTGTACGACCAGCCGTGGCCGGTCGCGGTCTGGCTGCCCGAGTAGCGGAACGCCTTGAGCCCGGTGAAGCCCACGCGGTTCTTGTTCGTGTAACCGCTGGTCGGGCCGGAGTCGACGAAACTGCGCATGTTCGGCAGCGGCGGCGGCGCCGGGTCGTCGTTGGCCAGCAGCAGCTCCGACAGCTGCAGGATCGGCCCGCCGTTGTTGGCCGTGACGTTCAGCCGGAAGTACTTGTACGCCGCGGTCGGCGCGGCCAGCTTGTAGTCCTTCTGCTGGAACCGCGCGGTGAACGCCTGGCCGGCCTGCTTGTCCAGGTCGGTCCAGGCGAGGGCGTCGTTCGAGCCCTGGAGCGTCCAGTCCTTCGGGTCGCGGTTGTCGAAGTCGTTGGCCGAAGAGAGCGCGTAGTGCGTGATCGACGTGGGTTCCGACAGCGTGATCTGCGCCCACGCGGTCGGGTCCCAGGACAGCCACTTGGTGTCGGTGGTGCCGTCGACGAGGTTCGACACCACTTCGCCGCCGTCGGTGTTCTCACTGCTCGCGCTGGTCTCGGTGACCTTGCCGCGGATGTCTCCGGGGATCGCGGTGCCGTTCGCGCCGTTGACGCCGAACGCGCGCGGCTTGCCCGCCGCGTCGGTGTCCACGGTGTCGGTCCACGTCGGCTGGGTGTCACCGGCCTCGAACGAAGACGAGAAGTCGGCGGGGAGGGCGTCCTCGGCGGCGGAGGCGGCCGCCGGGAGGGCGACCAGGCCGGCGGCGACCACGGTGGCGGCCAGCATCATGGCGACCGGTGGTCTGGCGCTTCGGGGCATCATTGCTCCAAGCTCTGGAGGGGTGAACTCGAGGCACCGCGCGGGCGGGGACCCAGGCGGCGCCCAGGAAGACAAACGCGCGGGTGACATCGATGTCAAGACCGGTCGGCAAACCTGGCCAGAACTGGACAACCGAGGGAACGGGGACCAGATGAGACGCGTCCGGACCATCACCGCGATCGCGGCACTGGCCCTGGCCACCACCGGATTCGCCACAGCGGCCGCCACCACCGCCGACCGCCCGGCCGACGACCCCGCCGTCCGGCCGATCGCGGCCGCCACCGACTCCACCGTCCGGCCGATCACCGCCTGCAGCGCCCTGGTCCGCGGGTTCCCCCTGCCGGGCGCCGGCACCCACGTCACCGCGGCCGCCGTCGTCGCCGCGACCGGCACCGACCCCGAGTACTGCGGGGTGCGGGGCTACGTCGAACCCGCCGTCCGGTTCGAGCTGCGGCTGCCCACCAGGACCTACGCCGGGCGCTACCTGCAGTACGGCTGCGGCGGCTTCTGCGGTGTCGTCACCCCGCCCGTCCTCGCCGACTGCGGCCTGCCCCACGGCGGCGACGTCGCGGTCGCCGCCACCGACGACGGGCACGTCGGCCACACCCCCGGCGTCGTCGACGACGGCAGCTGGGGCGCGACCGACCAAGCCGCCCGCGACGACTTCGCGTTCCGCGCCTCGCACGTCGTCTCCCGCGCGTCCAAGGCGATCATCCAGGCCTTCTACGGCGCGCCCCCGAAGAAGGCCTACTTCAGCGGCTGCTCCGACGGCGGCCGCGAAGCCCTCCAGCTGGCCCAGCGCTACCCGGCGGACTTCGACGGCATCGTCGCCGGCGCTCCGGCCGGCTACTGGAGCCCGCTGCTGGAGTTCCAGACCTGGCTGGCCCGGGTCAACACCGCCGCCGGCGGCGCACCGATCCTCACCGCGGCGAAGCTGCCCGCGCTGCACAACGCCGTCCTCGCCGCCTGCGACCGCCTCGACGGCCTCACCGACGGCCAGCTCGACGACCCCCGCGCGTGCCGCTTCGACCCGGCCGCGCTGACCTGCACCGGACCCGACACCCCGGCGTGCCTCACCCCGGCCCAGGTCGCCGCCACCCGCAAGCTCTATTCACCGCCCACCGACCCGCGGGGCACGCTGCTCTACCCCGGTGGCGAGCCGAAAGGCTCAGAGCTGTCCTGGGCCGGGTGGATCATCGGCGTGCCCGCGACCGGCGGCGTCTCCTTCGCCCGCAGTCTCGCCGACAACTACCTGCGTTACCTCGGCTACCCGATCGGCGCGCCGGCCTCGACCGTCGACACCTTTGCCTTCACCCGGCGCGAGTTCGACCGGCTCACCCCGGTCGGCGTCCGCTACAACGCCATGAGCACCGACCTCTCGGCGTTCCAGCGCCGTGGCGGCAAGCTCGTGCTCTGGCACGGCTGGGCCGACGAGGCGATCCCGCCGGCCGGCACGCTCGACTACTACCAGCGGCTCACCCACGGCCATGGCCAGGACTGGGCGCGGCTGTTCATGGTCCCGTCGCTCTACCACTGCGGCGGCGGCACCACCCTCACCGAGTTCGACCCGCTGCGCGACCTGGTCGCCTGGGTCGAACGCGGCACCGCACCCACCCGGATCACGGCGACCGGCCGGGACGAAGCCGGGAACGTCACCCGCACCCGCCCGGTGTTCCCGTACCCGCTGCGCGCGGTCTACGACGGCACCGGCAGCATCGACGACGCCGCCAACTTCGACCCCGCGCCACCCGCGTCACCGGTCCGGGACGTCACCAACTTCCGCCAGCCCCCGCCCGTTCCGCCGTTCCGGGACATCGTCGACTGGGCCGGGAACTCCCTGTACGGCCTGCCGGGGCCGGTCGCGCGGTAAAGCGGTCACGCGGGCCCGGCGTCGTCGCTAAGGTCGAGATCGTGACCCCGATGCCGCCGGAGCCCGCTGACCGTGTCCTCGCCCGCGCCTCCCTCGCCGAGGGCAACCCGACCGGGTGGTTCGACCAGCTCTACACCGCCGCTTCCCGCGGTGAGGCCGAGGTGCCGTGGACGCGCGGCAAGCCGAACGCGGCGCTGGCCGACTGGCTGCGTCCTGGCGAAGGCCGCCGCGCGCTGGTCGTCGGCAGCGCCCTCGGCGACGACGCGGAGCTGCTCGCTTCGGCCGGCTGGGCGGTGACGGCGTTCGACGTCGCCCCGACCGCCGTCGAGGCCGCCCGCGCCCGCTTCCCGGAGACGGAAGTCGACTACGTGGTGGCGGACCTGCTGAAGCCGCCGGGGGAGTGGCACCAGGCGTTCGACCTGGTCGTCGAGATCATCAACATCCAGGCGATGCCCCGCGACTTCCGCGCGGCGGCGATCACGTCCCTGGCCGGGTTCCTCGCGCCCGGCGGAACCGCGCTGGTGTCGGAGGTGGCGGAGGAGAACGTGGCCCCGGAGCCCGGACCGCCGTGGCCGTTCAGCCGCGAGGAGATCGAGTCGGTCGCCCAGGGCGGCGTGCGGCTGGTGAGCCTCGAGACCATCCACGACGGCCTCCGCTACTGGGCCACCTTCACGCGCTAGCCAGGAACCGGGACAGCACCCGCGTGCCGAAGTGCAGGCCTTCCACCGGGACCCGCTCATCCACCCCGTGCGCCATCGCCCGGTACGGGAAGCCCGCCGGGAGCCAGAGCGGCGCGAAACCGTAGTTCGCGATGCCCAGCTGGGCGAACGCCTTCGCGTCGGTGCCGCCGCCCATGCAGTACGGCACCACCACCGCTTCGGGGTCCTCGGCCCGCAACGCGGCGGCCATCGAGGAGAACCACGGCGAGTCCACCGGTGCCTGCACCGGCGGCTGGTGCGCGACGAACTCCCGCGTGACACCCTCGCCGAGCAGCTCGTCCAGCTCGGCGAACAACGCCTCCTCGGTGCCCGGCAGCACCCGGACGTCGACCTGCGCGGTCGCCGTCGACGGGATCACGTTCACCTTGTAGCCCGCGTCCAGCATCGTCGGGGTGGTGCTGTTGCGGACCGTGGGCACGACCAGGCCACCCGCCGGGCCCAGAGCCGCCACGGTCGCGTCCACAGCGTCCTCTTCGGACAGATCCACCGGGACCCCGAGAGCCGCGCCGGTCCGTTCCAGGAACGCCTGGACCGTCGGCGTCAGGGACACCGGCCAGCGGTGGGCCGCGATCCGGTGCAACGCGTCCACCAACCGGGTGACGGCGTTCTCGTTGTTGGGGCGCGATCCGTGCCCGGCGCGGCCGCGGGCGGTCAGCCGCAGGTGGGCCGTTCCGCGCTCGGCCGTCCCGACGGGGTAGAGGTGCACGATGCGGCCGTCCGCGGCGGGCACGTGGTAGGTGTAGCCGCCCGACTCGCTGATCGCCGCCGCGCAGCCCTCGAACAGCTCGGGGTGCGTGGCCACCAGCCAGTGCGCGCCGTAGTCGCCGCGGTCCTCCTCGTCGGCGACGAACGCCAGCACCACGTCACGCCGCGGCCGCACCCCGCCGGCCAGGGCCGCGAGCACCATGGCGACGAAGTCCTTCATGTCGGTCGCGCCGCGGCCCCACAGGAACCCGTCGCGGACCTCGCCGGAGAACGGCGGCACCGACCAGTCCGCGGCGTCCGCCGGGACGACGTCCAGGTGCCCCTGCACCAGCAGCGCCGGCAACGACGGATCGGTGCCCGCGACCCGCGCGATCACGCTGGCCCGGCCGGGCGCGGCCTCGTAGATCTTCGACGGGATGCCGAGGCCGTCCAGGAACGCCGCGACGTACTCGGCGGCCGGGCGCTCGGGCTCGGCGTCACCGCCGCCGCGGTTGGTGGTGTCGAACCGGATCAGGTCCGCGCAGATCTCGACAGCGTCGGTCACGTCAGCCATAGATGCCCTGCACCGCCCCCGCCGCGATCGCCGTCACGACCTTGAACGCCTTCATCGCCTCGGTCATCGTCGCCGCGTCGAACCCGACGCGCCGCACGCCGATCTGTTCCACCGTCGGGATCACCGCCGTCGACTGGGCCAGGTGGCTCGCGTCGAACTCGACCTCGATCCGGTGCGGCCCCGCGTGCTGTGCCGTCTGGCCGGCCTGCGCCATCGAGTCGGCGGCCGCGGTGGTCAGCAGCTCCGCCGTGCGCGCGGGCGGCAGGCAGATCGCCGCGTACCGGCTGACGCACTCCTTCACCTGGACCAGCTCCGCGTCCGGTGCGTAATCACGGGCGTCTTCGCATGTTTCGTCGTCACCCGAAACGAGCAGGACAGGAACGCCGTACTCCGCGGCCATCGCCGCGTTCAACCGGCCCTCGCTCGCCGGGACGTCGTCCAGCCACACCCCGGTGATCTGGTTCTCCAGGTAGGTGTGGGAAAGCACACCGTCGAACCCGGCACCGGCGTGGTAACCCAGGAAGACGACACCGTCCACACCGGAGTCGACCCCCTGCATCATCGACAGCGGCTTGTGCCGCCCGGTCAGCATCCGCGCCCGCGGATCGAGCTCCTCCAGCAGCAGGTTTCGCTGCGAGGAATGCGCCTCGTTCACCAGAACGTCGCTGGCCCCGGCCTCGAACAGCCCGGCGAGCACCGCGTTGACGTCGCCGGTGAACAGCCGCCGGAAGCGATCCCACTGCGGCGACCCGGGCACGACGTCGTCGGTCCAGGTGACGCCGGTGGCGCCCTCCATGTCCGCCGAGATCATGATGCGCATGCGGGGCACTCTAACCAGCCCGCGCGACCCGCGAGCACCGAATCCCGCCTTCCGAATGTCACGCTGAGTGACACTTGTCCGGTCGATAACGATCGGACACCTGCCGAGGCGGCAACATATTGCGCGGTTGTCCGGGTATGTGGTTACTTCTCGTCCTTGGGGAGGCTCACAGCGAGACGATGGGGTGGTTTTTGGTGCATTTCCACGGCAGAGTCGGCCGGTTCGGCCGCGTGGCGGCGGTACTGGCCGCGGCGGCCTTGGCGGCGATCCCGCTCGCCGCGCCCGCACAGGCGCAGCAGGGCAAGGTGCTCCGGGTCGCCCTGACCACCGGCATCGACCACCTGAACCCGTTCACCGCGTCACTGGCCGCGTCCACCCAGGTCGGCCGCTTCGTCTACGAGTTCCTGACCATCCCCTCGGCCGAGACCGCGCAGGCCTCGCCCGCGCTCGCCGAGTCGTGGACGCCCTCGCCGGACAAGCTGACCTGGACGTTCAAGATCCGCTCCGGGGCCAAGTGGAGCGACGGGCAGCCGGTCACGGCCAAGGACGCCGCGTTCACGTTCAACCGGATGCTGGACGACGAGAACGCCCGCACCGCCAACGGCAGCTACGTGACCAACTTCGACTCGGTCGCCGCCCCCGACGACACCACGCTGGTCATCAAGACCAAGACCGTGCAGTCGGACATGAACCTGCTCGACGTCCCGATCGTGCCCGAGCACGTCTGGGCGCCGATCAAGGACCTCAACGACCCCAAGACCGACGACATCTCGGTCGTCGGCGTCGGCGACGGGCCCTACCAGCTCACCGAGTACAAGCAGAACGAGTACGTGAAGTTCAAGGCCAACAAGAACTACTGGCGCGGGGCGCCGAAGGTCGACGAACTGCAGCTGCTCATCTTCAAGGACGCCGAGGCCGCGGTGAACGCGCTGCGCCAGGGCGAGGTCGACGTCATCAACCGGCTCACCCCGACCCAGTTCGACTCGCTCAACGGCCAGCCGAACATCACGACCAACGCCGCCCCCAGCCGCCGCTACGACGAGATCAACCTCAACTTCGGCGTCCAGAACAACCAGAACCAGCCGATCGGCAACGGCAACCCGGTGCTCAAGGACATCCGGCTGCGCAAGGCGATCGTGCAGGCCATCGACAAGCAGACGATCGTCGACCGCGTCGCCGGCGGCCACGCCGAGCTCGGCACCGGCATCGTCCCGCCGATCTACCAGGCCTACCACTGGAAACCCCAGGGCACCGACCAGGTCAAGTTCGACACGGCCGCCGCCAACACCGCCCTCGACCAGGCCGGCTACGTCAAGGGCGCCGACGGCGTCCGCACCGCCCCCGGCGGCGCGAAGCTGGAGCTGCGCCTGACCGGCCACTCGAACCGGCCCTACGACCAGCGCCTCGCGCAGTACGTCTCGGGCTGGCTCAAGGACATCGGCATCACGGTCAAGCAGGAGCTCGTGTCCGACGACGAGCTCAACGACCGGACCACCGCGGGCAACTACGACCTGGCGATCTCCGGCTACGCGACCAACCCGGACCCGGACTCCGCGCTGCAGCTGCACACCTGCGCGGCCCGGCCGAACGCCCAGGGCAAGGGCGCCACGACCGACACGTTCTTCTGCGACCCCGAGTTCGACGCCCTGCGCGCCAAGCAGCTCACCGAGACCGACGACGCGCAGCGCGCCACCACGGTGAAGCAGGCCCAGGCCCGGCTCGCGAGCCAGGCCGTCAACGTCGTGCTCGACTACCAGAACGCGCTCGAGGCCTCGGGCGTTCCTCGACGCGCTGCCGCCGCACGTGCTCGTGCTGGTCGACGAGGCCTACCGCGAGTTCGCCGACCCGGCCGAGGTCGCCGACGGTCT
>NZ_JBICSQ010000106.1:0-22394 GCF_043197175.1 Amycolatopsis sp. NPDC049252
GTGATTCTGTCAGGAGGCCGCCCCGGCGGCTGGCACCCGGCGACCGCCGTCCGCACCCCCCACCCCGACGTCCTGCGCACCGCCCTCGCCGACGCCGCGGCGACCCTGCCGGCCCTGGCCGGCGCCGAAGTGCTCGCGGTCGACAACAGCCGCGCCGACACCAGCACGATCGACCTCATCCCGGTGATCGACCGGGTACCCGGCACCGGCCGGGTGTTCGTCGGAACCGGGTGGAGCGGCCACGGCTTCGCGCTGGCCCCGGCCGTCGGCGAAGCGCTCGCAACCTGGGCCCTGGACGGTGAACGGCCGGACACCCTGCGGCCGTTCACCTTTGAGCGCCTGGGCGTCGCATAGGTTTGGCCGGCCTGGGGGTCCGCCCCGGCTCCCCGACCTGAGCAGGCGCGGGCCCGGTCTTCGGTTTCCGCCTGCGGTGCGGTGACCAGCCCGGCGTCCGGCCGGTCAGATCGACACAGCGGAACGTCGTGCCCGCCGGTGCGATCGGGCCCTCCTGGATCTCAGCGATCCAGGTGGAACGTCACCTCACCCCTCGGCGAGATGTCGATGACCGCGACCGCCCGGGAACCCGACTCCAGGGTGTATTCGTACTTCACGCTCACCACGAACGGGTATCGGCCGGCCGGGGATCCCTTGACCGGCCGGTACTTCACGTACTGGCTGACCGTCACCGGAGTCCCGGCCTTCACGTTCAGCCGTCCGGTTTGCTTCGCACCGACGCGAGCGAACCCTTCGGTGCTGCCGCTCGCCAGCAGGTTCGCCGCCTCGTGCGGTCCGTAGGCGAGCCCGGCGAGGGTCTCGTCGCCGAATATCGGGCCGTACACGTGCATGCGTGCCATGCCCTGCAGGTCGGGGGCGTCCGTGAGCGTTCCGATCCTCGGCAGGACCTTGTCCATCTCGGCCTCGGGCATACGAGCGACTTCAGGTCCCGTGACCCCTTCGGCGACAACGCATTCGTCCCACGCTCCGCCGGGCACCGTCGGATAGACCTTGGTGATCGTCGCGATCCGTCCCCCCGCCCGGCGGGTCCCCGGCGCCGCGGTCAGTTTGACCGGCATTCCCTGCTTCTCGGCCGCCTCTACGGCCGCTTTTCGTGCTCGGGCGACCTCGCTGAGCACGGCGTCCGGCGCCTTCTCGAGAGCCTCCGCGTCCAGGCCGCTGGGAATCGTCACCGGTTTGGCGGGTAGCGGAGGCGGCTTCGTCACGAACGTGCCACTCGCTGTGCGCCAGGTCGGACGGCCCGTAAGCCCGGCCTTCTTCGGATTCGGTCGTATCACCGGAACCGGCGTCCCCGGTTCCCTCGGGAAGAACGACTCGCCCCAGATCACCGGTGACGTCGGAGAGCCATCGTGAAAGAACACCCAGGTCCCTCCCTTCGCCGGGGTTGTCGAGACGACGACCGACGAGCCGTGCTCGGCGGAGAACATCTCTTTCGCTTCGGCGAGCAGCTCACGTTGCCGTTGCGCCGCGCCAGGGGACATCTTGACGAGCTCTTCGCGCAGGGCGTCGAGGAGCTGCCGGCGTTCGCCGGCGCCGAGCGCTTCGACCGCGCGTCCGGCGAGCTTCTCCTCCGCGATGGCGACCAGGCGTGCCGAGTCGCCGGCCGGGAGCGCCGCACCGACGTCCTCCAGCGCCCGCTCGAGAGCGGCGTGGTCGACGACAGTCCGCACCGCGACCGGGACGGCTCCGTCAGGAGGGGCGTGGGGCAGCTCACCGCCGGCGTGCCCCGGTGGTTCGGGTCCGACCTTGGCCGGCGGTACATGCGCGTGTGTTGCCGCCTCCTCCGCCGCCTTCTCGAGCTTTCGCACGAAGTCGGTCATTTTCGCCCGGTTTCCAGTGTGAGCAGCTGCAGGCGGCGCAGTTCCCGTTCGACCAGGGTGGCGTTCGCCGACACCAGAAGGCCGGCCAGATTCGTGGCGTGCTGTCCGGCGCTCAGCACGGTCTTCACGCGGGTGGCCGCGATGACCCGCGTGGTCGGGCGAAGCACGGTCTTGCCGAGCAGCTTGCCGACCACCGGCAAGGCGACGTCCGCGGTCAGGGAGAGAACGTTGCAGAGGAGGCCGACCGCGTCCGGCTCGGGAACGTCATAGCGGGCCGCTTGCTGCCCGAGGGCCTCGCGGGCGGTCGTTTCGGATGCGTACTTCTGGGCCTCTTCCAGCGTCTGGATGGCGGTGATCGCGACCATGGCGACCAGGGCGAACTCACCGACCACCGGGATCAGGGTGAGCACACCGAACCCGATCGACGCCCAGCCGAGCATCCGGTCGATGTCGGCTGCTTCCGCCCGGCTTCGTTCCTGGGCGGCCATCGCCGCGTAGAGGGAGTCGATGCCGACGGCGTAGCCGTGGTCACCGGGCCGGTAACCTTGCTGTTCCAGCGCGGACTGGATCAGGAACCGGTGTTTCCACAACGGGTGCAGCTGCCCCAGGACTTCAGCGGGTGAGTCGTCCCAGTACCGGGTGACGGCCGACCTGGCCGCGGCCAGCGCCCGGTCGGCGCCGGAGAGGATCTTGTCCCGGTACTTCGGCTGGGTCTCCCGCAGGTCCTTGAACGCCTGGAGCAAGGTGGTGCGGATGACTTCGTCGAGCCGGGTCTCGTTGCCCGGATCGGCCTCCCAGCGCTCGATGTCGGACGAAGACTCTCCTTCCAGTTTCTTCAACAGCTTCGGAACGTTCGTGACCAGCGCCGGGTACAGCTCCGCGGCGGCTTTCAGCCCCTCGGTGTACGGCTCCAGTGCGGTCTGTTCGAACTGGCGTCGTGCGGTGGGGGCGTTCGGCGGAATGGTGAAGTTCCACCGCTTGACGTTGCGGCGCAGTGCGTCCAGCCCGGCGACCACCGACCGGAGCCGGCGGTAGTTGTCGTGGTCCGGGCCGTCGGCCGCGACGGAGGTGTTGCCGTCCTGGTCGACGTCGAAGCCGAACTTCTCCGGCCGCGACTCGACCGCGGCGACGGTCAGGTCGTACTCGAACAGCTGCCGGGCGGCCACGTCGAGCGCCTCCAGGTAGGTGATCGACTCGGCCCGCAGCAAGGTGGAGTGCCGCTCGAGGATCCGGAGCGCCTCCGCTGCGCGGACCGCCTCGGCGTAGGAAGCGCCCCGCGTTCTGTCTCCCAGTGCGTGGCTGAATTCTCTGACGAGTGCCTCCCCGCCGACGCGGTGGAGCGTGTCCGCTACTTCGCCGATCCCGGCTTCGGTGACGTCGATCTGGATGGAGCGGGTGTCGGCGAACGCGACCGCCAGGTTGATCGTCAGTGGCTTGACCGCGGGCCCACCGGCCAGGGGAGTCACCTCACCGGGCACTTGCACGACGAGGTCGGCCGTCTCGGCCATCGCTACGCCTTGCCGTCACCGAGGAGTGGGTCAGGTGGTTCGTGAGGCGGCTTTCCGAGGCGGCCCATCGGGTTGAGAGGCAGACCGGTGGCCTTGTCGTCCAGCCACTGCAACGTCGTCGGCAGCGCGACCTCCCAGCTGTCGCCGGGCTCTCCGTCCGGTGGGGGCATCATCTGGTCACGGATCTCCCGGGCGACCGACAGGTACATCGGCCGGCCGGGTACGGGCGCGCACCCACCCCCGAGCCACGGCTGGCGGAAGGTGAGCCAGTGCAGGACGGCCGCGCCGAACCCGATCCGGGCCGGGACGACGACGCGGATCGATCCCGCGCGCAGGAAGGTCCCCAGGTCCGGATCGGCGGTCTCCAGGTCCATCAGGTCCGGCCAGCGGTCACGACCTGCCCAGTAGTAGGGGTAGGCGACCCACGCGAGATTGGCCCACTCCAGCGCTTGCTCGAGGAACTGGATGCTGTCGGCCGAGTCCAGCGCGGCGGGTATGTTGATGTCCGGCGTGTTGTCGCGTGCGGGAGGTACCGCCTTGGCGGGGACGGCGTTCCGGCCGAGGAACGGTGACTCCCCCAGCAGCCACGTCACCACATGCCGGCGTATTTCGTGCTGCATCATCTCCGCGTTGCGAGCCGGAGAGCGTTCGGCCAGCGTCGCGGGACTTCCCGCCATCGCCTGTTCGGCACGCCACTCGCGAAGCCAGGTGTCGTAGGCGGCCCGCACGACGTCGTAGACACTCTGCACCCACGCGTCTTTCGCCTGCTGGGTCAGCTCACACTTCAGGTCGACGCCCACGTTGCCGGCCCAGGCACCGACCAGGCACACCGAGATCGGCAGCTTCACGACGACCGGGTGGACGAGCGCCTGCTCGGCACCGGCGTGGTGCAGGTGCCCGTCCAGGAACTGCACGAGGTGGTCCTGGGCACCCGAGGACATGATGCTGTTCGTGCCGCCACCCGGCCCCGCTTGGCTGTCGAAGATCATCTGGTCGCCGGCGGCGACCGTCGCGGTGATCGTGTGCAGTGCTTCCTGGCGGTCGTAGCCGCCGTGCGCCGACGTCTCCCGCTCCCAGATAGCGTGGAACGGCGTCACCTCGACATTGGCCTTGATCGCGGTCACCGCGTAACCGGGAGGTACCGCGACTTCCACGGACTGAGCGAGGACCGGCGCGTTCCAATAGTCCGCGCTCGGTGCCGTGCCGGCGTCCTTGGCCATCAGGGCCAGCGCGGCAGCGGTCCCCACCGTCGGCTGCGGTGGTTCCGGCATCCCGGTCGCCCCGTACGTGGCCGCCAGTCCCAGGTAGTTCTCCGGCGTGATCCCGCCCTCGGGAAGCACGAAATCCGGCGGCTTGCCGACCGAGCCCGTGCGCGTCGGCGTGGTGCCCAGCTGCTCCAGCAGGTACCGCCCGGGTTCCGGGATTTCGAACTCCAGTTGCAGGCGGTCCGGGTAGCGCCAGACCTGAAACCGGTCCACCCGTGCCACCCACCGGTAGACGCCCCGGACGTGGTCCGCGGACGGGTTGTCGAGCTTGTGCTGTTCGCGCAGCTCGGTCCGGGTCAGCGTCCGGCGGGTCCGTTCCTGCCGGGTCTGGGTTTCGATCTTCGACGCCGCCCGTGCGATCGCCTTCTTCGCGATCTCCGTGGTCCGGTCGGTCGAATCCTTCAGCGAGAAGTCGGCGGAGAACCCGGCGGACACGTCGAGCTTCACCGAGCTGTACTGCGCCGAGACGTCGACCTGACCCTTGGCGTTGATCGCCAGGTCGAGTTCCCGCTTGCTCTGCTCGGTGAACGTCGACTCGTCCGAATTCTCCGACGACGACTCACTGGTCGAATCGGTCGACGAACTGGTTGTTTCGACGACTTCGGCCTCGTCGATCCGGATGAACCGGGTGTCATGGTGTTCACCGGCCATCACGTTCCGGATGTCGGCGATCTCGTCCGCCACGTACCCTCGCCACTCCTTGCGGACGACGAACAGGTCGCTGGTCGTCGCTCGCCGGACCAGCTCGACCTGGTCGGGCGGCAGAACCTCGGGAAACGGCGGATCGGGCAGCAATGGCGTGCGGCACGCCAGCAGTTGTGAAATCTCCTGCGCGGTCAACGGCCGTCGGTAGGACGAGCGGCGCTCGACCAATCCGGCGACCAGCAGCAGCCGGTTGAGACGCTGCGCCAGCTCACCCTGCAGTGGCAACAGCAGCGCCGCGGCCAGGGAATCCACCAACCGCGACCACGTTGCCCCGAGCAATCCGTGGAGACTGCCGCGGGCTTCCAGGAGGGGACGTTCCTGATCGTCCCGCTGATCACCGTCGTCGATGCCGGGCGGAGCATCCGCGGCCCGCTGTGTCGCCGCATCACGAAGCCAGCGGTCGAGATCGGCCGGTTCGGGCTCGTTGTCCTGCGTGACCAGCCACCGGTCGAACCGGTCGATCATCGCCAGGCCGGGCTGGCCGGGGATCGGCACCGGTTCACCGCCGTCCTCACCCGGCATCGTGGCAGCCGGGTCGACGCCACCGCGCAAGGTGGGCAACGTGACCGCTGTGGGCCTCTGCAGAAAGGCTTCGGCCAGAGCAGGAGCCTGTCCGGCCGGGTTCTCCGTGTTCGCGACGAGATCGCGCAGCTGGGGCACGAACTCCGTGCCACCCCACCATCGGTGTTCGACGTGAGTCTGGATGTCCGGATCCACCTCGGACCATTCGGTGGCCAGGGTCGAGTCGTCGGCCGCTTCGGTTCGGCGCGGCGCGCGCACGGCTCGCAGTGCGTAGATGTCCGTCATGTCAACCTCCTGAACAGATCGGATCGCCGGCCGATCATCCGGCCGGCAGAATCAAGCGGATCTGCCGCAAGTTCACGCTGACCGCACCCGCACCGCGGGGCAGCACTCAATCGACAGATTCGGAACCGAGCAGAACGACCGGAATCGAGATTTCCCGCCGCATCTCATCGGTAAGCGACAAAGATCTCCCCTTTCCCGCATCTTCTCCCCCGACCGTGACAGAATGCCTTGAGGCGACCAAGAACACCAGGGGCGTTCCGACCGGTCCCGCCGGATCAAGATCCGGAAAGGTGGATACTTTCAAATTCGTGGATCCGTATTTCAGTTGAATCCTGACGACTTGAGCCGTTCGAGTGAGATTTCGGCAGATCGGAAACACCGATACACCGGTGCTCGATTTACGGATTGCTTCGCAAGCCTTCGTCACTTTGAAGGACACAGCGACTCGACGGAACGAGGCACGACATGAATCCGATCACGACAAATTGGATCGTCGTGGCCGCGGCGCCAGCGGCAACGGACGCACCCGCGAGCGCTTTGACCGGAACTCAGACCCTCCAGGCGATCGGCATACTCGCCGTCGTGATCGCGGCGTCCGGAGCGATCATCGTATGGGCGCGCCGTACCACTCCCAACACGGCACAGCGCTCGGTGAATGCCAGTGTCGTGCGCAGCTGGCTGGCGATCGTTCTCGTGACAGGCTTGCTCATCTTCTGCGCGTACGCGTTCTCGATCAACGATTCCAGCCTGCGCAGCACGCTCGTCGGCGCCTTGGCCGCCAGCACCGGCACGGTGGTCGCCTACTACTTCGCTTCCAAGTCTTCGGACCAGGCCCGGCAGGACATCCTCCACGCCACGTTCGGCACCGATACCATCCCCGATCTCCTGGGAAGCACCGAAACCGAGGCGACGACCACGATGAGCAGGACGTCCTTCCGCCTTGAAGTCGACCCGGCCGCAAGACCGGCGACCGACACCGCGACCGTCGCTTTCCAACATCCGCCGGGGTCCGGCACGGTGGTCAAGGGTGCGACCGTCACGGTCGGATTCTCGCCTGCGGCGTCGAAGTGACGGAAGCCGCAGAACTGCCGCAGACCACCGGGTGGCGGGTCGTGCGCCGGCGGAACAGGCGCGCCGCCGGCGCTACTCCGGCAGCCGGTTGAACGGGAACGGCGCCGCCCGCAGCGCACACCTGGCCGAACCGAAGTCCTGGACCAGGAGAACGCGGGCGACGCCCCCACGGCTGCCGTTCGCAACACCTACATGCTCTTCGCGCCTTCCTTGATCGCTTCGCGGATCCGGGCGTAGGTGCCGCAGCGGCAGATGTTGCGGATCTCGTCGAGGTCGGCGTCGGTGATCTCCCGGCCTGCGGCGGTGGCCTGCTTGACCTTCGCGACCGCGGCCATGATCTGGCCCGGCTGGCAGTAGCCGCACTGGGCGACGTCCATCTGCAGCCACGCTTCCTGCATGGGGTGCAGGTCCTTGCCGACCGTCGCGGGCAGGCCTTCGATCGTGGTGATCTCGTCGGTGTCCTTGATGTCGGCGACCCGCACCGAGCAGGGGTTGAACGCCTTCCCGTTGATGTGGCTGGTGCACGCCTTGCAGACGTCGAGGCCGCAGCCGTACTTGGGACCGGTGATCCCGAGCAGGTCGCGCAGCACCCAGAGGAGCCGGAGGTCGTCGTCGGCGTCCACGGTGACCTGCCGGCCGTTGACCTTGAAAGTGTGTTGAGGCACGGCTGGCTCCTAGAAGGCGTGGTCGAGGCCGTCGGTGGGCGACGGCGGCGTGGACGGCTGCAGCGGCAACGGCTCGAAGCTCAGCGTGCCGTGGTTGATCGGGAACGAGGTCGGCATCTTGCCCACGGCCCGGCCGTAGGCGCACGCGACCGCGGCGAACGAGGGCGCCACGGCCAGCTCGCCGGCCCCGCTCGGGCTGGCCGAGGTGTTCGGCATGACGATCACTTCGGTCTCCGGCGGGGTGTTCCACTCCCGGGTGTAGAAGTAGTTGTCCCAGCTGCCTTCCAGCGGGATGCCGTCCTTGATGTGCACGCTGGAGGTCAGGCACATCGCGATGCCGTCGTTGAGCCCGCCGATCATCTGGGCTTCCAGCCCACGCGGGTTGATCGCGAAGCCCGGGTCGACCACCACGATCGCCTTCGTCACCCGGGGGCCGGTGACCGCGTCCGGGACCTTGCGGTTGACCGTTTCGGGCCGGCAGTCGATCTCCACCAGCACGGCGACCGCGCCGCGGTACTCGGCGTGCAGGGCGATGCCCTGCGCGGTGCCGGCGGGCATCGCGCGGCCCCAGTTCCCGGCCTGCGCGGCCTTGTCGAGGACCGCGCGCAGCCGGTCGTCCTTGAGGAACTCGCGGCGGAACGCGACGGGGTCCTTGCCGAACTTCTTCGCCAGCTGGTCGACGACCAGCTCTTCGGCGGTGACGACGTTGGGCGAGTAGATGTTGCGCATGCTGCCGGTGTTGAACTTCAGCGGGATCTCGTTGAGCAGCTGGGTGGTCACGCCGAAGTTGTAGGGCGAGGACTGGCTCAGCAGGAAGATCGACTCGGCGAAGCTCAGGTTCCCGGCGATCGGCAGCCGCGACGCGAACGCCGTCAGCATCTCGCCGAGCCCGTGGCTGAACTCGGTCTGCACGCTGGTGTGCCGCTGCTCGAAGCTGATCACGTTGCCCAGCAGGAACGTCGCCCGCACCCGCGAGACGCACATCGGGTGGATGCGGCCCTGCCGGAAGTCGTCCGTGCGCGACCACATCAGCTTGACCGGCTTGCCCATCTTCTGCGACGCCTCCGCCGCTTCGGCGGCCGCGTCGTGGAACAGGTGCCGGCCGAACGAGCCGCCGCCCTGGGTGACGTGCACCTTCACCGCGTCCTGCGGCAGGCCCAGCTGCTTGGCGATGTCCTCCTGCGCGACGATCGGCACCTTCAGGCACGACCAGATCTCCGCGCGGTCCGCGCGGACGTCGGCGATCGCGGCGCCGGTCTCGAGCGGGCTGTTGCTGGCGGCGGCGAAGGTGAACTCCGCGTCGATGTACTGGTCGAGCAGGCCGGGCACGGTCATGGGCAGCTGGGCGGCCTTGAGCTTCTTGAGCACGGTCGCGTCGGATTCGCCGTCGACCGTGCCGGGTCCCCAGGTGACCTTCAGCGCGCGGATCGCGTCGATGCACTGGCCGAACGTGCGCCCGCGCACCGCGACGCCGTGGGAGATCGCGGCGACGTCGGTGATCCCCGGCATCGCCTTGACCTCGGCCGCGTTGAGGATCGACCGCGGCGTGCCGTTGATCGTCGGCGGCCGCGCGACCATCGTCGGCAGCGCGTCCGGGACGTCGATGTCGAGGGTGAACTGCTTGGTGCCGGTGACCGCCGCGTGGGCGTCGAGCCGGTTCTGCGGGGTGCCCAGGACCGTGAACTCCGAGCGGGCCTTCAGCGTGGCGACCACGCTGATCGTCGTGGCGGACGCGGCGGCCTTCGAGAGCGAGCCGTAGTCCGCGCGGCGGCCGCTGGTGTGCCGGACGAAGCCGTCGGACGTCGTCAGCTGCGACGCGGGCACGCCCCACTGGGCGGCGGCCGCGGCGAGCAGCCGCTGCCGGGCGATCGCCGCGGCGGTGCGGACCGGGGTGTAGATGCTGCGCATCGAGTTGGAGCCGCCGGTGAGCTGGTTCATCAGCAGCTCGGGCCGGGCGTCGGCGAGGGTGACGTCGATCTTGTCCAGCGGCAGGTCGAGCTCTTCGGCGATCATCATCGCCACGGCGGTGGTCATGCCCTGGCCGACCTCGGCCCGGGGTACCGCGAAGGCGGCGCGGCCGTCGGCGCCGACCTGCACGGTGATCAGCCCCGAGGTCGGCAGCGCGGCGACGTTCTGCAGGTCGCCGAGGTCGAAGATGTCCTCGGGCTGCGGCAGTGACGGGATGGACGCCTCGGCCTCGCCCGGTGCGAGTTCGGCGACACCGATCTGCGCGGCGACGGCCAACGTGGGTGCGGCGAGCACGAAGCCGAGGAAACGGCGGCGGCCGAGGGTGCGCGGCTCGGGCGGCTGCTCGGCGGGGACGTGGTGGGGCATGAGCGGCTGGTTCCTCTCGAACGCCGGTGTCGGAGAAGCGCGGGCCGGAGCACCGCCGGCCGGAGTGTTGCACAGATCACGCCGCCGAATGAAGGAGCTGGGTGCCTACATTTGGCCCAGTGTCGTTGTGCACCGTGCACAGTGAGTACTCGTCACGGCACACGTGGTGGCGGCAGGAACGGCAGCGCGCGGACGACGAGAGCCAGCTCCAAGGACAGATCACCGCCGGTCAGGCGCTGCTCGATCAGCCCTTCGATCCGGTGGATCCGGTTGAGCACCGTGTTGCGGTGGCAGTGCAGGACCTGCGCCGACCGGGTCGCCGACCCGCCGGTGCGCACCCACGTCGACAGCGTCTCCAGGAGCAGGTCGCGTTCGTCGCCGCCCAGGTCGAGCAGACCCCGCAGCCAGTTCTGCTGCAGCGACTCGGTCAGCTCCGGCGAGCTGAGCAGCAGCGCCTCGGGCAGCCGTTCGGCCAGGCACACGACCTCGACCCGGCCCGGGGGCACGGTCCGCATCGCCAGGACGGCCTGGCGGTAGGCGACGTGCACACCGGCCAGGCCGTCGACGACCAGGGAGACGCCGGCCTGCACGGCCAGCATCGAGCCGACGGCCGCGACCACGCCCGCGACATCGCGCCCGGGCAGCGAGACCAGGCCGACGAGCACGTCGGCGCGCGACTGCCAGGCGGACGCGGACCCGCGCTCCTCGAGCGCGGTGCCCAGCGGCTCCGTGGCTTCGTCGTCGCCCGAGCCGGCCGCCGCGACGACGACGTACGGGCCCGAAACGGGCAGCCGGAGCGTCCGGCCAGCCTCGTAGGCGAACCCGGCGTCGACCGCGCGCCCCTGGAGCAGGCCTTCCCACAACGAGGCGCGGCGCTGCTCGTCGGCGCGGACGAAACTGCGCTCCGCCGCGTGGTAGGCCAGGGCGACCTGAGCCGAAATGGCGTCGACGACCTCCCACACGCGGGTCGCGAGGTCCAGCATCGCGTCGTCGAGCACGTGGCCGGTCGCCCGGGCCTGGTCGGTCAGCGCCTGCCAGACCAGGCGTCCGCCGATCCGGAACGAGCGCAGGACGTCGTCGAGCGGCAGTTGCTGCTCCGCCCGGCGCCGCCCGGTCGCCCGGGCCGCGTCGTAGCAGTCCTCCGCGTCCCCGTCGGCCCCACGGCCGACCAGCTGGAGGACACGCCGGAGGTTGTCGTGGCACGAGCGCCACAGGTCGTCCCGCGGGACGACATCGAGCAGCTGGTAGCCGGGATTCTGGTCCCCGATGACGGAGACCAGGACGTCCGTCAGCTCGTCCAGCCCGCTCAGCACACTGGTGGCCAAGGACCGCGCGGTGTCCTCGGTCTCCCTCTGCCCGTCCGCCATCGCACCCACCATCGTCGCCTCGTGTCCAGGGATTCGGCACTGGCCGGTGTGCGGATCGGCACGAATCGCGTGAGGCGGGACCGAGCCTATGTCCCCTCAGGACGCTCGGCCATTCGCCGCGGATCCTCGACAAGCCGGGACGGGAACGACCGCGAGTTTCGCTTCGCGAGGCACTGGGTGATGATCTGCGCCCGTCTCACCCGCAGCACGGTCCGGCGGGCGCGGGTCGCGTTGTCCACAGAGGACATCTCGGCCACGGACCGGCGTTGTGCAGCGACGGCGGGCGCTCCGCCGGGCGCGTCAGCTGCCGTGAGCCCGGCCGAGGTACCGCTGCCGCCGCTTCCCCTCAGTCGGCTGCGCTGCTTTCGACGTCGCGCCGCATCCTGTTGTGCTGCTGCGCTTCGTGGAGCTGGTCTTCGAGGGTGACGATGCGGCACGCGGCGTCGATGGCGGTGCCCTGATCGACCAGCTCGCGCACCCGGGCGGCCAGGCGCAGCTGGTGCCGGGAGAAACGGCGATGCCCGCCGGCGGAACGCTGCGGGGTGATGAAGCCGGCCTCGCCCAGACTGCGCAGGAAGCCCTGCGTGGCGCCGAGGATGTCGGCGGCCCGGCCCATCGTGTAGGCGGGGTAGTGCTCGTCGTCGAACTTGTCGGCCCCGCTGGGCGTGGCCGGTCCTTCTTGGTCAGGAATCACTCTGCCTCCGCATCACAAAGGACCCCGGGTGCCACTGCGGCACCCGGGGTCCTCAAGGGTTGGGTTACACCATTGTCAACCGACGCGACCGCCGGCTTCCTGCACCCGCGTCCGGCGAACAGCCGGACCAAACGGGGATCGCTTACTCGTGACCGAGCACCACCTCCGAACTCGATGGAACTGCGGCACCCGCGCGGCGTTACCCAGCCGCTGCGGGCGATCCAATGATGGTTCCGTTCCCTTCTCTCCTGTGCTTTCCACTTACCTGGTACTGCTACTTCACCTGCTGCGAGCGACACTGCGGGGACCCTTTCCCTGATCGGTCCCAGCACGCTGACGCCGCTGGTCACTGCCCGGAGCCCCGTTCACTGATCGGCTCCGGCCACCTGACCGGTCCTGCACAACCACAACTGCTACTTGCTACTTGCACTGACTACACACTGCTGATCTTCGCGAGCACACCTGCTCCGCCCGCGCCTTGCCTTGCGCTTCCGGTCACCAGCCGAAACCTTGTTCCGTGATCGGCTCCGCGCTGCCTGACCGTCTTGTCTCACCTCGCGGGTAGTTTCGTCATCTCCCGCGCCTGCTTGACGTTGTCTCTCTCGGTATGAGCAGAACACTACACACACCCGGCGGCGAATGTCTACTCCCGTCAGCACAGATTTTCTGAGTCAGCCGAACGAGTGGCACGCACCGGTTCTTCAAGAGACACTTCGCGAGGCCGCCCACCGGGCCCGAGGCCAGGAACGGAGCGGCGATGAGCGAGCCGGACGAGGCGCTGAAGCGGGACCTGCGCGATGATCTCCGGCATCGGCTGCGGCCGATGCCCGCTCGCGACGCCGGTGACACCAGCCGATCGACCGCGCCACTGGAACTGCTGTACGACCTCACCTACGTGATCGCGTTCGCCGGGGCCGCCGAGCAGCTCGCTCACCACCTGGTCGCGGGTGCACCGCTGCCGGCGATCGGCGCCTACCTCTTCGCGATCTTCGCCGTCACCTGGGCGTGGCTGAACTTCACCTGGCTGACCTCGGCGTACGGCAACGACGACGCACTGTTCCGGGTCGCCACCATCGCGCAGATGGCCGGCGTCGTCGTGCTGACCTTCGGGTTGCCGGCCGGCTTCTCGGCCGTCGAAGAGGGGCACAGCCCGCTCAACACCCTCGTCATCGTGGGGTACCTCGTGATGCGGGTGCCGCTGGTCCTGCTCTGGCTGCGGGCAGCCCGGGAGGACGCCGGAAACCGGCGGATCTGCGTGGCGTACGGGTGCACGATCGCCGCCGCCCAGGCCTGCTGGATCCTGGTCGCCGTCCTGCCGATGCCGTTCCCGGCGACCGTGCTCCTGCTGGTGGTGCTGGCGCTGGCCGAGATGGCCGCGCCCGTCCTGCTGGAACGCCGGCTCGGCAACGCGCCCTGGAACGCCGGGCACCTCGCGGAACGGTTCGGGCTGCTCACGCTGATCACACTGGGCGAGGTGATCGCGGCGACCACGGTGACGGTGGGCACGCTGGTCCAGGAAAACGGCTGGTCGGTGGCGGCGGTGATGATCATCGCCGCCGGGCTGGCGATCGCGTCGGCCCTGTGGTGGGCCTACTTCCAGATCCCGTCGCGGGCGATCCTGATCCGGTGGCCGCGGCGGGTGTTCGCCTGGCGGTACGCGAACTTCCCCCTGTTCGGCGCGATCGCCGCGGTCGGCGCCGGGCTGCGGGTCGCGGCAGCGGCCGTGCAGGAGGAGAAGCTGTCGCTGTTCCAGGTGGCGCTGTGCTTGGCCGTGCCGGTCGCGGTGGCGCTGGTGACGATCTTCGTCACCTGGAGCGTGCTGATGCACGCCTACGACCTCACCCACGTGCCACTGTTCCTGGCCTCGCTCTCGCCGGTCGCGGCGGCGGTCGTCGTCGGCGCCGTGCTCGGCCGAGACGAACCACTGGACCTGACCCACGGCCACGGCCTGACCGGGCTGGTCCTGGTCGTCTCCCTCATCGCCCTCGGCACCGTCGTCGAAGTGGTCGGCCACGAGGTCGTCGGCTTCCGGCACACCCTGCGCGCCGTCGGCGGCGACCAGCCCGAGGTGCAGCCCGACGGGGCGTGAACCGCCGGGCCGAACCTGGCCGATGCGGGAGGGCACCTGCTCCGAGCGCGGATTGATGGATTGATAGAGTCATCAATCCAGGAGGTGCCCATGCCCGCGAGGTCCCGGACGACCGAGCCGCTCTACCGGATCAAGGCCGACCTGTTCAAGTGTCTCGCCCATCCGCACCGGATCCAGGTTCTGGAGGTGCTCGCCGCGGCCGGTGACGAGGGTGCGTCGGTGGCGCGGCTGCTCGAGGTCACCGGCTGCGAAGCCTCGCAGCTGTCCCAGCACCTCGCCGTCCTGCGCCGCACCGGGGTCGTCGTGTCCACCCGCACCGGCAACGCCGTCGAATACTGGCTCGCGCAGCCTTTGGTGGCGGAACTCCTCGTGGTGGCGCGAGCGTTCCTGCTGTCGAGCCTGCACCCCGGCTCGGACCGGCTGGCCGCCGCCCGCGAGCTGCCCGCGCTGCCCGGCGCGAGTCCCCAGGCCGTGCTCGACGCGATCGCGCGCCGGGCATGAGCGTCCTCGCGACGGCGCGGGAGCTGCTCCCCGGACGGGACGACTACGACTTCCGTCCACCGGTACTGCGTGCGGACCTGCTCGCCGGAGTCACCGTCGGTGTCGTGGCCCTTCCGCTGGCGCTGGCGTTCGGGGTCAGCTCGGGCGCCGGTCCCGCGGCCGGGCTCGCCACCGCCGTCGTGGCCGGGATCGTGGCCGCGGTGTTCGGCGGGTCCCCGGTCCAGGTGTCCGGGCCGACCGGGGCGATGGCCGTCGTGCTGGCCCCGATCGTCGCCGCCCACGGCGCTTCCTCGGTGGCCGTCGTCGCCGTCCTCGCCGGGCTGGTCGTGCTCGTCGCCGGCATCGCCCGGCTCGGCCGGCTGGTCGCCTACCTTCCCTGGCCGGTCGTCGAAGGCTTCACGGTCGGGATCGCCTGCATCATCTTTCTGCAGCAGGTCCCTTCGTCCGTCGGCACGACCGCGCCACCGGGCAGAAACCCGCTGCTGGCCGCGATGGCCGCGGTCGCGCACGCCGCGACCGGGGCCACCGCGGCCTGGGCGGCCGCCGTCGTGGCCCTGGTCGCGGTGCTCATGCTCGCACTGCCGAAGCTGCACCGCGGAATACCGGCATCTCTGGTCGCGGTGACGGTGGTGACCGTCGCCGCCGAGATCCTGCACGCGCCACTCCCCCGGATCGGAAGCCTGCCGAGCGTGCTGGCCCCCGCCCTGCCGTCGTTCACCCCCGGCGTGATCCGTGACCTCGCCGGAGCCGTCGTCGCGGTGGCCGCGCTGGCGGCGATCGAATCCCTGCTCTCCGCCCGCGTGGCCGCGACGATGAGCCGCGGCGGGTCACCGGTCGGCCCGACCCGTCCGGACCGCGAGCTCGCCGGCCAGGGCATCGCCTCGATCGCCAGCGGCCTCTTCGGCGGCATGCCCGCCACCGGCGCGATCGCCCGCACCGCGGTCAACGTCCGCTCCGGCGCCCGGACCCGGTTCTCGGCCATCACCCACGCCCTGGTCATCCTGGCGGTGATCTACGCCGCGACCGGGCTCGTGTCCCGGATCCCCCTGGCCGCTCTGGCCGGCGTGCTCATGGTCACCAGCTTCCGGATGGTGTCGCTCGCGACGATCCGCGAAGTCGTCCGCGCGAGCCGCGCCAGCGCGATCACCTTCGCCGCGACCGCGCTCGTCACCATCGCGGCCGACCTGATCCTCGCCGTCGAGATCGGCCTGCTCGTCGCCGCCTTCTTCGCCCTGCGGCACCTCGCCGGCGCCGCGCACGCCCAGCGCGAACCCGTACCGGGCCCCGCCACCGCCGGCGACGAGCACATCGCGGTGTTCCGGTTCGAAGGTGCCCTGTTCTGGGGCGCGTCCGAACGTCTCCTCTCCGAAATCGCCGCCGCGGTCGCCGCCGACGACATCGACATCGTAGTCCTGCGCCTGTCCGGGCTGCACACCCTCGACGCGACGGGCGCGAAAGCACTCGGCGACACCATCGAGGAACTCGAGGCCGGCGGTGTCACCGTCCTGGTCAAAGTCGTCCGGCACCACCACCGGCACCTGCTGAGCGCCACCGGAGCCCTCGGCAAACTCCGCCACGGCAATCACCTCTTCACCACGCTCGAAGACGCGATGACGCACGCCCGGTCCCACGTGCGTCGCACGGATCGCGCTCGGTGACTCCGCCACCTCGTGGCCGCGGCCTCGAGGGCCGGGACCCACGCGTCAGGACACGAGCTGGCGCAGCGGCCCGTTGTCGTCGGCGAAGTTGCGGGTGCTCATGGCCTGGACTCCGGCGCTGTGTTCGCCGTTGAACGGGGTGACCGTGCCGGGGCACCCTGCCTTGACGGCATCGTCGGGCGAGTTGAACCAGAAGCCGACGTGGAAGGTGTGCATCGGGGCGAACGCGGGATTGCTCGCCGCGTCCTGGGGGTGCACCACCGGCGCCGGTGCGGTGTTCGGTGCCACCGCGAAGGTTTCGACGTTGAACCGGCCGATCACGGTGACCGACGCGGTGCCGTCGTCGCCGGATTCCAGGTCGCTCTGGTACCACGACACACCGAACGGCGCGTTCGGCACCTGGGTGATGAACAGGTCGAAGTCCGTGTCGGCCGGCAGGCCGGTCGCGCGCAAGGTCATGGTTTCGTTCTGCCCGTGCGTCACCACCCGCACCTTCGCGGCGGCCGCCGCGAGGCAGTTGGCGTTGGCGGCCACGCCGGAGCGGACCATGGCGAAACCGATGCTGCTGTCCGCGGCGTCCGCCTGGGTGGTGACCAAAGCTCCGACGCCGAGCAAGGTCACGGCGCCGACGGCCGTGGCGGCCATGGGAATTCTGCGCAATTTCACGGTTGTCCTCCGAATCGTGGGTTACTGACTGTGCCGCTCTCCCCGGTGACGGTGCCAGCCGCCGTCGACAATCCGTCGACAGTGGTCCGCCTCGGCCGTCGAGACGTCCGAAAATCACCGTCGTCGAAACGACAATCGATCAGTGTCACGCTGAAAACTTCGCCGCACCGCACGGTCGAAACCCGCCGTACACTCCGAACGCGAGGGCATTCTCGACCTTCGCCCACGAGGGGTTGATGCGACGATGAGCGACCAGGAGCAACAAGCACTCGATCTCCTCTACGAGATCGACAATGTGCTGACGATCAACATCGTGCTACCGCAATCCGACTGGGACGCCGTGCGCACCGAACAACCGGCCGGTGGGGTGTGCAACTTCGATTGGGCCGGCGGCAGCCGTTACACGTGGCGGAAGGCGACATCGGTCGAGATCTCCGGGACGAAGTTCCCCGACCGGACGACGTTCCCCGACGTGGGGATCAAGAAGAAATCCTTCTGCGGCTCGTTGAACAGCGACAAGCCCTGCCTGCACCTCGACTTCGCGAAGTTCCTCGACGCCAGCAAACCCCTGATCCGCGCCCTGATCGGTTCGCAGTACCTGACCCTCAACAACTCGGTCCAGGACGCGTCCTACCTCCGGCAGCCTCTCGGCTACAAACTGTTCGAACTCGCCGGGCTCCCCCACTCGAGGTGCAACTTCGCCCGGGTACTCGTGAACGGTGTCCCCGTCGGCCAAGGGGTTGCGGGGGTCAACAGTCCCGGAATCTTCGTGAACGCGGAACCGATCATGCCGCGGTACATCGAACGCAACTTCGGCACCACGAAGGGGAACCTCTACGAACTCGAACACCAGGACGACTTCGTCGACGCCCGGTTCGACTTCATCGGCGTCGAGTCGCTGTCGGCGTTCGAGGACAAGGCCGACCTGCGGTTCGCCATCGACCACATCGCCGCGCACGGGCTGGCCGGCGCGAACCAGGTCTTCGACCTCGACCAGTTCGTCAAGCTGTACGCGATGGAGTTCTTCCTCAAGCACTGGGACGGCTACTCCAGGAACACCAACAACACCTACGTCTACAACGACGTCGCCGCCGTCGCGACGCCGGGCGTGGACGACATCAACTTCAAGATGATCCCGTGGGGCCTCGACCAGACCCTGCAGCCCGGCCGGCACTTCAAGCTCGACACGAGCGGCCTGCTCGCCAAGCTCGTGCGCGACGACCCGGGCCGCCGCGCGCAACTCGTCGACCGGATCCGGGGCTACCGGGACACCGTTTTCGATCGCAAGACCCAGCAAACGGTGCTGAAGCCGCTGCTCGAACAGATGGGAGCCGTGCTGACCGGCCTCGGCGTGCCCGACGTGCCGGCGCAGGTCACCGCGGCACGAAAGCAGCTCCGGCTCGCCGTGTCCGCCGGCTACCTCTTCGGCGGCCTACCGGGCACCGAGGGCGCCTACGTCCGCGACGACGTCACCAACGACTGCATGCACGCCAGCACCACCGAGACCATCCCCGCGGCTACCCCCGGCCCGGCGAACTCCGAGGTCATCCACCGACCACGCACCGAGAACGTCGACGACACGGATCTGTGGTGCTTCGGCGACCTCGGCACGGGAAAGTCGGTCGCCAACAAGGCCTCCGGCAAGTTCCTCCACGCGAGCACGACGACTTCGAGCCAGGGCCACGAACTGCTGTGCACGTCCGCGGCGGACAACACCGACCACGCCGACGAGTTCTCGGTCACCCCGACCGATCCCGTCAACCCGCCCGGCGACACCTTCACCTTCAGCGGATATTTCACGCTGACGAGCAGCCGGACCACGCTGGGCGCGGCTTTCGGTGCCGACACCACACCGGGCGGAAGACCCCGGGTCCACCAGGATCCCGCACCGTCGAAGCTGTACTTCTCCTGATCACAGGACCGCATAACCGCCGGAGTCGTCGACGACGAGGATCTTGTGCGCACCGCCGATCGAGAACGTCGTGACGCCCTCCGGCTTCGCGCTCCGGTGGAAGACGGTGCCGAGCACCTGGACGTGTTCGCTCCCCCGGCACCACCTGCCGAGCCGGAACGGCTCGTCGTCCCGGCTGGTCGAACGGCCGAGGAGAAGGAGGAAGTCGCCGGTCCGCGCGTCGTGGGAAATATCGCGGATCCCCACGGCCGTGGACGATCGAGGCACCCGGACGTACACCATTGCCGGAGATCCCAGCGACGCAGTCGTCCAGGCGGCGCCACCGGCGTCGACGGGGACCTGAATCACCGAGACCCGTCCGGGGGTCGCCGGTCCCCGCAGACCGAACAAGAGCGCGTTCGCACGTGGGTCCCAGGCGAGACCCTCGACGTTCAGCCCGCCCGCATCCGGCTCCCGCCGGCCGGCTGCGGCGAGCGTGGGCTCGTTCGCGAGCAACCAGGCGCGGAATCCGGCCATCGCCTCGGCGTGCAGGTTACCCTCGGGACGATAGCGCACACGCACCAGACCGTCGTCGATCCGGCCTTGCCCTGATCGGCAGAGGGAGGACGAGACGACGAGAAAGATCTCTCCGTTCACGTCGACCCGGGCCAAGCCTTCGGGATCCCGCAACGCTCCCTTGCCCAAGCCGGTCAGCCGTCGCCGGTGAATCCGCTCGACTGTTTCGGCGTCCGCGTCAAACGTCATCTCGAACAACGAGGTGGGGTCCTTGTTGTCGATGAAGACGAACCGGCGCGAGCCCACTGCCGCCACGCCGGAGGCGTTGAACGGCACTTTGCCGTTCTTTTCGGCGAACGGAGTCGGCTTGACCACGCGTGGAGTGTATTCCTCGTTTCCGGTGTGCGCGCCCGTCACGGCCGGGCAGCGCGGCTGCGCCGAGCTCCGGCCACGTGAATGTAACTTTCACCGTCCAGCCCTCCGCTGCGGACTGGCGGCGGTGGCCTTGAGGTGGCCCGGCCGCCCGATCGGACGTCCGGGGCGCCGAGTGCCCGGACGCGTTTGTTGACAACGCTTCTCCCGGACGCTCAGGCTGACGCGACGTATGTTAGCGATAACAGCCATGTCGCTCACGAAACGCCGATCCGGACGTGCAACGGCGGGAGCATCCGGAAAGGCCCCGGGGCCGGCTGGGAGAAAGGGTGCCATGAACAGAGGAAACATCAGTCGCAGGAGCAGCTCCCGGATCGCCGCGCTCGCCGCCGCGACGACGGTCGCGGCCACGGTCGTGGTCGCGGTGACCCTGGGAGCCGGCGCGGCCTCGGCCGACGTCACCGGCGCACTGCAGAGCACCGGCTCGGGCCGGTGCCTGGATGTCTCGAACGCCAGCCAGGCCGACGGCGCCTCCCTGCAGATCTACGACTGCTCGGGTGGCGCGAACCAGCAGTGGACGTCGACGTCCGGCGGCCAGTTGACGGTGTACGGCAGCAAGTGCCTGGACGTGCCCGGCAGCGCGACCACCGCCGGTACCCGGGTGCAGACCTGGACCTGTCACGGCGGGGCCAACCAGCAGTGGCGGGTGAACTCCGACGGAACGATCGTCGCGGTGCAGTCCGGGCTCTGCCTGGACGTCACCGGTGCCGGCACGGCCAATGGCACCGCGGTGCAGCTCTGGACGTGCAACGGCGGCGGCAACCAGAAGTGGACGGGCTTGTCGGCCACGCCGACCACCACGACCACGACCGGCGGAGGCAGCAGCTGCTCCCTGCCCTCGACGTACCGCTGGACGTCCACGGGTGTCCTGGCGACACCGAAGAACGGGTGGGTCTCGCTCAAGGACTTCACCAACGTCGTCTACAACGGCAAGCACCTCGTCTACGCGTCGAACGTCTCGGGGTCGACCTACGGCTCGATGGCCTTCAGCCCCTTCACGAACTGGTCCGACATGGCCTCGGCCGGCCAGAACGGGATGAACCAGGCCGCGGTGGCGCCCACGCTGTTCTACTTCGCGCCGAAGAACATCTGGGTGCTGGCCTACCAGTGGGGTGCGTGGCCCTTCATCTACCGCACCTCGAGCGACCCCACCAACCCCAACGGCTGGTCGTCGCCGCAACCGCTGTTCACCGGCAGCATCTCCGGCTCCGGTACCGGCCCGATCGACCAGACGCTGATCGCCGACGGCTCGAACATGTACCTGTTCTTCGCCGGTGACAACGGCAAGATCTACCGGGCGAGCATGCCGATCGGGAACTTCCCGGGCAGCTTCGGCTCGTCGTACACGACGGTCCTGAGCGACTCGACGAACAACCTGTTCGAGGCGGTCCAGGTCTACAAGGTCCAGGGCCAGAACCAGTACCTCATGATCGTCGAGGCGATCGGCGCGAACGGCCGGTACTTCCGCTCGTTCACGGCCAGCAGCTTGAGCGGTTCGTGGACCCCGCAGTCCACCAGCGAAAGCAACCCCTTCGCGGGCAAGGCCAACAGCGGCGCCGGCTGGACCAACGACATCAGCCACGGTGACCTGGTGCGCACCAACCCGGATCAGACCATGACCGTCGACCCCTGCAACCTGCAGCTGCTCTACCAGGGCAAGTCCCCCAGTGCCAGTGGCCCCTACGACCAGCTGCCGTGGCGTCCGGGTGTCCTGACGCTGCAACGCTGACCGATTCCCCCTGCCCCGCACCGTCTCCGGAGGGAATCCGGCCGTCCACCGGCCGGGTTCCCTCCGGCCGACGTGGTGCCGGGGAGTTTCGCCGTGGGTTGCGAAAGCCTCCGGCAATCGTTCCTCGCTGTCCTCGCTTCCGCCCGGTGAAACGGTCCGAAAATCGACCGAAACTCTTTGCGCGCCGAAGAAGCCCCGTGCTCTGCTGCTCGTGAAAATGACCATTTCCTGGACGAGAGTCCGGAAGGAGTCCACGGATGACAAGAAGTTCTTCGGACCAGCGGACCAGCCGGTGGTGGCGGTCATCGACCAGTCGAGTACTGGCCGGAGTCGTCACCGTCGCCACGGCAACGGCCATCCTGGTGACCGCGCCGGGTGCGGACGCCGCGGCCAGCACCCTCGGCGCCGCCGCCGCCCAGTCCGGCCGCTACTTCGGCACCGCCATCGCCGCCGGAAAGCTCAGCAACTCCGCCTACACCACCATCGCCGCCCGCGAATTCACCATGGTCACGCCCGAGAACGAGATGAAACCGGACGCGACCGAGCCCAACCAGAACCAGTTCACCTTCACCGCCGGCGACCAGATCTACAACTGGGCGATCAGCCACGGCGCCCAGGTCCGCGGCCACACCCTCGCCTGGCACTCCCAGCAACCCGGCTG
>NZ_JBICSQ010000107.1:0-22369 GCF_043197175.1 Amycolatopsis sp. NPDC049252
CCGGCGGCCGCGGCCCCGGCGGCGGGCGCCCCGGCCGCCGCCGCGGTGGGGGGCCTGGTCCGCAGCGCCAAGTCCGCGCACCCCGGCCGGCTGGTCCTGCTCGACGCGGCGGAGGCCGACGCCGAGACCGCGATCGCCGTGCTGGGTGACGAAACCCAGCTGGCCGTGCGCGACGGGGTCGTCCACGCCGCGCGGCTGCTGACCGCGGCGTCGTCGCCGGACCTCGTGCCGCCGTGGCACGAACCGGCCTGGCGGCTGGACAGCGTCGTCAAGGGCACCCTTGAGCGGCTCTCCTTCGAGCCGTTCCCCGAGGCCGTGGAACCGTTGCTGTCGCGGGAGGTCCGGATCGCCACCCGCGCGGCCGGGACCAACTTCCGTGACGTGCTCAACGTGCTCGGCATGTACCCGGGTGACGCCGGCCGCATCGGCTACGAAGGTGCCGGCGTCGTCACCGAGGTCGGGTCCGAAGTGGACGATCTCGCGCCCGGCGACCGCGTGATGGGCCTGGTGCACGGCGGCTTCGGTCCCATCACCTTCGCCGACCGGGACCTGCTGGCGAAGATGCCGGCGGACTGGACGTTCGAGCAGGCCGCGTCCGTGCCGCTGGTGTTCCTGACCGCCTACTACGCGCTGGCCGACCTCGGCGCCCTGCAGAAGGGCGAGTCGGTGCTGATCCACGCCGCGGCCGGCGGGGTCGGCATGGCGGCCACGCAGCTGGCCCGCCACCTCGGCGCCGAGGTCTTCGGCACCGCGAGCGAGGGCAAGTGGGACGTCCTGCGTGCCGCCGGGCTGGCCGACGACCACATCGCGTCGTCCCGGACCCTCGCGTTCGAGGACCGGTTCCGCGAGACCACCGGCGGGCGCGGCGTCGACGTCGTGCTCAACGCCCTCACGGGCGAGTTCATCGACGCCTCGATGCGCCTGTTACCGCGCGGTGGGCGGTTCGTGGAAATGGGGAAGACCGACGTCCGCCCGGACGGCGCCGGCGCGGGGCACCATCCGGAGGTCACTTACCGGGCGTTCGACGTGATCGAAGCGGGCAGCCGCCGGATCGCGCAGATGTGGGAGGAGCTGATGGTCTTGTTCGGCGAAGGCGTGCTCACCCCGCTGCCCGTCCGCACCTGGGACCTGCGCCGCGCTCCCGAGGCGCTGCGCTTCCTCAGCCAGGCCAAGCACGTCGGCAAGGTCGTCCTGACCGTGCCGCGGCGCCCGGCGACCGGCACGGTGCTCGTCACCGGCGGCACCGGCGGGCTCGGCGCGGTACTGGCCCGCCACCTGGTCACGAAGCACGACGTCCGGGACCTGGTGCTCACCAGCCGCCGCGGCCCGGACGCCCCGGGCGCGGCCGAACTGGCGGCGGACCTGACCGGGCTGGGCGCGACCGTGCGGATCGAGGCGTGCGACGCCACGGACCGCGACGCGCTCGCCGCCGTACTGGACCGCACGCCCGGCCTGACCGGCGTGGTGCACGCGGCCGGTGTCCTCGACGACGGCCTGCTCACCGCGCTCACCCCCGAGCGGCTCGAGAAGGTGCTGCGGCCCAAGGTGGACGCGGCGTGGAACCTGCACGAGCTCACCCGCAACCGCGACCTGACCATGTTCGTCTTGTTCTCCTCGGCCGCCGGCGTGCTCGGCGCGCCGGGGCAGGCCAACTACGCCGCGGCGAACACCTTCCTCGACGGCCTGGCGCACCACCGCCGCGGCCTGGGGCTGCCGGCGACGTCGCTCGCCTTCGGCCTCTGGGCCAATGGCATGGGCGGCATGGGAGACGCAGCGGATGCCGACCGGATGGGCCGCGACGGCGTGGGCAGCTTCGACCCGGCCGAAGGTCTCGACCTGTTCGACCTGGCCACCACCCTGGCCGAGCCGGTCTCCGTGCCGGTCAAGCTGGACGTGGCCGGGCTCCGCTCGGCGACCGGGCCGGTGCCGCCGCTGCTGCGCGGCCTGGTCCGCGGCTCGGTGCGCCGGGCCGCCCCGGTCGACGCGGCGGCGCAGGCGGACGGGCTCAAGCGGCGGCTCGCCGGGCTGTCGCAGGCCGACGCCGAACTGGTGCTGCTCGGGGTGGTGCGCGGCCAGGCCGCGGCGGCCCTCGGGCACAGCGGTCCGGACGCGATCGAGCCGGCCAAGGCGTTCACCGAGCTGGGCTTCGACTCGCTGACCGCGGTCGAGCTGCGCAACGGGCTCGACGCGGCCACCGGCCTGCGCCTGCCCGCGACGCTGATCTTCGACTACCCGACCCCCGACGACCTGGCCAAGTACCTGCAGTCCGAAGTGGTGCCCGCCGCCGGGGAGGAAACCGGCCTGGCTTCCGATATCGACCGGCTCGCCGCCGAGCTGTCCACAGTGGACGTTTCGGAGGCGGACGGTGCCGAAGTCGAGACGAAGCTGCGGAACCTGGTCGCCGTGTGGCAGGACCGGGTCCGGCCGTCCGGCGGCGAAGCGGACCTGGAAGTGGACACCATCGACGACATGTTCGCCCTGCTGGACAACGAACTCTGACCCCGGCCCGGCGCCGCGACACCGCCGCCGCTAGGAGGACCACCGTCATGACGACCGACGAACGGACGCTCGACTACTTCAAGCGGCTGGCCGCCGAACTGCGCGAGACGCGGCGACGCCTCAAGGAAGCCGAGGAAAGCGGTTCCGAACCCCTGGCCGTGATCGGCATGGCCTGCCGGTACCCCGGCGGCGTCACCTCGCCGGAGCAGCTGTGGGACCTCGTCGACGGCGGCGGTGACGGCATGTCGGGCTTCCCGGCCAACCGCGGCTGGGACACCGACGCGCTGTACCACCCGGACCCGGAGCACCGCGGCACCAGCTACAGCGACCAGGGCGGCTTCCTGCACGACGCGGGTGAGTTCGACGCGGGCTTCTTCGGCATCTCGCCGCGGGAGGCCCTCGCCATGGACCCGCAGCAGCGGCTGCTGCTGGAGGTCACCTGGGAGACGTTCGAACGCGCCGGGCTGGACACCGCGGCACTCAAGGGCAGCGCCACCGGCGTGTTCGCCGGGGCGATGCGCAGCGAGTACGTTTCCGGGTTCGACGGCGGCTCCGAAGAGGTCGAAGGGTTCCTCGGCACCGGCTCGTCCAACAGCGTGCTGTCGGGCCGGCTCGCCTACACCCTCGGCCTGGAGGGCCCGGCCGTCACGATCGACACGGCGTGCTCGTCGTCGCTGGTCGCGGTCCACCTCGCGGCGCACGCCCTGCGGTCGGGGGAGTGCTCGCTCGCCCTGGCCGGCGGCGTCACCGTGATGGCGACACCGGAGACGTTCGTCGAATTCTCCCGCCAGCGCGGCATGGCCCCGGACGGCCGCTGCAAGGCGTTCGCCGCGGGCGCCGACGGCACCGGCTGGTCCGAAGGCGCCGGAATGCTGCTGCTGGAACGGCTTTCCGACGCCCGCCGCAACGGGCACCGGATCCTCGCCGTGGTCCGCGGGTCCGCCGTCAACCAGGACGGCGCGTCCAACGGCCTGACCGCGCCCAACGGCCCGGCCCAGCAGCGGGTCATCCGTGCCGCGCTGAAGAACGCGAAGCTCACCGCCGCGGACGTCGACGCCGTCGAGGCCCACGGCACCGGCACCACCCTGGGCGACCCGATCGAGGCCCAGGCGGTGCTGGCCACCTACGGCCGCGACCGCGCGGAACCGTTGTGGCTGGGTTCGATCAAGTCCAACATCGGGCACACCCAGGCCGCCGCGGGCGCCGCCGGGATCATCAAGGTGATCGAGGCGATGCGCCACGGCGTCCTGCCGCGGACCCTGCACGTCGACGAGCCGTCGCCGCACGTCGACTGGACGGCCGGGTCGGTCGAGCTGCTCACCGAGCCGAAGCCGTGGGACACCGGTGACCGGCCGCGGCGTGCCGGGGTGTCGTCGTTCGGCATGAGCGGCACCAACGCCCACGTCATCTTGGAACAGGCCCCAGCAGCCGAAGAACCCGAGCCGGAACGGACACCGCCGCCGGTCCAGGCGTGGCCGCTCTCGGCCCGCGGACCCGCCGCGCTGCAGGCCGCCGCTCAAGGCTTGTTGTCCACAGTGGACAACGTCGACCCGCTCGACCTCGGCTGGTCGTTGGCCACCACCCGCACCGCGCTGGAAAGCCGCGCCGTGGTCGTCGGCCGGACCCGCGACGACCTCAAGGCCGGGCTGACCGCGCTGGCCTCCGGCGAGCCCGCGCCCGGCGTTGTCACCGGTGAGCCGCTGCTCGGGCGCACCGCGTTCCTGTTCTCCGGCATGGGCGCCCAGCGCTGCGGCATGGGCCGCGAGCTGTACGACACGTTCCCGGCCTACCGGAGGGCCTTCGACGAGGCGTGCGCCGCCCTCGACGCGCACCTCGACCGGCCCCTGGCCGACATCGTCTTCGGTGACGACCAGAGCCTGCTCGACCGGATGACCTACGCGCAGCCCGCGATGTTCGCCCTGCAGATCGCCCTGTTCCGGCTGCTCGAGTCGTGGGGCGCCCGCCCCGACTACGTCGTCGGCCACTCCGCCGGGGAACTGGCCGCCGCGCACGTCGCCGGCGTCTGGGACCTCGCCGACGCCGCCCGGATGATCACCGCCCGCGGCCGCCTGATGGAGGCCCAGCCGCCGGGCGGCGCGATGATCGGGATCCAGGCCACCGAGGAGGAGATCGCCGCCGAGCTGACCGACGGCCTCGCCATCGGCGCCCTCAACGCGCCCGACTCGGTCGTCATCTCGGGCGAGGAGACGATCGCCGAGGCCCTGGCGGCGAAGTTCGCCGAACGCGGCCGCAAGGTCAAGCGGCTCAACATCTCCCACGCGTCGCACTCGGCGCGGATGGACGGCATGCTCGCCGAGTACGGCGAGATCGCCGCCCAGGCGACGTACCACGAGCCGAAGATCCCGGTGGTGTCGAACGTGACCGGCCGCCTCGCCGGCCCGGACGAGGTCACCGTGCCCGGCTACTGGCCGCGGCACGTCCGCCGGCCTGTGCGGTTCGCCGACGGCGTCGAGTTCCTGCGCGGGGAAGGCGTTTCCCGGTTCGTCGAGATCGGCCCCGACTCCGTGCTGGCCGGGATGGCCGCGCGGACGCTGCCGCCCGAAGGCACCGTCGCCGTGCCCGTGCTGCGTCGCGATCGTCCCGAAGCGCTCACCGCGATGACCGTGCTCGCCGAGCTGCACGTGCGGGGCGCCCGCGTCGACTGGACGGCGTTCCACGCCGGGACCGGCGCCCGCACGATCGACCTGCCCACCTACCCCTTCCAGCGCGAGAACTACTGGCTGCGCGGTGGCCGCGGCGCGGGCGACCCGGGCGGGCTCGGCCTGGCCGACGCCGCCCACCCGCTGCTCGGCGCGGCCGTCCCGCTCGCCGACGGCGCCGGGATCGTGCTGACCGGCCGGATCTCCCCGGCCACCCACCCGTGGCTCACCGACCACGCGGTCGCCGGCACCGTCATCGTGCCCGGCACCGCGCTCGTCGAGCTGGCGCTGCGAGCCGGCGACGAAGCCGGCTGCGCCCACCTCGAAGAACTGACCCTGCGCGAGCCGATGGTCCTGGCCGGGCCGGTGGACGTCCAGGTCGCGCTGGCCGCGCCGGACGAGTCCGGCCGCCGCGCGGTCGCGGTGTACTCCCGCTCCGGTGAGGGCGCCTGGACGCTGCACGGGTCCGGCACGCTGGCGTCGCACGCCCCGGCGGCCGGGTTCGACCTGGCCGAATGGCCGCCGCGGGACGCCGTCGCGGTCGACGTCACCGATGTCTACCCGGTCTTCGCCGCCGCCGGTCTCGAGTACGGCCCGGTGTTCCGCGGGCTCAAGGCCGCTTGGCGCGCCGGCGACGAGATCTTCGCCGAGACCGAGCTGCCGGACGCGGCCGGCAAGGCCGACGTCGAACGCTTCGGCCTGCACCCGGCGCTGCTCGACGCGGGCCTGCACGCGATCGGCCTGCTGAGCGAGGAGCCGGGCGGCGCGAAGCTGCCGTTCCTCTGGCAGGACGTCACCCTGCACGCCGCGGGTGCGTCCGCACTCCGGCTGCGGCTGACCCCCGGCGCGTCCGGCGCGGTCACCCTGCGCGCCGCCGACGGTACCGGCGCACCCGTCGTCACCATCGGATCGCTGACCCTGCGCGAGCTGGCTGCCGGAGCACTGGCCACCGCGCCCGGCCTCGATTCGCTGTTCCGGCTCGACTGGACGCCGGTGCCCACCCCGGCGGACCCGGCCGTGGTCGGCTGGGCCTACCACGGCCGCCTCGGCGGCGGTGAGGTGCCGCCGGTGGTCGTGCTCCCGGTGTTCACCGACCCCGCGGGCGTCCGGATCGCCACCCACGAAGTGCTTTCCGCCCTGCAGCAACTGTCCACAGAGGACCGGTTCGCCGACACCAAGCTCGTCATCGTCACCTGCGACGCGATCGGTCCCGGCCGCGTCGACCCGGCGGCCGCCGCCGTCTGGGGCCTCGGCCGCTCGGCGCAGAGCGAGCTGCCCGGCCGGGTCGTGCTCGTCGACAGCGAGACCGGTGACCTGTCCGACCGCGAGCTCGCCGCGGTCCTGGCCACCGGCGAACCCCAGCTGACCCTGCGCGACGGCGCCTTCGCGGCCCTGCGCCTCGGCCCGGTGCCGGGCCCCGACGAGCTGGTCCCGCCCGCCGACCCGGCGTGGCGCCTCGGCATGGCCGCGCGCGGCACCCTCGAAGAACTGCGCCTGGAGCCGTGCCCCCAGGCCCTGGAACCCTTGGCGCCCGGGCACATCCGCGTCGGCGTAGCCGCCGCGGGCCTCAACTTCCGCGATGCGCTCAACGTCCTCGGCATGTTCGAAGGTGAGCCCGGCCCGCTCGGCAACGAGGTCGCCGGCGTCGTCCTCGAGGTCGGGTCCGAGGTGGACGATCTCGCCGTCGGCGACCGCGTGATGGGGGTCGCCATCGGTGGCATCGGCACGGTCACCACCGCGCAGCGTTCGATGTGCGCCCGGATCCCGGACGGCTGGACGTTCGAAGAGGCCGCGTCCGTGCCGCTGGTGTTCCTCACCGCGTACTTCGGGCTCAAGGAGCTCGCCGGGCTGCACGAGGGCGAGTCCGTGCTGGTCCACGCGGCCGCAGGCGGGGTCGGCATGGCGGCCGTCCAGATCGCCCGCCACCTCGGCGCCGAGGTCTACGGCACCGCCGGCCCCGGCAAGCAGCACGTCCTGCGCGAGGCCGGGCTCGACGACGCCCACATCGCCAGCTCCCGCACGCTCGACTTCGAGAAGCAGTTCCTGGCCACCAGCGACGGCCGCGGCGTCGACGTCGTGCTCGACGCGCTCACCGGCGACTTCGTCGACGCGTCCCTGCGGCTGCTGCCGCGCGGCGGCCGGTTCCTCGAGATGGGCAAGGCGGGCCTGCGCGACCCCGGCGAGGTCGCCACGCAGCACCCCGGCGTTCAGTACCGGCCGTACGACCTGATCGAGGCCGGCCCTGAGCAGTTCTCCCGGATGTGGGCCGAGGTCCTCGACCTGTTCGCGCAGGGTGTCCTCACGCCGCTGCCGCGCCGCACCTGGGACGTCCGCCGCGCGCCCGAGGCGTTCCGGCTGCTCAGCCAGGCCAAGCACATCGGCAAGGTCGTCCTGACCGTGCCGCAGGGACCGGAGCCCCAGGGCACCGTCCTGATCACCGGCGGCACCGGCGGCCTCGGCGCGATGCTGGCTCGGCACCTGATCACGACCCACGACGTCCGGCACCTGGTGCTCACCAGCCGTCGCGGCCCGGACGCGCCCGGCGCGGCCGAACTGGCGTCCGAGCTGACCGCGCTGGGGGCCACCGTCACGATCAGCGCGTGCGACGGCTCGGATCGCGACGCCGTCGCCGAGCTGCTGGCCGGGATTCCCGCCGAGCACCCGCTGACCGGCGTCGTCCACGCGGCCGGTGTTCTCGACGACGCCCCCCTCGATGCGCTGACCCCCGAACGTCTCGACCGCGTCCTCGCGCCGAAGGCCGAAGCCGCCTGGCACCTGCACGAGCTGACCGCGGACCGGCCGCTGCGCTGGTTCGTCCAGTTCTCCTCGGCGGCCGGCGTGCTCGGCAACCCGGGCCAGGGCAACTACGCCGCCGCCAACGCGTTCCTCGACGGGCTCGCCACGCGCCGCCGCGCCGACGGCCTGGCCGCGCAGTCGGTCGCCTGGGGCCTGTGGTCCGGCGGCATGCGCGGGGAGCTCGGCGACGCGGGCGAGGAACGCCTGCGCCGCAGCGGGTTCCCGCCGATCGACCCCGAAGAGGGTCTGGCGATGTTCGACCGCGCGGTCGGCCTCGACCACGCCGTCCTGCTCGGCCTCAAGTTCGATCGCGCGACCGTTCGGAGCAGCAACGCCCCGATCTCGCCGCTCATCCGCGCGCTGGTCGGCGGGTCCGGCCGCGCCAAGGCCAAGACGGCGACCGCCGAGCAGGCGGGCGAGCTGCGCCGCAAGCTCACCGGGCTGCCCGTCAGCGACCAGGACGAGCTGCTGCTCGACCTGGTGCGCCGCGAGGTCGCGCTGGTGCTCGGCCACGCCGACGCGGCCGGGATCGCCGCGACCCGCGCGTTCAACGAGATCGGCTTCGACTCGCTCACCGCGGTCGAGCTGCGCAACCGCCTCGGCGCCGCGACCGGCCTCCGGCTGCCCGCGACGCTCGTCTTCGACCACCCGACACCCGCCGCGCTCAGCACCTTCTTGCGCGGCGAGCTGATCGGGGACGAGACGCCGGTCCCGGCCGTGGTCACCCCCAGCACGGCCGGGGCCGGTACCCACGACGACCCGATCGTCATCGTCGGCATGGGCTGCCGCTACCCGGGTGAGGTCACCTCGCCCGATGAGCTGTGGCAGCTGGTCGCCGAGGGCCGCGACGGCGTCGGTGACTTCCCGGCCGACCGCGACTGGCCCCTCGACTCGCTGTTCCACCCGGACCCCGACCACCGCGGCACGACGTACGCCTCGGAAGGCGCGTTCCTCTACAACGCGGGCGACTTCGACGCCGAGTTCTTCGGCATCTCACCCCGCGAGGCCCTCGCCATCGACCCGCAGCAGCGCCAGGTCCTGGAGACGGCGTGGGAGGCCCTCGAACGCGCCGGGATCAACCCCGCGACCCTGCGCGGGACCAGCACCGGTGTGTTCGCCGGCGCGCTGTCCAACGACTACATCTCCCGGCTGAGCGCGATCCCCGAGCAGGTCGAAGGCTTCCTCGGCACCGCGTCCTTCAGCAGCGTCGTCTCCGGTCGCGTCGCCTACGCACTGGGCCTGGAGGGCCCGGCCGTCTCGGTCGACACGGCGTGCTCGTCGTCGCTGGTCGCGGTGCACCTCGCCGCGCAGTCGCTGCGGTCGGGGGAGTGCACGCTCGCCCTGGCCGGCGGCGTCAACGTGATGGCCTCGCCCGACATGTTCGTCGAGTTCTCGCGGCAGCGCGGCCTCGCGCCGGACGGGCGCTGCAAGCCGTTCGCCGGCGCGGCCGACGGCACGAACTGGGCCGAGGGTGTCGGGATCCTCGTGCTGGAAAGGCTTTCCGACGCCCGCCGCAACGGGCACACCGTGCTGGCCGTCGTGCGCGGCTCCGCGGTCAACCAGGACGGCGCGTCCAACGGCCTCACCGCCCCCAACGGCCCCTCGCAGCAGCGCGTGATCCGCGCGGCACTGGCCAACGCCGGTGTCGAAGCGTCCACTGTGGACGTCGTCGAGGCACACGGAACCGGCACCCCGCTGGGTGACCCGATCGAGGCGCAGGCCCTGCTGGCGACCTACGGCCAGGACCGCGAGCGGCCGCTGCTGCTCGGCTCGGTCAAGTCCAACATCGGCCACACCCAGGCCGCGGCCGGGGTCGCCGGGATCATCAAGGTCGTCGAGGCGATGCGCCACGGCGTCGTCCCGGCCAGCCTGCACGTGGACGAGCCGACGCCGCACGTCGACTGGACCACCGGCGATGTCGACCTGCTGACCGAGCGGGTGCCGTGGCCGGAGACCGGGCGGCCGCGCCGCGCCGGCGTATCGTCGTTCGGCATCAGCGGCACCAACGCGCACGTCGTCATCGAGCAGGCGCCGGACTTCGCCGACCCCGAGCCGTCGCGCGAACTGCCGGTCGTCCCGTGGGTCCTTTCGGGACGTACCCCGGCGGCCCTGGTCGACCAAGCGGTCCGACTGTCCGCTGTGGACAAGTCGACTGTGGACGTCGGGTTCTCCCTGGCGACCACGCGTACGCACCACGACCACCGCGCGGTCGTCGTGGGAGACGCGGCTTCGGGGTTGCGCGCCCTCGCCGGAGGTGGGTCCGCCGCGAACCTCGTCACCGGGGAAACCGCGACCGGCCGCCTGGCCTTCCTGTTCACCGGCCAGGGTTCGCAGCGGGCCGGCATGGGCCGCGGGCTGTACGAGGCGTTCCCGGCTTACGCGGGGGCCTACGACGAGGTCGCCGCGCTGCTCCCGGCCGTCGGCGGCGACGACCTCGACCGGACCGGTACCGCCCAGCCCGCGATCTTCGCGTTGGAAGTCGCGCTGTACCGGCTCTTCGAGTCGTGGGGTGTGCGCCCGGCCTTCGTCGCCGGGCACTCGATCGGCGAGATCGCCGCGGCGCACGTGGCCGGGCTGCTGTCCCTGGCCGACGCGGCCAAGCTCGTCGAGGCCCGCGGCCGGCTGATGGAGGGACTGCCCGAGGGCGGCGCGATGGTCGCGGTGCAGGCGAGTGAGGCCGAGGTGGCCGAGTTCTCCGACGTCGCCATCGCGGCGGTCAACGGCCCGGACGCCGTCGTGCTCTCGGGCGCGGCGGAACCGGTGCTGGCCGCCGCGGCGGCCCTGGAAGCGCGGGGCCGCAAGGTGAAGCGCCTCGACGTCTCCCACGCGTTCCACTCGCCGCTGATGGACCCGATGCTGGACGAGTTCGCCGCGGTGGCGAACGAACTGACCTACGCCGAGCCGTCGATCCCGGTCGTGTCGACGCTGACCGCCGACCTCACCGACCCGGCCCACTGGGTGCGGCACGTACGAGAGCCGGTCCGGTTCGCCGACGCGCTGACGGCGTTGACGGCCGAAGGCGTGACCACGTTCCTCGAGATCGGCCCGGCCGCGGTGCTCTCGGCCCTGGCCGCGGGGGCCGGCGAGGCGATCCCGGCCCTGCGCGCCGACCGCGACGAGCCGTCGACCGCCGTGACGGCGCTGGCCCGGCTGCACGTCCGCGGGATCGACGTCGACTGGCCCGCGTTCTTCGCCCCGGCCTCGCCGCGGGTGGTCGACCTGCCCACCTACGCCTTCCAGCACGAGCGGTATTGGATTCGCGAACCGGCCGTCGCGCGGGTGGCCGGCAGCCTGCGGCACCCGGTGCTGGCCTCCGCGGTGACGTCGGCCGGGGACGGCTCGGTGCTGTGCACCGGCGTCCTGCCCGCGGAACCGTCGGACACGCTGCTGGTCGAGCTGGCGATCCGCGCCGGGGACGAGGTCGGCTACGCGACCCTTTCCGAACTCACCGTGGAGGCACCGCTGTCCGGGGACCGCGAGGTCCAGGTCGCGGTCGGTGCCGTGGACGACGGCCGTCGCCCGGTCTCGATCCACACCCGCGCCGGACAGGACTGGCAGCGCCACGCCACCGGCTTCCTGGTCACCGAGTCCGTGGCTTCCGCGGTCGAGGGCTCGTTCGTGGAGCTGACTGTCCCGGAGGACACGCTCTACGGCCTGCACCCGAACCTGCTCGACCCGCTGCTGGCCGAGCACGGCTGGCCGGTCGCCTGGCGGAACGTCACCCTGCACGCGACCGGCGCCACCCGCGTCCGGGCGGCGCTGACCGATACCGGCACGCTGAGCGTCGTCGACCTCGCGGGCGAGCCGGTGCTCACCGCCGAGGTGACGTTCGGGGAGCGCCCAGCCGTGGCGGCCGCGCCGAGCGAGTCGCTGCACCGCCTGATCTGGACCCCGGTCGCCCTCACCGGCTCCGAGATCGACGCCGAGGTCCTCGAACTGCCCGAACCACAGGGCGCCACGGGGGTCGCCGACGCGGCCCGGCTGGCGACCACCGAGGTGCTGGCGAAGCTGCAGGAGTGGCTCGCGGCACCCCGCGACGGCCGTCTGGTGATCCTGACCGCGGGCGCCGTCGGACTGTCCGAAGAGGACGGTGCCGACCCGGCCGCGGCCGCGGTCTGGGGCCTGGTCCGCGCGGCCCAGTCGGAGCACCCCGGTCGCTTCGTCCTCGTCGACGGCGACGGCGACACGGCGGTGCTGGGCCGGGCCCTGGCCACGGGTGAAGACCAGTTGCTGCTGCGCGAAGGAAAGGCTTACGCGCCCCGGCTGGCGCCGGTTGGCGCGACCGCGGGCGCCAGCCCGGACCTCTCCGGCGGCACCGTGCTCATCACCGGCGGCACCGGCGGGCTCGGCGCCCACCTCGCCCGGCACCTCGTCCAGGCGCACGGCGTCCGCGACCTGGTCCTCACCAGCCGTCGTGGCGCGGACGCGCCCGGCGCCGCCGCACTGACCACCGAACTCACCGACCTCGGCGCGACCGTCCGGATCGCGGCCTGCGACGTCGCCGACCGTGGCGCCGTCGAAAGCCTCCTGAGCGGAATCCCGCAGCTGACGGGGGTCGTGCACGCGGCCGGTGTCCTCGACGACGGCCTCGTCGAGGCGCTCACCCCCGACCGCCTGGACACCGTCTTCGGCCCCAAGGCCGCGGCCGCCTGGCACCTGCACGAGCTCACCAAGGCCCACGACCTCGCCGCGTTCGTGCTGTTCTCCTCGGCCGCCGGGGTGCTCGGCAACGCCGGGCAGGGCAACTACGCCGCGGCCAACGCCTTCCTCGACGGCCTCGCCGTGCACCGCAAGGCCCTCGGCCTGCCCGGCCACGCGCTGGCCTGGGGCCGGTGGGCCGACGGCATGGGCGGCGCGCTCAGCACCCAAGCGGGGAACCGCCTGAGCCGCAACGGCTTCCCTGCCTTGAGCACCGAAGAAGGCCTGGCGCTGTTCGACGCGGCCCTCTCGGCGGATGTCGCCGCGACGGTGCCGGTCAAGCTGGACCGTGCCGGGCTGGTCGCCGGGCAGGTGCCTCCCGTGCTGCGAGACCTCGTGCCGGCCTCCCGGCGCCGGGCCGCGACGGCCGACGCGGGCGAACTGCGTCGCAAGTTGGCCGGGCTCGCCGAGACCGACCAGGAACGCGCGCTGCTCGACCTGGTCCGCGGGCAGGCCGCGGCCGTGCTCGGGCACGCCGGGCCGGCCGCGATCGCCCCCGGCCGCGGCTTCCTCGACCTGGGCTTCGACTCGCTGACCGCGGTCGAGTTCCGGACCGCGCTGGCCGTCGCGACCGGTCTCACCCTGCCGAGCACCGTCGTGTTCGACTACCCGGCGCCGGACGCGCTGGCCAAGTACCTGCAGACCGAACTCGCCCCCGAGACCGGGCCGGGAGCCGCGGTGACCGAGCAGATCACCCGGCTCGAAGCCCTCCTCGACGGGGCCGACCCCGCCGACGCGGACATCGAAGCCCGCCTCAAGCGGCTGGTGACGGCGTGGGCCGCGAAGAAGCCCGCTTGTGTCCCCGGAACGACCGCCGACCTCGAAGCCGCGTCCCCGGACGACCTCCTCGCGCTGATCGACGACGAGTTCGGCCCGCGCTGACCGCCCTCCAGCCCCTCGGGAGCCATGACCCATGCCTTCGGAAGAGCAGTACGTCGACTACCTCAAGCGGATGGCGGCCGACCTGCGCGAAAGCCGCCGCGAGCTGGCGGACGCGCGGGAGAAGGAGACCGAGCCCATCGCCATCGTCGCGATGAGCTGCCGGTTCCCCGGTGGTGTCCGCACCCCGGAACAGCTGTGGGACCTGGTCGAGGCCGGTGGTGACGCCATCTCGCCGTTCCCCACCGACCGCGGCTGGGACACCGACACGATCCACGACCTCGACGCGTCGGTGCCGGGCACCAGCTACGTCCGCGAGGGCGGTTTCCTGCACGACGCCGCGGAGTTCGACAACGAGCTGTTCGGCATCTCGCCCCGCGAGGCCGAGGCGACCGACCCGCAGCAGCGCCTGCTGCTGGAGACGGCGTGGGAAGCGGTCGAACGGGCCGGCGTCAACCCGGCGACGCTGCGCGGGAGCAGCACGGGGGTGTTCGCGGGGGTCGGTTTCACCGATTACGCGTCCCGGCTGACGGCGTTGCCGGAGGAGCACGAGGGGTACCTCGGCATCGGGACGTCCGGCAGCGTCGTTTCCGGGCGCGTGTCCTACTCGCTCGGCCTGGAAGGGCCGTCGGTGTCGATCGACACGGCGTGCTCGTCGTCGCTGGTCGCGGTGCACCTCGCGGCCCGCTCGCTGCGGTCGGGGGAGTGCACCCTGGCGCTGGCCGGCGGGGTCACGGTCATGGCGACCCCCGGCGCGTTCGTCGAGTTCTCCCGGCAGCGCGGCCTGGCACCGGACGGCCGCTGCAAACCGTTCGCCGCGGCCGCCGACGGCACCAACTGGGCCGAAGGCGCCGGAATGCTGGTGCTGGAAAGGCTTTCCGACGCCCGCCGCCACGGCCACCCGGTGCTCGCGCTCGTCCGCGGCAGCGCCGTCAACTCCGACGGCGCGTCCAGCGGCCTGACCGCGCCGAACGGTCCGTCGCAGCAACGCGTGATCCGCGCGGCCCTGGCGAACGCCGGACTGTCCACTTCGGACGTCGACGTGGTGGAGGCGCACGGCACGGGTACTGCTCTCGGTGACCCGATCGAGGCGCAGGCCCTGCTGGCCACCTACGGCCGTGACCGCTCGGAACCGTTGTACCTGGGCTCGGTCAAGTCCAACATCGGCCACACCCAGGCCGCGGCGGGCATGGCCGGGATCGTCAAGCTGGTCGAGGCGATGCGCCACGGCGTCCTGCCCGCCACCCTGCACGTGGACCAGCCGTCGCCGCACGTCGACTGGTCCGCCGGTGCGGTCGAGCTGCTGGACCAGGCCCGGCCGTGGCCCGCCGACCGGCCGCGGCGCGCGGGGGTGTCGTCGTTCGGTATCAGCGGCACCAACGCGCACGTCATCCTCGAACAGCCTGCCTCGGCGGCCGAAGAGGAGCGTACGGTCACCGCGCCGCCGGTGGTCCCGTACGTCCTGTCCGGCGCGTCCCCCGCGGCGGTCCGGGCGCAGGCCGCGGCCCTGCTGTCCACTGTGGACGAGTCCGGCGCCGAGCCGGTCGACGTCGCCCTGTCGCTGGCCACCACCCGCGCCGCGCTGGAGCACCGCGCGGTCGTCACCGGCGCCGACCGCGCCGAGCTGGCCGCGGGCCTGCGGGCCGTCGCGGGTGGCGACGCGGGCGCGGTCACCGGCAGCGACACCGCCGGCCGGCTGGCCTTCCTCTTCACCGGTCAGGGCGCGCAACGGCTCGGCATGGGCCGCCGGCTCCACGAGTGCTTCCCGGTCTTCGCCGCGGCCTTCGACGAGGTCTGTGCCCACCTGCCCGGCGTCCGGGACGTCGTGTTCGGTGCCGACGCCGCCCGCCTCGACCGCACCGAGTTCGCCCAGCCCGCGCTGTTCGCCTTCGAAGTCGCGCTGTACCGCCTGGTCACGTCCTGGGGTGTCACCCCGGACGCGCTGGCCGGGCATTCGATCGGCGAGATCGCCGCCGCGCACGTCGCCGGGGTGTTCTCGCTCGAGGACGCCGCGAAGCTCGTGCTGGCCCGTGGCCGGTTGATGCAGGTCCTGCCCGAGGGCGGCGCGATGCTCGCCCTCGAGGCGACCGAGGACGAGGTCCGCCCGCACCTGTCCGACGGCGTCGCGCTCGCCGCCGTCAACGGTCCCCGCGCGGTGGTCCTCTCCGGTGCCGAGGCCGCGACCCTGGCCGTCGCCGAGCGGTTCCCCGGCCGCCGGAGCACCCGCCTGGCCGTCTCGCACGCCTTCCACTCGGCCCTGATGGAGCCGATGCTCGCCGAGTTCACGGCCGTCGCGAAGACCCTGACCTACCACGAGCCGGCGATCCCGATCGTCTCCACGCTGACCGGCGAGCCCGCCGACCGGCTCACCGACCCGGCGTACTGGGCCGAGCACGTCCGCGGCACCGTCCGGTTCGCCGACGCGGTCGAGACCCTGCACGGCCAGGGCGTCACGACGTTCCTGGAACTCGGCCCGGACGCGGCCCTCACCCCGATGGGCCGCTCGGTGCTGCCGGATCAGGTTTTCGCCGCGGCTCAGCGCAAGGATCGCGACCAGGCCGCGACGCTCGTCAGCGCGCTCGGCCTGCTGCACGCCCACGGCGCCCGCGTCGGCTGGGCCGCCTACCTCGACGGCAGCGGCGCCCGGACCATCCCGCTGCCGACGTACCCGTTCCAGCGCAAGCGTTTCTGGCTGGAGGACCCCGGTGCCGACGTCACGGTCGTCACCGCCGAGGACAGCCGGTTCTGGTCGGTCGTCGAGGCCGGCGACGTCGGCGAGTTCGCCGCCGAGCTGAAGCTGTCCGACGTCGAAGCCCCGCTCGGCACGGTCCTGCCCGCCCTGACGCGCTACCGCCGCGCCCGGTCCCTCGCCGCCGAGGCGGACGCCCTGGCCTACCACGTCCGCTGGCAGCCGTTCACGCCCGCGACGTCCACGGCCACCGGCCGCTGGCTGCTCGTCACGTCCACTCAGGACACCTGGGTCGACACCGCACTGGAGGCGCTGGCCGGTGCCTACGTCCAGCGGTTGGTCGTCGAGCGTCCCGACGAGGTGACTCTGCCGGACGAGCCGTTCGACGGGATCCTGTCCCTGCTCGCCCTCGACGAGACCGAAACCGGCGGCCTGTCCTTCGGCGCCGAAGCCACGATGACCCTGGTGCAAGCGCTTGCGGCCCGTGATCCGCAAGGTCCACTGTGGACGCTCACTCACGGTGCCGTTTCGACCGGCCCGCACGACGCGCCGGACGCGCCCGCCCAGTCCCAGCTGTGGGGCTTCGGCCGTGCGGCCGCCCTGGAGAACCCCCAGGCGTGGGGCGGTCTGGTGGATGTCCCGGCCGAGCCGGGGGAGAAGACGGTCACCCTGCTGCGCGGGGTGCTCACCGGTCCGCGCGGGGAAGACCAGGTCGCGATCCGCGCGACCGGCGCGTTCGGCCGACGGCTGGCCCACGCCGAACCCGCCGAGCCCACGCGCTCGTGGCAGCCGCGCGGCACGGTCCTCGTCACCGGTGGCACCGGCGGCCTGGGCTCGATCGTCACCCGCTGGCTGGTCGAGCACGGCGCCGAGCACGTCGTCCTGGTGTCCCGCCAGGGCGCGGACGCCCCCGGCGCCGCCGAACTGGCCGGCGACCGCGTGACCATCGCCGCCTGCGACGTCGCCGACCGCGACGCCCTGGCCGCGGTCGTCAAGCCGATCCGCGGTGACCTGCGCGCGGTCTTCCACCTCGCGGGTGTCCTCGAACTCGGCCTGATCGAGACGATGGACCGCACCCGCTACGCCGACGTCCTGCGTCCCAAGGTCGCCGGCACGCGGAACCTCGAAGAGCTGACCGAGGGGCTCGACCTCGACGCCTTCGTGCTGTTCTCGTCGATCGCCGCGTCCATCGGCAACGCCGTGCAGAGCGCGTACGGCGCCGCGAACGCCCACCTCGAAGCGGTTGCCCAGCGGCGCCGGGCTCAGGGTCTGCCCGCGACGTCGGTCGCGTGGGGCCGGTGGGGCCGGGTCGGCATGGGGGTCGGCGAGGACCTCGACGAGCTGCTCAGCGGCCTCGGCGTCCCGGCCATGGAGCCGGAGACCGGCCTCGTCGCGCTGCAGCACGCGCTGGACCGCGACGAGACCGCGCTGACCGTCGCCGAGCTGACGTGGGAGAAGTTCGCGCCGCCGTTCGCCGCGCTGCGGCCGAGCCCGCTGCTGGCCGGCCTGCCCGAGGTCGTCGCCATCGCCGAAGCCGAAGCGGCCCAGGCCGCCGAAGGCGCGGAAGCCGCCGACGCGTGGCGCACCCGGCTCGCCGGGCTGCCGGAGGCCGAACGCGAGCGTGTCGTCACCGAGCTGGTCCTGACCCACACCGCGGCCGTGCTCGGGCACACCGACGGCGTCCCAGCCGGGCAGCAGTTCACCAAGCTGGGCATCGACTCCCTGACCGCGATCGAGCTGCGCGGCCGGATCAACACCGAGACCGGCCTGGCGCTGCCGCCGACCATGGTGTTCGACCACGCGACCCCGGCCGCGCTCGCCGCGCACCTGCTGGCTTCCCTCACGACCGCTCCATCCGCTCCGCGCGTGACGACCGGTGGCCCGGTCGCAGCGGGCCAGGACGTCGCCGTCGTCGGCCTGTCCTGCCGGTTCGCCGGCGGCAGCGACACGCCCGAGAAGTTCTGGACCAACCTCGTCGAAGGCCGCGACCTCGTGCGCGAGGTGCCCGCGGACCGCTGGAACGCCGCCGACTACTACGACCCCGACCGCACCGCGCCGGGCAAGGCGTACACGCAGCAGGGCGCGTTCGTCGACGACATCGCCGGCTGGGACGCGGCGTTCTTCGGCCTCTCACCGCAGGAGGCGCGGCGGCTCGACCCGACGTTCCGGCTGCTCATGGAGCTGGTCTGGGAGGGCATCGAGGACGCCGGCCTCACCGCGGACGAGCTGCGCGGCAGCCGCACCGGCGTGTTCGCCGGGCTGATCGACACCATGCAGTACTCCATGCGGCAGCTCGAAGCCGACGGCATGGACGCGGCCGACGACCCGTACTTCGGGCTCGGCAGCTCGCTGTCCGCCGCGGCGGGCCGGATCGCGCACCTGCTGGACCTGCGCGGGCCGTGCCTGACCGTGGACACCGCCTGCTCGTCGGCGCTGAGCGCGGCGCACCTGGCCGTGCAGAGCCTGCGGCGCGGCGAGTGCGACATCGCGATCGTCGGCGCGGCGTCGGCGATGATCAACCCGGACGTCTTCATCCAGTCCTGCAAGATGAGCATGCTCGCCGCCGACGGCCGCACCAAGACGTTCGACGAGAGCGCCGACGGCTACGTCATCGGCGAAGGTGGCGGGGTCGTCGTGCTCCGCCGCGCGGCCGAAGTCGGCCCGGCCGGGCGGGCACGGGCGGTCATCCGCGGCACCGCGACCAACCAGGACGGCCGCAGCAACGGCCTCACCGCCCCCAACCGCGCGGCCCAGAACGCGGTCATCCGCGCGGCCCTGGCCGACGCCGGCGTCACCCCCGACGAGATCGGCTACGTCGAGGCCCACGGCTCGGGCACCCAGCTCGGCGACGCGATCGAGTTCACCGCCCTCGGCGAGATCTTCGGCGAGCGGGCCGCCCCCGAACCGCTGTACGTCGGCGCGGTGAAAACGAACGTCGGCCACACCCTGGCCGCGGCCGGGATGGCCGGCCTGATCAAGACGGTCCTGTCCCTGGAACACGGGACGCTGCCGGGCAACCTGCACATGAGCACCCCGAACTCGGTGGTCACCGTGGACGGCCCGGTGCGCCCGGTCCCCGCGGCCCGGCCGTTCCCGGCGAACGCGGACGGGATGCTGCGCGCGGGGGTCAGCTCGTTCGGCTGGTCGGGCTCGAACGTCCACTTCGTACTGGACCAGGCCGCGCCCGCGCCTGCCTCCGCACCCGGTCCGGAGTGGCAGCTGCTGACGCTGTCCGGCACCAGCGAGGCCGGACTGCGCGCGAACGCTTCGGCCCTTGCGGATCATTTGACCGCCGACGTCGAACTCGCCGACGTGGCGTTCACGACCCAGGCAGGCAGGAGTGCCCTCCCGCTGCGGAAGGCGGTGGTGGTCCGTGACCACGCCGACGCGGTAACCGCCCTCCGCGCGGTTACCGGAGGATCGGCCGTCACCGACCGCCGACGCTTCGGCCTCCTGCTGCCGGGAACACCGGGTGCGATCCCCGGCGAGCTGTACCGCACCGAACCGGCCTTCCACGCGGCGATCGACGCATGCGCGGCCCTGGTCGATGGTGACCTGCTCGACGGCACGGCCGACAAACGAGCCGTCACCTTCGCCGTCGAGTACGCCCTCACCCGGCTGCTCGCCGCCTGGGGACTCGAACCCGCCGTCATCCTCGGCCGCGGCACCGGCGAGTACGTCGCCGCGGTCGCGGGCGGGGTGTTCGACCTCTCCGGTGGTCTCGAACTCGCCGTGGGCGGAGCGGTTCCGGCTGCGCAGGCGCCGTCGATCCCGGTGATCTCCCCTCGCACCGGGGAAGTCCTCACCGCCGCCGAAGCCGCCGACGCGGCGCACTGGCGGATCGCCGACGACCGGTTCGAGGACGGTCTTCTCGCCCTCGCGAAGTACGCCGTCGTGCTGGTCGAAGGCGGGCTCGGCGACGCCGGTGCCGAAGCCGCCGGGCGCTACCTGCCGCAGACCCCGGTGGTCTCGCTGCAGCCGGAGCCCGGGCGGCACGCGTGGCTGGCCGCGCTCGGCGCGCTCTGGGAGCACGGCGTGCCCGTCAAGTGGGCCGGCGAGGGACGCAGGTTCGTCCCGCTGCCCGCCTACCGCTTCCAGCGCACCCGCTACTGGCCCGAGGTCGCCTCCCGCGGCACCGGCTGGTCGCTCAACCAGATGACCGCCACCGAAGAAGAGACCCCGGTCAAGGCGGGCCTGAGCGCCCACACGCCGACCTGGCGCCGCGACACCACCCGCCGGACCCCCGCGACGCCGGGCGACCTGGTCCTCTTCGGCAAGCTCGACGGCTTCGCCGAGGCAGCCGAAGAAGCGGGACACCGGGTGACCGTCATCGAAGAGTCCGATGTGGACGGCTACCGCAAGATTCTCGCCGAGGTCAAGGGCGACGGCCCGCTGCGGATCGTCCACGCGAACGGCCTCACCGCGACCGACCGCGAATCCGGCTTCTACAGCCTGATGTGGCTCGGCAAGGCGATCGGTGCCGAGTGCTCCGGCCGCCGGGTGGACCTCCTGTCCCTGGGCCGCAACGGCTTCGACGTCCTCGGCGGCGACGCGCATGACCCCTTCGCCCCGACGATCGCCGCGATGACCGACGCCATCGCCGCCGAATACCCCCTGGTCCACGCCCAGTACGCCGACCTCGACGGTGATCCCGCGCAAGAAGCGGCCCACGAACTCGACCTCCTGGCCAGCTCCACAGTGGACACCGTCGACGGCGTCGCGGTCGCCGCCTGGCGTGGCGGACGACGCTGGCTGCGCGGCTTCGACGTCGTCGAGCTGCCCGAGGTCGACGACGCCCAAGCGTGGAAACCCGGCGGCACCTACCTGATCACCGGCGGTCTCGGCGTGCTCGGCCTGGCCCTGGCCCGGCGGCTCGCGCCCCTGGGTGTCAACCTCGCGCTGGCCGGCCGCACCGAGCTGCCGCCCGAGGACACCTGGGACGACTGGATCCGCGACCACGGCGTCGACGACCGCACGAGCAGCGTTCTGCTGGCGGTCCGGGACCTGCGAGCCCTGGGGGCCGACGTGCTGACCGTCCGCGCCGACGTCAGCGTCCCCGGCGAGGCCGCCGCTCTGCTGGCCGAGGTCCGGGGCTACTTCGGTGACCTCGACGGCGTCGTCCACGCGGCCGGCATCGCCGGTGGTGGCCTGCTGCAGAACAAGACCCGCGAGCAGGCGGCCGCCGTGCTGGCCCCGAAGATCGACGGCACCCTGGCCCTGGCCGAGGCCCTGCGGGTCGAGCCGGTCGACCTGCTGGTCCTCTACTCCTCGACGGTGACGCTGACGGTCGGGGTCGGCGAAACCGACTACTCCGCGGCCAACGCCTTCCTCGACGGGTTCGCCGCCGCGGAAGCCGGCGGGCGCGGCCCGGCCAAGCAGGTCGTGTCGGTCGCGTGGGGACCGTGGCAGCTGGACGCCTGGACGTCGTCCGGGCTCGCCGGTTCGGCCGAGGCACAGGAGGGCTCCCGCCGGTTCCGCGAGGAGTTCGGCATCGGCGCCGAGGAAGGCACCGAGCTGCTGTCGCGGATCGTCGCGTCCGGGGAGCCGCAGGTGACGGTGCTGCCGCTGCCGCTCACCGACGTCCTGGCCGCGCTGGCCCGGATGGGCTCGGTCGACGCCCTCGTCGGCGCCGACGCCGCGATGCCCGGCGGCGAGCGCTACCCGCGGCCCGACTTGCGCACCGCGCTCGTCGCCCCGCGCACCCCGGCCGAGGAGCGCGTCGCCGCCGCGTGGTGCGACTGCCTCGGCCTGGAAGAGGTCGGCGTGCACGACCCGTTCTTCGACCTCGGCGGCACGTCGCTGATCGGCCTGGTGCTGATCGGCCGCGTGGCCAAGGAGTTCGGCGTCGAACTCGCCCCGGCGAGCCTGTTCGAGAAACCGACCATCGCCGAGTTCGTCACCCTCCTCGGCGAGCCGGACACGGCCGGGGCGTCCTCCTCGCCCGCCGCGGAACCCGCCGAAGACGTCTCCGCGCGCGGCGAGCGCCGCCGCGCCCGCGCCGCGAACCTCCGCAAGCGCCCCAGCCGGACCGGAAGGTAGACCATGACCACGGAACCACGGGACACCGGCGACGACATCGCGATCGTCGGCATGGCCGGCAACTTCCCCGGCGCGCCCGACATCGGCAAGTTCTGGGCCGACCTGTGCG
>NZ_JBICSQ010000108.1:0-22351 GCF_043197175.1 Amycolatopsis sp. NPDC049252
CGGTACTTCGGCCTGCGCACCCGGGTCCTCGACGACTTCCTGCTCGGCGCCGGTGCCGCGCAGGTGGTCCTGCTGGGTGCCGGGCTGGACTCGCGGGCCTACCGCCTCGCCTGGCCACCCGGCTGCCGCGTCTTCGAGCTCGACCGGCCGGACGTGCTGGCGTTCAAGGAGGAGGTCCTGGCCGGCCTCGGCGCGACGGCGGCCGCGGCGCGCACGGCCGTCGCGGTGGATCTGCGCGACGACTGGGCGGAACCGTTGTGCGGAGCGGGTTTCGACCCGGCCATCCCGGCGGCGTGGCTGGCCGAGGGGCTGCTGCTCTACCTGTCCGCCGACACCGAACGTCGGCTCATCACGACCGTGGACCGGCTCTCGGCGCCCGGCAGCCGCCTGGCGTACGAGGTCAAGCTCCGGGTCGAACACCGCGCCGGCCCGATCTACCGCTGCGCCAAGGAGCAGATCGGCGTGGACCTCACGGCGCTGTTCGACGCCGGGCCACGGCCGGACTCGGCGGAGGCGCTGCGGAACCGCGGCTGGACGGCGTCGGCCCGCACCCCGTTCGACCTCGCGGCGCAGCACGGCGTGGATCTGGTGCCCGAGCGCGAAGACGCCTTGGCGAGCAACCGCTGGGTGTTCGCGGGCAAAGCGCGGCGAACCGGGCCGAAGGGGGCGTCGATGTCGTAGAACTCCCCGCGGTGCACCGGTCCGGCAGCAGGGCGAGGTCGCTGCTCGACGACGATCAGCTTGAGGTTGGAGTCCCGGAAGCCGGCCAGGGGGCCGAGCTATGGGCTACCGTTGTCGGGCACGGATCTTGAAACGTTTCATGCTCAACGAGGAGGCCGGCACGATGAGGAGTTCACCGGGAACACGCCGGATCCGGTTCGCGCTCGCCCTCGTGCTGGCGGCCCTGCTGGCCCTGACCCTGGCCACTCCCGCCGAGGCGCGCTCGTTCACCACCACCGTCACCAACTTCGACGCGCAGGGCAACCAGGTCGTCCGCTTCGACACGCGGGGCAACGCCGTCGACGCGCACGACGGCGAGATCGCCCTCTTCGGCGGCACCTACTACCTCTACGGCACCAGCTACGACTGCGGGTTCGCCTGGCAGGCGACCAGTTCGCCGTTCTGCGGCTTCAAGGTCTACACCTCGCCGGACCTGGTGCACTGGACCGACCGGGGACAGCTCTTCGACGCCACCGGCAGCGTCTGGCAATCCCGCTGCAACGGCGCGACCTACGGCTGCTTCCGGCCGCACGTCGGGTACGACGCGAGCACCCGCAAGTACGTGCTCTGGGTCAACGTCTACGACAACAGCGTCGGCTTCCGGGTGCTCACCAGCGCGAACCCGGCCGGCCCGTTCACCGAGGCCCCGGTGCCGGCGCTGGCCGTGAACAACACCGCCCCGGCGGGCGGGGTCAACAACGGCGACCACGACGTCTTCGTCGACACCGACGGCACCGCGTACCTCGCCTACACCGACTGGCGCACCGGCGGCGACATCGTCGTGGAACGCCTCGCCGCGGACTACCTGACCGGCACCGGGCAGTACACGCGGCTCGGGCAGAGCCAGACCGAGGCGCCCGCCGTGTTCAAGCGCGGCAGTCTCTACTACCTGACCTACTCCGACCCGAACTGCGGCTACTGCGCGGGAACCGGCACGTCGTACCGGACGGAGTCGGACCCGCTGGGGCCGTGGTCGGCGCCGACCAAGATCAGCGGCGACTCCTGCGGCGGGCAACCGGCGTTCGTCTCGGCCATCCCGACGACGTCGGGCACCGCCTACGTCTACGCCAGTGACCTCTGGAACAACGGGCAGCGCAACGAAGCACTCGCGAACTACTACTGGGCACCGCTCGAGTTCACGGCCACCGGCGCCATCACGCCGATGACCTGCCGGAACTCGTTCTCGCTCACCCTGGCCACGGGTGCGGCCGGGCACCAGGACCCGCCGCCCGGCGTGGACCAGGCCGACGGGGTGAGCGGGTTCCGCACCTACTGCGACGTCGGGTCCGGCGTCGCCCGGTTCCAGACGTTCGTCCCGAGCCGGAGCGGGACGCTGTCCGCCGTCTCCTACACCGGCTTCCAGGCCGGGAATCCCGACGCCGGCCTCGAAATCGGCGTCTACGAGGCGACCGCCACGTTCCAGCCGACCGGTGCCGCCCTGAGCTCCACGACCGTGCCCGCCGCACGGATCGGCTGGTCGCCGCGGGACGTCACGGTGGCACCGAACATCGCGGTGACCGCCGGGAAGCGCTACGGGCTGCTGGTCCGTTCGGCGACCACCACCGGCTGCTACGGGCTGGAGTACAACGACTCCAGCCCCTACCCGGGTGGCGGCGAGGCCTACAGCAACGACCACGGCTCGACGTTCCGCGCCGAAGCCGGCCGGTCGCTGAAGTTCTCCACCAGCGTCACCCCGGCGTGAGAGAGCACCTGGCGAGAACGATGATCGCCTATGCTCGGAAGTTGCCACGTCCGGTCCTGCACGGGAGAGAACCGCATGCCGATCCACGACCTCGTCTTCCGGGGCCGGCGCCTCACCAGTGACAACGCGCTGGTGATGGCGATCGTCAACCGGACCCCGGACTCGTTCTACGACAACGGGGTGACGTTCGAGGAGGAGCGGGCGCAGGCGGCGATCGGCCGGGCGCTCGACGACGGCGCGGCGGTGATCGACATCGGCGGCGTCCCGGCCAGCCCCGGCCCCGAGGTCACCGTCAAGGAGGAGATCGCCCGGGTCGTGCCGACCGTCGAATGGGCCCGTGAGCACTTCCCGGACGTCGTGATCAGCGTCGACACCTACCGTGCCGAGGTCGCCGACGCGGTCTGCCGGGCGGGAGCCGACCTGATCAACGACAACTGGGCCGCCTACGAGCCGGAGATCCTGGACGTCGCGGCGGAGTACGGCGCGGGGTACGTCTGCGCGCACGTCGACGGCCTCGATCCGCGCACGGACCCGGTCAAGCCGGTGTACGACGACGTCGTCGCGTCGGTCGTGGCCGACACCGTCGAGCTCGCCGAGCGCGCGGCCGGGCGCGGGGTCCCGCGCGAAGGCATCATGATCGACCCCTGCATCGACTTCTCGAAGAACACCTACCAGTCCCTGACCGTGCTGCGGAACGTCGACAAGCTGGTCGCCACCGGCTGGCCGGTGCTGATGGCGCTGTCGAACAAGGGGGTAGTCGGCGAGACGCTCGACGTCGGCATGGACGACCGGGTCACCGGGACGCTGGCCGCCACCGCGCTCGCGGCCGCGCACGGCGCCGCGATGTTCCGGGCGCACCAGGTCCGCGAGACGCGCCACGTGGTCGAGATGGTCGCGAGCATCGTCGGCACCCGGCCGCCGAAGAACGCGGTGCGGTGGCTGTGAAGCTCCAGCAGATCTGGCCGCCGGCGAGCGTCCGCGAGCTCGGGCTGGACGACCTCGAAGCCCTCTACCGTTTCCCCGACGTCGCGAAGTGGCTGGTCGTCAACTTCGTGTCGAGCACGGACGGCGCGATCACCGTCGCCGGCCGGTCGCGCCCGCTTTCGACCGAGCCCGACCGGGTCGTCTTCAAGCTGGGCAGCGACCTCGCCGACGTCGTGCTGCTCGGCGCCGGTACCGCCGTGATCGAGGAGTTCAACGGCGTCCACCCGGACGAGGAGACCGCGGACCGCCGCCGTCGCCACGGCCTCGAGCCGGTCCCGCCGATCGCCGTCGTCACCACGGGCCGCAGCCTGCCGCCCGACGCGCCGGTGATCACCGGCGCCGCGGTCCCGACGATCGTCATCACCAGCGAGCGGACGCCGGAGAATCAGCGTGACGCCTGGATCGCGGCGGGTGCCGAGGTGATCGTCGCCGGCCAGGAGCACGTGGCGCTCGACCTCGCCGTCGCCGCCCTGACCGAGCGCGGCTTCCGCCGCATCGACTGCGAAGGCGGCCCCCACCTGTTCGCGGCGCTGGCGGAGGCGGGCCTCGTGGACGAGTTCCGCCTGACGGTGGCGCCGTTCCTGGTGGCCGGCACCGCGGACCGCGCGGCGGTCGGCGGTGCGTTCGACCCCCTGAAGCTCGACCTCGACACGGTGCTGACCGACGGCGAGAGCCTGCTGACGCGCTACCTGGTGCCCTAAGGCCTCAGCGGTCCGCGTGCTCACGGGCGGCGACCTCGCGGACGGCCCCGGCGACCGCGCCGAAATCCTTGCGCAGGATCGCGCCGTGGTTGCTCGTGACCTTCGCGCTCACCTCGATGTGCGGGTTGCGGGCGACGGCGGCGTCGAGGCCGGCGCGGATCTTCTCCTGCTCGTCGCCGCGGCTGCCCAGCGACGTGCCGGAGGCGACGACGAACCGCGTCGGGACGGTGATCGCGTCGAGCACCGGGCCGAGTGCACGCTCGCGGGAGAGCACGCCGACCTCGATGTTGCTCTCGGCCTGCTGTTCGGCGCTCATCCGCGGGGCCAGGCCGGTCGGGCGCAGCAGCGGCAGGAACCAGCTCATCCGCTTGAACAGCTTGCGGATCCGCTGCTCCATCGCGTCGTCGAGCCAGTCGTAGGGGAAGGCGCCGTCGACCAGGACCGCGCCGATCGTGCGCTCCGGGTTGCGGGCGGCCCAGTGCGCGCCGACCAGGGCACCGTAGGACCAGCCGACCAGCAGCGCCCGCTCCACACCCCGGGCGGCGAGCACGGCGTCGACGTCGCGGACGGCGACCTCGAAGGAGTAGTCGGCCGAGCGCTTCGACTTGCCGCGGGCCCGCTCGTCGAAGGTGATGTGCCGGAAGCCGTCGCCGAGCTCGGCGACGACCCGGCGCCAGTAGCCCTGGGTGGCGAACTGGCCGTTGAGGTAGACCACGGGGAGGCCGGGCCCGCCGGTGTCGGTGACCGCGAGGGCCGTGTCGTCGATCTCCACCATGCCGGACCAGATCGTGCTGTTCTTCGTCATGGAAGGAACTATCGAAGGCCGCCCTGACACGGACCTGACGCCGCCCTGACACGGCGATCAGACCGCTGTGCCTCCGGAGACCGGCAGCACCACACCAGTCACAAAGGACGCCCGTTCGCTCAGCAACCACGCCGCCGGGTCTGCGGCGGTCTCGAGCATCACGCGCCAGATGGAGCGACTGGAGATCATCGGCACCGAACTGCTGGTTTCGCGCGCGAACGAGCTGGAAGCTCGCTGCAGCGCGGTCGTTGGCCGATTCGCCCGCCTGTGACGCGGCGGACACGAGCGAGGCTGGCGCGCCTCGTCCACCGCAAACCCGGATGAGCGCTCCGCGGATCAGACCGCTGTGCCCCCGGTGACCGGCAGCACGACGCCCGTCACGAAGGACGCCCGGTCGCTCAGCAGCCAGGCGGCCGACTCCGCGATCTCCTCCGGCGCGGCGGCCCGCCCGAGCGGGGTACCCGCGACGATCCGGTCCACGATCCCCGGGTCGTGGCGGTTCCACTCGTCGACCATCTCGGTGAGGGTCAGTCCCGGCGCGATCGCGTTGACCCGGATGCCGGCCGGGCCGTACGTCACGGCCGCCGACTCCGTGATGCTGTTGACCGCCCGCTTGGCCGCGCCGTACGCGGGCAGGGCCGGGTTGCCGATCAGGCTGCCGACGCTGCTGGTGTTGACGATCGCCCCGCCGCCGGTGCGCTGCATGGCCTTCACCTCGGCCGACACCGCGTAGAACACGCCCTTGAGGTTGACCCGCATGACGAGGTCGAAGTCGTCTTCGGGGAAGCCGGCGATGGGGTGCGGGGGGACGCCGACGGCGCCGTTGTTGAACGCGACGTCGAGCCGTCCGTGCCGCTCGACCACGGTGTCCACCGCGCGTTCGATGCTCGCGACGTCGCCCAGGTCGGCGACGACGTAGGACGCGCCGGGCAGGTCTTCGGCGATGGTCTTGAGGTCGCCTTCGGTGCGGGCGGCGAGGACGACCGTCGCGCCCTCCGCCGTGAACAGGCGGGCCGCCGCCGCGCCGATACCCCGGCTGGCTCCGGTGACGAGGGCGATCTTGCCGGACAACATTCCGTTCTGAGTCATGTTTCCACCGTGCGACGACGCCGGGCGCGCTGACAGGCCCTGGCTATACCTGGCAGGGCCGTCGCCCCGGGGTGACACTCGAGGCATGGACAAGCACGCGCTCGGCCGTTTCCTGCGGCTGCACCGGGAGCGGCTGACCCCGGCGACGGTGGGCCTGCCCGCGGCCGGGCCGCGGCGCACGCCGGGCTTGCGCCGTGAGGAGGTGGCCCAGCTGGCGCACATCTCGACGCAGTACTACACGCGCCTGGAGCAGGCCCGCGGCCCGCACCCGTCGCGGCACGTGCTGGCCGCCCTCGGCCGGGCGCTGCGGCTCAACGACGCCGAGCGCGCCCACCTGTACACCCTCGGCGGGCAGCTCGCCGAGCCGCCGGGCCCGTCGGCCGACGTCCCGGACCGGATCCTGGACCTCATCGAGCGGCTGCCGGACACCGCGGCGATCGTGCTCGACGCGAAGTACGACGTCCTGGCCTGGAACCCCCTCGCCGCGGCGCTCCTGGAGGACTTCTCGGCCCGGCCGCGCCGCGAGCGGAACATGATCCGCCGCTACTTCCTGCACCCGGACGCGAGCCGGCGGCACTACGGCATCAGCGGGGGAGGGGACTTCGGGATCTTCGCCGCCGGGCACCTGCGCGCCGCGGCCGCGCGCTACCCGGACGACCCCGCGACCCAGGGGCTCGTGCGCGAGCTGCTGCGCGGCAGCCCCGAGTTCGCCGCGCTGTGGCCGAGCCCCGAGGTCTCCGACCAGCGGCACCTGGTCAAGACCGTCGACCACCCGCAGGTCGGGCCGATTCCCCTGATCTGCGACATCCTCCTGGTGCCGGAACGCGACCAGCACGTCGTGCTCTTCACCGCCGAGCCCGGCACCCCGGCCCACGACGCCCTGCGGCTGCTCTCGGTGGTCGGCCTCCAGCAGCTGACTTAGACCTGGGTGGCGATCAGCTGACGCAGCTCGCCCTCGCCGAGCCCGCCCCAGATGCCGTGCGTCTCCCGGACCGCGACGGCGTGGTCGAGGCACTGCAGCCGCACCGGGCAGCTCGCGCAGATCTGCTTGGCGAGCTCCTCCCGCCGCTTGCGCGCCATCCCGCGTTCGTTGTCGCTGTGGAAGAACACGGCGGCGTCCATCCCCCGGCACGCGCCGCGCATCTGCCAATCCCAGTTCTCGCTGACGACCACCGGAAGCCGGGACACTTCGGACACCGGGACCACATCCCCTCGCGTTTCGGGCCGCGTTCCGGCCTTCGAGCGGCGGTTACCCGGTCGGCGCCCGGATCATCCACGCGGCGGTGAAGATCACCCACGTGTGGTACGCGGGGCCGGCCTCGAGGGTTAAGCGAAGGGTTATTCCCTCGTTGCCCTGCGTGTCCTCCGGGTGGACCATCCCGATCACCTGATCGACGGCGGAAGCGGGTACGCGTCATGCGGATCGAGTCCGACGGGCACAGCCGCGGCAACCCGCGGCTGTACGAACTCGTCGAGAACGCGCCGAAGGAGGGGCCGAGCCCGACTGTCTGGGCCTGGCCCCAGTTGATCGACTTCCTCAAGGTGGCCGGGCAGCCGGTGGCCGGGCCGTGGCCGCCGCACCAGCGGCCGCGGCCGGAGCCCGAGGAGGACACCCTGCCGGTCGCCGTCCCGGACGAGGACTGACGCCGATGTACCCGGCCCGGTTCTCCTACGAAGCGCCGCGCGAACTCGACGAAGCGCTCGCCCTGCTGCACGAACACGGTGACGAAGCGAAGGTCCTCGCCGGCGGGCAGAGCCTGGTGCCGTTGATGAAGCTCCGCTTCGCCGCGCCCGCGCTGCTCGTCGACATCAACAACCTCCCCGGGCTCGACCACCACGAGGTCGACGCCGACGGGAACCTGCACGTCGGCGCGCTGTGCCGGCACGTGACGCTCGAACGGTCCGACCTGCTGCGCGAGAAGCAACCGACCATGGCCGCCGCGGCGCCGCTGATCGCCGACCCGATCGTCCGCAACCGCGGCACGCTCGTCGGGTCGCTGTGCCACGCCGATCCGCAGGGCGACTGGGCGTCGGTGGTGCTGGCCCTGGACGGCTCGATCGTCGCGGCCGGCCCGGCCGGCCGGCGGAGCATCCCGGCCCGGGACTTCGTGCTCGGCCCGTTCCAGAACGCCCTCGCCCCGGACGAGATCGCCGTCGAAGCCGTCATCCCCGCGCCGCGGGGGACGCCGTCCGGCGGGTACCTCAAGCTCGAACGACGGGTCGGCGACTTCGCGACGGTCGGTGTCGCGGTCGCGGTCGACATCGCCGCGGACGGCCGGGTCACCCGGGCCGGGATCGCGCTCACCGGCGTCGGCGGCGCCACCATCGACTGCGCCGACGCGGCCGACGCGCTCCTCGGCCGGTCGCTCGACGCCGAGACGATCGAGGAGGCAGCGAAGCTCGCGGCCCGCGACGCGCGGCCGAAGTCCGATCACCGTGGCAGCGCGCGGTACAAGCGGCACATGGTGCACACCTTCGTGGTGCGCGCCCTGGAAGGGACGACCCGATGACGATCGTGCACGAAGTTCGCGACGAACCGGCCGCCGACGTCCCCGAACGCCGGATCACGGTGACGGTGAACGGCGCCCGCAGGGTCATCGAGTGCGAGCCCCGGCTGCTGCTGTCGCACCTGCTGCGGCAGGGGCTGCGGCTCACCGGCACGCACATCGGCTGCGACACGACCAGCTGCGGCGCGTGCACGGTCCTCGTCGACGGAACGCCGGTGAAGTCGTGCACGATGCTCGCCGTCCAGGCCGACGGCCACGAGGTGACCACCGTCGAAGGCCTGGCGACGGCCAGCGAGCTGCACCCGGTGCAGGAGGGCTTCCGCGAGGAGCACGGCCTGCAGTGCGGGTTCTGCACGCCCGGCATGATGCTCGCCTCGAAAGCCCTGCTGGACCGCGATCCCGATCCGTCCGAAGAGGACGTCCGGTGGGCGCTGTCGGGCAACCTCTGCCGCTGCACCGGGTACCAGAACATCGTCAAGTCGGTGCTCTGGGCGGCCGCGAAACTGCGGTCGGAACGGGAGGACCAGCCGTGACGAAGGCACTCGACGAGGTCAAGATCGGCGGCATCGGCGCCAGCCGCAAGCGCGTCGAAGACAGCCGGTTCATCCGCGGCAAGGGCCGCTACACCGACGACATCGTGCTGCCCGGCATGCTGCACATGGAGATTCTCCGCAGCCCGATGGCGCACGCGCGGATCAAGTCGATCGACACCAGCAAGGCGTGGGAGATCCCCGGCGTCCACTTGGTGCTGACCGGTGAGATGGCGGCGACGCGCAACCTGGCGTGGATGCCGACGCTGTCCTACGACACCCAGGCCGTGCTGGCCACCGACAAGGTCCGGTTCCAGGGCCAGGAGGTCGCCTGCGTCGTCGCCGACGACCCGTACATCGCCAAGGACGCCTGCGACGCGATCGACGTCGAGTACGAGCCGCTGCCGGTGGTCGTCAACCCGGAGCAGGCGCTCGCCGGGGACGCCCCGGTGATCCGTGACGACAAGGCCGGCCAGGACGGCAACGTCATCTACCACTGGGAGGTCGGGGACAAGGCCGGCACCGACCGGGCGTTCGCGAGCGCCGACCGGATCTCCAAGCTGCGCCTGCACTACCCGCGCTCGCACCCGTCGCCGATCGAGTGCTGCGCGTCGGTCGCCGACTACGACCGCGCGACGCAGAAGCTGACCGTGTACATGACCACGCAGGCGCCGCACATCGTCCGCGCTGCCGTCGCCATGATCGCCGAACTGCCCGAGCACATGATCCGGATCGTTTCGCCGGACATTGGCGGTGGTTTCGGCAACAAGGTGCCGGTGTACCCGGGGTACGTCTGTTCGATTCTGTGCTCGATCCTGCTGGAGCGGCCCGTCAAGTGGATCGAGGACAAGTCCGGCAACCTCATCTCGACCGGGTTCGCCCGCGACATGTACCTCGACAGCGAGCTGGCGCTGCGCGAGGACGGGAAGATCCTCGGCGTCCGCATCCACGCCGACGCCGACCACGGCGCGTTCTTCGCCGACGCCCAGCCGAGCAAGTTCAAGATCGGCCTGCTGCACTCGGCGTTCGCCTGTTACGACATCCCGGCGGCGCACCTCACCGCCCGTGGCGTCTACACCAACAAGGCGCCGGGCGGGGTCGCCTACCGCTGCTCGTTCCGCGTCACCGAGGCGATGTTCTTCCAGGAACGCATGGTGCACCAGGCCGCCAAGGACCTCGGCATCGACCCGGCGGAGTTCCGGCGCCGCAACTTCGTGCGCGCGGACCAGTTCCCGTACCGGACGCCGTTCGGGTTCCTCGTCGACTCGGGCCAGCCGGAGAAGTGCCTCGAAGTCGGCCTCAAGGCGATCGGCTACGAGGACTTCCTGAAGCAGAAGGAAGAAGCGCGTAACCGCGGACGGCTGCTGGGCATCGGCATCTCGACGATGACCGAGCCGCTGGGCGCCGGCAACAGCCGCGAGTACGACATCCTCGGCATCAAGATGTTCGACTCCGCCGAGCTGCGGGTGCACCTCACCGGCAAGGCGCTGCTGCGCGTCGGGACGAAGAGCCAGGGCCAGGGCCACGAGACGACGTGGGCGCAGATCGTCAGCCACGAGCTGGGCATCCCGGCCGAGGACGTCACGGTCGAGGAGGGCGACACCGACACCGCGCCGTTCGGGATGGGGACCTACGCCTCCCGCAGCACGCCGGTCGGCGGTGCGGCGATCTCGATGGTGTCGCGCAAGATCCGGGCCAAGGCGCGGAAGCTCGCCGCGCACCTGCTCGAAGTGTCCGAAGAGGACGTCGAGTGGGAGCTGGGCCGGTTCTACGTCCGCGGCGTGCCCGACCGCGGCGTCACCATCCAGGAGTGCGCGATGGCCGCGTACTCGAACATGCCCGACGGGATGGAACCCGGGCTGGAGAACCACGCCTACTACGACCCGCCGAACCTGACCTGGCCGTTCGCCGTCTACATCGCGACCGTCGAGGTCGACCCGGAGAGCGGCGTGTGGGACGTGCTGAACCTCGTCGCCGTCGACGACTGCGGCGTCCGCATCAACCCGATGATCGTCGAGGGGCAGATCATGGGGGGCCTCACCGAGGCCTACGCGATGGCGAACATGCAGTTCATCACCTTCGACGAGGAGGGCAACTGCGTCGGCTCGAACTACCTGGACTACCTGCTGCCCACCGCCTGGGAGACGCCCGGGTTCGAGCTGCACAGCGAGGTCGTCACGCCGTCACCGCACCACCCGATCGGCGCCAAGGGCATCGGCGAGTGCGCGGCGGTCGGCGGGCCGGCGGCGTTCGTCAACGCGGTCATGGACGCGCTCGACGGCACCGGCGTCCGCAACATCGACATGCCGCTGCTGCCGGACCGCGTCTGGCAGGCGCTGCGGACCGGGCAGGACGTCTCGGGCGTGCCGCCGGTCCGGACGGACGACTGATGAGCGGCTGGGACGTCCTGGCCGAGGCGGGCGACCGGGCCCGCCGCGGCGAGGCGTTCGCGCTCGCGACCGTGGTGTGGCGCGAAGGGCCGTCGTCGGGCAAGGAGAGCTGCCGCGCGATCGTCACCGAGGACGGCGAGCTGCACGGCTGGATCGGCGGCGCCTGCGCCGAACCCGTGGTGCTGCGCGAGGCCCGGCAGGCGCTGGCCGAAGGCACGCCCAGGCTGCTGCTCCTCGGCACCCCGGAGCGGTTCGGGACGGTGCCCGCCGGGATGACCGTCGTGCCGATCGCGTGCCAGAGCGAAGGAGCCCTCGAAATCTTCGTCGAGCCGGTCGTCCCGGCTCCGCACCTCGTGGTCGCCGGGCGGTCGCCGCTGGCGCACACGCTGGTCGCGCTGGCCGCGGCGCTGGACTGGCGGGCGGAGCTGAGCGACGACCTCGCGGCGGTGACCGGACAGTCCTATGTGGTCGTCGCGACCCAGGGCCACCACGACGAAGAAGCCCTCGAACGGGCGCTGGCGCGGGACCCGGCGTACGTCGGGCTGGTGGGCTCGCGCCGGCGGGGTGAGGCCGTGCTCGGCTACCTCGCCGACCGCGGGGTGGCCGCCGACCGGCTCGCCCGCGTCCAGGTGCCCGCCGGCGTTGACCTCGGCGCGGTCGCGCACCGCGAGATCGCCGTCGCGGTGCTGGCCGAGCTGGTCCGGCTGCGCGCGGTGCGTCGCCCGGTGCCGGTGGTCGCCGAGTACGCCGTGGACCCGGTGTGCGGGATGACCGTTTCGCCGCGTGATCCCGTCGAGTACGAGGGCGTCGCGTACCACTTCTGCTGCTCCGGGTGCCGGGCCGCGTTCGAGCGCGACCCGGCCGCGTACGCGAAGAAGGAGAGCCGATGCTGATCGAGAACGAGTTCGCGGTCGGGCAGCCGATCGAAAAGGTCTGGCGGTTCTTCGACGACGTCCCGAAGGTGGCCGCGTGCCTGCCCGGCGCGGAGCTGACCGAGGACCTGGGCGAGGAGGCGTACGAGGGCCGCGTGAGCGTCCGGATGGGCCCGGTGGCGCTGAAGTTCGGCGGCATGGCGAAGATCGCTTCCCGTGACGATGCCGCGAAACGCATCGTCGTCGACGCGGCGGGTGCCGACGAGAAGGGCCGCGGCCAGGCGAGCATGACCGTCACCGCGACACTGACGTCGGCCGGCGGCGTGACCCGGGTGCACGTCACCCAGGACCTGCAGGTCTCCGGCGCGGCGGCGCAGTACGGGCGCGGCATGATCGCCGACGTCACCGCGGTGCTGATGCGCGACTTCGCGGCCAACCTGCAGAACGGCATCGACCGCGCCGAACGCGGCGAAGAGGTCACCGGCGCGACGCCGGCCCGCGGGTTCAGCATCGGCCTGCAGGCGACGTTGATGGCGTTGAGACGCGTGTTCCGCCGGTTCTTCCTGCCCTACCCGAGCTCGCCGGCCTGAGGAGGAGACATGGTCCTGTGGTGGATCGGCAACGCCGTGCTGCTGCTGGTCGTGCTGCCGGTGGTGATCGCGCTGCTGAACCGCGTCCTCGCCGCGTGTGAACGGATCCGCGCGGCGACCGACGAGATTCTCGAAGGCGGCGTCGAACTGACCGGGCAGCTGGAGCCGGTGCCGGCGGCGCTCGCGCAGACCGAGAAGACCATCGGCGAGGTCGCCGTCGGCGCCACCCGGTACGCGGGCAGCCTCGCGAAACTGCTGGGTTGAAAGGAGTTCCGTGATGCCGGTCGTCGCTTGGTCCACCCTCGCCATCGCCGCGCTGATCATCCTGTTCGCCGCCGTCGGGCTGCTGCGGGTGATCCTCCACTTGCGACACATCCGCGACACGCTCCGCGCGGTGACGGGCGGCGTGCGGGTCGTCGCCGACCGGACCGCGCCGGTGCCGGCCGCGCTCGGCTCGGTCAACGCGAACCTCAAGCCCGTGCGCGACTTCTGCGAGTCGGTATGAGCACCGGCTGGGTCGTGGGGTTCGTCATCGGGATCGTGGTCGTGCTGGTCGTCGTCGCGCTGGTGGTGCCGATCCTGCTGCTGGCGAGGTCGATCGGCCGCGAGGCCCCGCTGATCGACGACGCGCTGCGCGACGCCGTCCGCAACACCGCACCGCTCGCGGGGCTGAGCACGACCATCGAGCACGCGGACGTGATCGTCGCCGGGCTGCGCCGCGGCCGGACCCGGCTGGGAGGCTGACATGACGGAGTGGTGGATCGCTGTGATCGCCGGTTTCGTGGTCGTGCTGGTGGTGGCAGCGTTGCTGACCGTGCTGATCGTGCTGGTCCGCGCCATCGACCGGCGGGTGGTGACGGTGCGGGACACCCTGGCCGCGGCCGCGGCGAACACGTCGTCGACGTCCCTGATCCCGGAGACGGCCACGCGGGTGGACGCGGTGCTGGCGGAAGGCCTGGAACACCACCTGTTCTTGGGGAGGGCCCGGACATGACACTGCTGGTCGTCTTGACGGTGCTGGACATCGTGCTGCTGATCGCGGGCCTGGCGTTCTACCTGTGGTGGGTGGGTTCGCTGCTGGGCCGTATCGCGGCGAACCTGGAGGAGTGCGCGGAGACGGTCAGGACGATCAACGGCCACGCGGCGCTGATCGTCCCCGGGGTCGCGCACATCAACCGGACCGGGGGAGTGGTGGCAGGCGCCCTGCCGCTGCTGTACGGGATGGCGGAGGACATCGTGACGGGGGCGACGTACACCCCGCCGGAGAAGTCGTTCGTGGCCCGCCCGGCCTCCGGCTCCCGCCGTTCCCGCCTGCACGACGCTGTCGGCTTCGCGCCGCGTTGACCCATTCCGCCCTCTTGACCCGTGCGGCGCTGCTAACGTCCAGACGATGCGGCGACGGTGGTGTGGTCTGACGCTGGTGGCTCTGCTGGCGCCGGCCGCCTGCGGCGGCGGCCGGTCGGGGAACGGCCAGGTGGTGGCACCGACAACCACCGCGGTTCCGTCCACAACGGAGTCCCCGGTGACCACGACCACGCTGCCGACGTCGGCCGCTCCGGACCCCACGACAACGCGGGCCCACACCACGACGGCGACCAGAAGAAGACGACCACCCACCGCCGCACGACCACCCGCCGTCGGCCGGGTTAGCGTCGCGAGCCTGAGTTTCGACTATCGGGGTGTGGCGGCGCGAGACGCACCGCCGAAGGGCCACCGATGGCAGTGACCGGGCGGCGGAGCCGGTGTAACGCCAGGGCCTTGCCGTGGGCGGCGGCTCGGCACAGCGGCGGTCGGGCCGGGCCTGAGCGCGGCGGACACCCAGTTGTTCTGTTCGAATCCGCCACACGGCCACAGGCGCGCAGCCTGCCGAGGCCAGTCGATCCGGTAGCGGACCTCAGTCCGTGTCCGCCGCCTCTTCGGCGTCCCCTTCGTCGAAGGGTTTGTCCGGCGTCGCGTCCGCGATGCCGGACTTCTCCGCCTGCTCGGCGGCGTCCTTGGCTTCCTTGATGTGCTCGCGGACCTCGGCGAGCTCAGGGGGGTGGTCGGTCATGACGGCTCCAAAGGGTTCAGCGGTTCCTGAGCTGCGGTTTCGCCAGGCCCAGTGCGGCGCAGACGATGAGGAACACGGCCACCACCGCCACGATGACCTCGAGGACCGGGATTCTCGTGGCCGCCGTCGCCAGGGTGATGATGCTCGAGACCAGCAGCAGGACTCCGGCCGCCAGACTGAGCCAGCAGAGCGGAACGGTCCGCGGGATGACTTGCCAGCGCGTGGCCATCGCACCTCCTCGATCGGGTCTTCCCGACGAACGTGCCCCGAACCGCGGGTGATCAAACCGCTCAGGGCACGCGCCGCACTTCGGCGCCGGCTCGGAGCGCGCGCGGGATCTCGGCGACGGCGTCGACCGCCGCCAGCAGGCGGTCCACCTCCGCGGCGGACGCGGGCGAGTCCAGCTCCACCCGGTAGCTGATCCCGGTCGACGCCCACGTCTCCGGGTCGAAGCCGCCGCCCGCCGTCACGCGGACGCCGCGAACCTCGATGCCCAGCGGCTCGGCCTCGCGGTACAGGTCGTTGAGGACGCACCCGGCGGCGGCGAGGTTCAGCAGGTGGCCGCCGGTGAAGTCGGTCTCGACGCTCACCCCCGCGGGCGTCCACCGGTGCGGGAACGTCACCCCGCTGACGCTCCGCAGCGAACCGGCCCCCGCCACCACCTCGAACGCCGGCGTCACCGGCTGTGCCCGATCCATTCGTCCTCCCAGGCGTGCTCGTACCGTTCGCGGTTGCAGCGCGGCCGGTACACCGCCGTCAGCTCGCGGACGATCTGCTCGCGGTGCGGCCGCAGCCCGCCCGGCGGATCGTACGTGCAGATGTGCACCTTCCACCGCGAACCCGCCCGGGCGATCCAGCACGGCGCCCGCGGGTGCCGGAACGGGAGGCGCTCGGCGGCGAGGTCCTCGGCCTGCCCGACGTAGATCACGGCGTAGCGGTCCGGGTGGGCTTCGGCGTCGGGACGGCAGAGGACCGCGTAGACGGCCGGGGCCGCGGGCGGGGTCCAGCCGCCGAGCAGGCGGGGTCCCTCGAACGGGTAGCCGGCCGCCGTGCCGAGGCGGATCACGACCGCTCCAGCGCCGGCAGCAGCGCCGCCAGCTCCTCGAGCCCGCGCAGGTCCTGGCCGGAGACGAGCACGTCGACGTGCGGGCGCACCACACTCATCCCGAGCGAATCGCCGCCGGGGTGCGGGTTCGTCCACACGAGACGGTGACACAGCCGGGACAGCCGCTCGGCCGCGCGCGCCAGGACCTCCGGGTCGCCGCGGTCGAGGCCGTCGGAGCAGACGACGACGATGCCGCCGCGGCACCGGCCCCGCCGCCCCCAGGTGGCGACGAACTCGGCCAGCGACGCGCCGATCCGCGTGCCGCCGTCCCAGTCGAAGACGACCTTGGCGGCGCGGTCGAGGGCCTCGTCGACGTCACGGGTGCGCAGCTCGTCGGTGATCCGCGAGAGCCGGGTGCCGAAGCAGAACACCTCGACGTGCGTGGCCGCCCGGCCCGCCGAGTACGCGAACTGCAGCAGGGCGCGCGAATAGTCCGCCATCGACCCGGAGACGTCCAGGATCAGCGTCAGCGGACGCGGCCGCACCCGGCGCCGCCGCCGGTGCAGCCGGGCGGGTTCGCCGAACAGCCGCAGGGTTTCGCGCACCGTGCGCCGCAGATCCGGGATCGGGCCGGTCCGCGCGGGGCGTGTCCGGCGGGTCCGCCGCCGCGGGGGAGTGAGGCGCAGGCGGACGGTCATGCGCCGGATCGCCGCCAGCTCCTCGGGGGTGCAGGCGCCGAACGCCTTGTGCCGCAGGCTGTCCACAGTGGACGCGGCGAGTCCGGCGGCATCGGGGGTCTCCTGTTCTTCGGCCGAGGTCGCGGATTCCGCCAGCGAGAGCACGGCGTCGGATTCCCAGGTGGCGGTGAGGGCGGGCAGCTCCGGGTGGTCGTCCCCGGCGTCGAGGAAGTAGGCGCGGAACACCGTGTCGTAGCGGGCGATGTCTTCGCGGCGGCGCACCAGCGTCACCCGGCCCGCCCAGTAGACGTCGACGAGGTCGGCCGGGTCGAGCCGGGCCGCGGCGCGGCAGTAGGTGAGCACGTCGCCGGTGCCGACCGCGAGCCCTTCGGCCCGCAGCGCGCGCCCGAACCCCACGAGGACCCCGGCGAACTCAGGCACCGGAGGTGAGCTCCGCCAGGTGCTCCCGCACGAGCTCGAGGTCGTCGCGGTCCTTGACCACGGCGCCGAGGGTGTCGGCGGCCGACGCGGGGTCGAGGTCGGCCGCGCCGAGGAAGGTGAGCATCCGCGCCCAGTCCACGGTTTCCGCGACCCCCGGCGGCTTCGCCAGGTCGAGCTCCCGCAGGCGGTGCACGGCGGCGACCACCTTGCGGGTCAGCACTTCGGTGACGCCGGGTTCGCGGACGCGCACGATCTCGGCCTCGCGCTCGGCGTCCGGGTAGTCGATCCAGTGGTAGAGACAACGGCGTTTCAGCGCGTCGTGCAGCTCGCGGGTGCGGTTGGACGTCAGCACCACGACCGGGGGACTGTCCGCGGTGATGGTGCCGATTTCGGGGATCGTCACCTGGAAGTCGGCCAGCAGCTCCAGGAGGAAGGCTTCGAACTCGTCGTCGGCGCGGTCGATTTCGTCGATGAGCAGCACCGCGCCGGCCCCGGCGCGGACCGCGGCCAGCAGCGGCCGTTCCACCAGGAACTTCGGCCCGAAGAGCTGGTCGACGGCCGTCTCAGCGGCCGCCTCGTGCTCCGGCAGGGCCCGGATCTGCAGCAGCTGGCGGGCGTAGTCCCACTCGTAGAGCGCCTGCGCGGTGTCGATGCCTTCGTAACACTGCAACCGGATCAGGCGTTTTCCGAAGACCGCGGCCAGCGTGCGCGCCAGCTCGGTCTTGCCGACGCCGACCTCGCCCTCCAGCAGCAGCGGGCGGTGCAGGGAGACCGCCACGAGCAGCGCGGTGGCGAGGCCGCGGCCGGCGAGGTAACCGCCGCCGCGCAGCGCCCCGGTGAGGCCCGCGACGGAGTCCGGGTAGTCCATCTACCGGTCCGGGCCGAGCACGAGGTCGCGGACCGTCGAGTCACCCAGCTTGCCCTCGCGGGCGAGCCGCGCGCGCCAGGCGGCGGCCGGGTCGTCGTCTTCGGCGAACCGGTCGAAGCCGACGTTCGCCATGCTCTTGCACGACTTCTGCGGTCCGCAGTCGAGGTCCTCTTCGGTCTGGCCGCCGGAACGCCAGACCGCGCGGAGCACCTTCAGCGCGTCGCCGGGCTCGTCCATGGGTGGACGGTAACTCGGTCGGACGCTGGGCCGGGGCGCGGATTAATGGTTCGCTTATCCACGCCTGTATCGGGACCGGGGTCACAGAGAGTATCTGAGCATGACGTTGGGCCAGCTGAACGCGTTCGTGCTGGTGGCCAGGCTGGGTTCGGTCACCGACGCGGCGAAGGCGCTCGGTGTCAGCGAACCCGCGGTGTCCCAGGCCCTGGCCGCGCTGCGTCAGCACCACGGCGACAAGCTGCTCATCAAGCGCTCCGGCGGGATGACGCTGACCGCGGGCGGCAGCCGGCTGCTGCCGATCGCCTCGCAGATGGTCGCGCTCGGCGCCGAGGCGGACGCCGCCGTCCGGCAGGCCAACGGTGTCGCCGCGCGGCTGCGGCTCGCGGTGACCAGCGAGATCGCCGAGTTCGTCGCGAACCCGCTGCTGGAGGCGTTCCGCAGACGCGCGGGGAACACGATCGACGCGAACGCCGGCGTGGCGCGCACGGCCGAGCTGCCGGTGCTGGTCGCCAACCGCCTCGCCGACGTCACCCTCGGCCCGCAGCTGAGCGCGGAAGGCGGGCAGGACCTCGACAGCGTGCCGATCTTCCGCGGCTCGCTGGTCGTGGTGGGTGCCCCGAACGCGCGCCACCAGGGCGGTCCGGCGCACTGGCCGTGGCTGCTCGACCCGGCGGGCGCCGACCCCGGCAGCGACACCGGGCGGCTGCTGCGCGCCCTCGGCGTCGCGGACGACGCGATCCAGGTGTTCCCCAACCAGACGGCGGCGTGGTCGGCCGCGGCCAGCGGCGGCGGGGTGTCGGTCGCGCTGGAACACCTGGTGGCGCCGCAGTTGCGCCGCAAGGAGCTGGCGGTGGTCCCGACCCGCGCGACCCCGGTGCCGGCCTGCTGGTTCGTGACGACGCTGCCGACGGACCGCCGCACCGGCGCGGCCAACTCGCTGCGGCACTTCCTCGGCACGCCGGGCGCGATGCACGTCATGCGGGCGCCGGGCAGCGGGGTGCCGCCGTCGCGGTTCCGGCCGCCGGTGTACGTGACGATCTGGAGCTGACGGCGTTCCACTGGCCGGAACACCGGGCTGTCCCGCGAGCCGGGCCGGTGCGACGGTCGGAGCATGGCTCCCGTGATGGCGGCGATCGTCGGCCCCGGCAACATCGGCACCGATCTGCTGGCGAAGCTGCGACGCAGTGAAGTTATCGAAGTCGGTTACGTCGTCGGCGTGGTCGAGTCCGACGGGCTCGAACGCGCTCGCGCGCAAGGGATCGCGGCCTCCGCCGAGGGCGTCGACTGGCTGCTGCGGCAGGATCCCCTGCCCCAATTGGTGTTCGAGGCGACGTCGGCGAAGGCGCACGCCGCCAACGCGCCGCGGTACGAGGCCGCCGGCATCCAGGCGATCGACCTGACCCCGGCGCACCTCGGCCCGATGGTGTGCCCGCCGGTGAACCTCGGCGCGCACCTCGACGCCCCGAACGTCTCGATGATCACCTGCGGCGGCCAGGCCACGATTCCCATGGTGCACGCGGTTTCCCGGGTGACGCCGGTGCCGTACGCGGAGATCGTCGCTTCGGTGGCTTCGCGCGGCGCGGGCCCCGGAACCCGGGCCAACATCGACGAATTCACCCGCACGACGTCGGGCGCGGTCGCCGAAATCGGTGGCGCCGGGCGCGGCAAGGCGATCATCATCCTCAACCCGGTCGAGCCGCCGATGATCATGCGGGACACGGTGTTCTGCGCGATCGGGATCGACGCGGACCGTGACGCGATCACGGCGTCGATCCACGAAATGGCCGACGAGGTCCGCAAGTACGTCCCCGGTTATTCGCTGCGTGCCGACCCGCAGTTCGACGACGCGCGCGAGGAGTGGGACGGCAACGCGCGGGTCGGGATCTTCCTCGAGGTCCGCGGCAACGGCGACTACCTGCCGGAGTACGCCGGGAACCTGGACATCATGACCGCCGCGGCCGCCCGGGTCGGCGAGCTGATGGCGCGCGCGAAGCAGGAGGTGCTCGCATGAGCCGGCCGGTTCTGAAGCACGACGTCCGGATCGTCGACACGACCCTGCGCGACGGCAGCCACGCCATGGCGCACCGCTTCACCGAGCAGCAGGTGCGCGACACGGTGCGCGCGCTGGACCGCGCCGGTGTCGAGGTGATCGAGGTGACCCACGGCGACGGCCTCGGCGGATCCTCGTTCACGTACGGGTTTTCCGCCGTCGACGAGCTGAAGCTGATCGCTGCGGCGCGCGAAGAAGCGAAGCAGGCAAAGATCGCGGTGCTGCTGGTACCCGGCATCGGCACGGCCGAGGACCTGCAGCGCGCGTTCGACGCGGGCGCGGGGATGGTCCGCGTCGCGACGCACTGCACCGAGGCCGACGTCTCGCCGCAGCACTTCGGCCTGGCCCGCGAACTGGGCATGGAGACGGCCGGGTTCCTGATGATGGCGCACCGCACGCCGCCGGAGGACCTGGCGAAGCAGGCCCGGATCATGGTGGACGCGGGCTGCCAGGCGGCGTACGTCACGGACTCGGCGGGCGCGCTGCTGATGCACGAGGCCCGCGCAAGATTCGAGGCGCTGGTAGCCGAGGTCGGCGACCAGGCCTGGGTCGGGTACCACGGGCACCAGAACATTTCCCTCGGCGTCGCGAACTCCGTGCTGGCTTACGAAGCCGGAGTTCGCTACATCGACGGGTCGCTCTGCGCCCTCGGTGCCGGGGCGGGCAACTCGCCGACGGAAGTGCTCGCGGCGGTGTTCGACCGGCTGGAGGTCGACACAGGCCTGGACGTCGCGGGCCTGCTGGACGCGGCCGAGGAGATCGTCCGCCCGTACCTGCAGCGCTGGCCGAAGATGGACCGCAACGCGGTCGTCCAGGGCTGGGCCGGGGTGTACTCGAGCTTCCTGCTGCACGCGGAGCGCGCGGCGGAGCGCTACGGCGTGCCCGCGCAGGCGATCCTGCGCCGCTGCGGGGAACTCGCGCTGGTCGGTGGCCAGGAGGACATGATCATCGACGTCGCGGTGCAATTGGCTGCGGAAGGATAGGCAACCGGATCCGGGGTTCGCGCGTGGTGGCGGCATCGACACTGCGACGACTCAGAACCGGAAGGCCGCCGAGCCGGAGATCGTGACCTTCCGTTCTGGTGACCCTACGTCGCGGCATCGTTCGTGCAGCGGGTCCTGCTGCCCGGTGGTGGGGCGTCACCCTCGGAGGGGGCATGGCCCAGGTCCGCTGGGGCAGCTCGCCGTGCTGTGGTTGTTCGCGCCGCTGTTCTCGCTCCTGGCGGCGCTCACCGGCGGCTAGCGAAGCGGTCCAGCGCGCCGAGCGTCCAGGCGCGCTTCACCGGGCTGCCGCGGTGCCCGGAGTGGTCGTCGATCAGCAGTTCCGAGCCCGGCCATGCCCGCGCCAGCTCCCACGCCGTCGTGACCGGGCAGCTCAGGTCGAGGCGCCCGTGGACCAGCACGCCCGGGATGTCCGCCAGCCGCCCGGCGTCGCGGATCACCGCGCCTTCCTCGAGCCAGCCCGCGTGGGCGTAGTAGTGAGCCGTCAGCCGGACGAACGCCATCATCGCGTCGTCCGGCGGTCCACTGTGGACGCGCGGGACGGCGCCCGGTTCAAGGGACAGCACCGTGTCTTCCCACTCGCGCCAGGCGAGAGCCGCGCGATCCCGCTGGGCCGGGTCCTCCAGGAGCCGGACGTAGTCGGCCACGACGTCGGGGGAGCCGCCGCTGAACCGATGCCACGCCTCCGGGAAGAACCGGCCGACCCCGCGGTAGAGCCAGTCGATCTCGGATCGGCGTGTCGTGCTGATCGCGCTGAGCACGATCTCCGACACCCGGTGCGGATACCGCTGGGCGTAGACGAGCGCGAGGGTCGTGCCCCACGAACCGCCCGTCAGCAGCCAGCGTTCGACGCCGAGGTGCTCGCGGAGCCGTTCCAGGTCGGCGACCAGGTGCTCGGTGGTGTTGTGCGCCAGCGACGTCGCCGGGTCGGCGGCGTGAGGGAGGCTGCGGCCGCAGCCGCGCTGGTCGAGCAGCACCGCGCGGTAGCGGGCCGGGTCGAACACCCGCCGCATGCCCGGCGCGCAACCCTGGCCGGGCCCGCCGTGCAGCATCACCGCCGGCTTGCCGTCCGGGTTGCCGCAGGTCTCCCAG